>JBHEOA010000102.1:0-62060 GCA_046261835.1 Gemmatimonadota bacterium
ATCCGGATTTACGTGCGGAGGCGCGACTCCGATTCGGCGCGCACTGGCCTCGCGCTCATCTCTCGGCACTCGTGGATGGAAGCGCCCTATCGAGCGCGCGCAACCGGTTCGATGTTCGTGGTTCTCGCGACGGTGCGGCGGTGGCGGTCCGCTCGGCCTACCTCCTCTGGGAAAATGCGCGTCTCTTGCTGGTGGTGGGACGGCTCCCCGTGGAGTGGGGGAACGGCCTCACAGGAGGCCTCGGCATCACCGCCGCGGGCCCCTCGCTCGACGGCTTCCTGGGCCGCGCCCGATGGAAGTACGCCCACGCGACAATCCTCTCCGCCTTCCTGGAGGACGAATTCGCCAACCGCAGGCTCGACAGAATGGGCAACACAGTCCCGAGCTCAATTCCGGATGACGATCCCCCCATCGTCGATCGATATCTGCATGGGCATCGCGTGGACTTCCGCTTGGGGAGACTGGACCTGGGGATCTACGAGACGGCGCTCGTCAGTGGCGTTCGACGACACGCCGATTTACGGTTCGCCGTGGGTCTGCTGCCCTACAACGTGATCCAGCTGGAAAGAGACGAAGTCGACGAGGTTGACATCAACCTCGCCGCCGGCGGTCAATTTCGTCTGCGACTCCCGTTTCAGGCCCTCCTCTACGGCGAGTACTTCGCCGACGAGATCTTCCTCGATACCGATCTCGGTGAGGTAATCCGGGGTCTGCGCGGGGAGAGAGCGAACACGCAGGGATTTCAGCAAGGTGTTCGGTGGCTCGAACCCTTTGGCGCCGAAGGGCTGCAGCTCGAAGCGGAATGGATCCGGCTCGAGCGGTTCGTTTATCTCCACCGCGGCTTGAACACGAACTGGCGAAGGAGGGGAGTCCCGATTGGCTCCTTCCTCGGGCCCGATTCCGAGCGCCTGGCGATCGCCGTTCGCTACGACCGCCTCCTGGACGGCGCCTGGGCATCGGCCGAACTGGGCGTGGTATTCCACCGTCGCGGCATGGGTCGCATCACCGACAACGTGGACATCCAGGCGCCCGCGGCGTCGACCCAACCGAGAGTTCCTGCCGAGAGACGACGCCTGCTGGTCGCCGACCTCAGACTGATATGGCCGGGTGTGGGGCACGGGGGGTTTCGCGTACAAGGCGGAAGGATCGAGAACGCGAACAACTTAGCTGGAGAGGTCGCGGAGCCGCTCGATCTCGAGCTGTACGTCACCCTCACCCGGCGATGGGTCGATGTCCGCTAACGGCGCGACTTTGCTGCTGCGGTTCCTTCGGATCGCACCGGCGGCTGCGGTCTTGCTTCTCCCCGCCATGGCCCGGGCCCAGAGCCTCCGCGTCGTGCCCCCGGAGGATTGGCGCTATCCGCTTCTCGACGCCCTCATTCTTCGCCGGCCGGCGGTGGCGCGGGACGTCTGGCTGGCCAACCGGCCGTGGCGCGCTGGAGAGATCGCCGCCGTCCTCTCGCGCGCCAGCGCGACGCCCGAGCTGAGCTCGCTGGAACGGCAGTGGGTCGAGACGCTCTCGTCCGACGAGCTCGAGGAGCGCGGAGATCCGATCGTCTACCACAATCAAGTCTCAGGTCGCTACCAGGGCGACTTCGCGACCGACCAGGCGAGCTTCGAGCCGCCGTTCGCTCCGCCGACCTTCTCCGAGGACCGCGGGACCCCCGACCATCGCGCCATCCTCCAGCACGACTTCGCGATCCAGTACGGGGGGCGGTTTGTCGCGGGGTGGCGGTACGTCTTCGACACCAACATCCGGGCCGACCCGACGCGCCGCACGCGCATCGGGATCCGCGGCTCGGAGCGCGCGAACGTCGAGGTGCTGGATGCCTACCTGACCGCGGTCGCCGGCCCCGTGAGGGCTACCGTAGGTCGATTCACCACCTCCCTGGGTCCCGGTCAGGCCACCGCCCTGTTCCTCTCGGACTCGATCCCGGCCCTCGATCAGATCCGACTCGAGCTGATCGCAGATCCGATTCGCTTCACGGCACTGGTCTCGCAGCTCAGCCGCGAGCGACCCAACCGACAACTGGACCCCGTGGGCGATACGATCGAGGGGTCGTCGCCATCGGAAGAGGATCCCGTACCCTTCGACGTGACGCGATTCCTCTACCTGCATCGCGTCGACTGGCGCGTTATCGACGCCCTCCAGGTGGCGGTGTCCGAAGCAGCGATCGTGACCGGAATCGACCGCAACCTCGAATTCCGCTTTGCGAACCCGTTCATCCCTTTCAGCGTGACGCAGGAGGAGGAGGACGAGCTCGACCAGGAGAACATAAACATCGTCGCCGACGTGGAGGCCGTGTTCAGCCTCCCGGGGTGGCGCCTCTACGGCGATCTCTTCGTGGAGGAGTTCTTCATCGACTCGGACAAGAGGCGCCGGATCGGCAACCAGCTGGCTTGGCGCGGCGGCGCATGGTGGGCGGATCCCGTGGGGTGGCAAGGGGGCTCCGTAGGCCTCGAGTACACTCGCGCGGATGTGTTCACCTACCTCCACCGCGGGCTCAACACGAACTGGTCGACGTTCGGCGTTCCGCTGGGGAGCTCCTTGGGTCCCGACGCCGATCAGCTTTACGGCTGGATCGACTATTGGTTCACGCCCGGGGTCGTGCTGAGAGTCGATGCGCTCGGGCGCCGGGCAGGGGAGCGCAGCATCCGCACGCTCGAAAGCGTGATCGAAGCGGGAAACCCGCCGTTCCCGAGTGGAACGGTCCAGAGGGAGCTACGAGGCGGGTTGGAGCTCTGGGGGGTGGAACCTGAGTGGGGGCTCGAAGGACGGGCGCGGGTCAGTTGGACGCGTGCCGAGAACATCGAAAACGACCCCGCCGGGAACGGCGACTTCTGGCAGCTCGCCCTGGAATTGATTTACCGCCTTGAATTAACCTCGCGATGATCGAATTGAGCTCGCGGTAATGAATCGATTCGCGATCGTTTCGGCTAGCGATAGTATGGGTTCGCGCCGCTGGCGTGATCCGTCGTGTCGACGACCTCGACGACTTCGGGCAGCACCTCACGGATCCGCGTCTCGATTCCCTGCTTCAGCGTCACGTCGACCATTCCGCACCCGTGGCAGCCGCCGCCGAAGGCGAGGAACGCTTTGCCGTCTCGCACGTCGACCAGCGTGACCCTTCCCCCGTGAGCGGCGATAGCGGGATTGATCTCGGTGTCGAGCAGCATCTGGAGCCGATCGGCCACAGGGCCCTCCAGGTCCCCGCGCGCGCCGGTGGGCAACAGCGGCGAATCGGGCACGTTGGGGTTCTCAAATCGGAACCCGCTCGTCAGAAGCGTCTCTTCGTAATCGATCCGCGTACCCTCGATCCGCGCGGCGCTATCAGGATCGAGGACGAGGCGGAATCCGTCCTGCTCGATGACGCGCTCGTCCGGTCCCGCCTTTTCGGCTGAAGAGGCGCTCATCTTGTACGCGAAGCCGCCGTTCTCGAGTCGGACCTCGATTCGCAGAGCGTTGCATGGAGGGTCGGTTCGACCCAGGGCTTCGCGGATCCGCTCGCGGGCGGCATCGGTGAGCTCGATCATCGGTTACCTCCTGTCGTAAACCGCCGCCGGACTTTCGTGAGCCCTCGGAATCTCTCCGTGCGCCCGAGGAAACGGCAAGGCCCACGTCCGTGTGACCGAGCGGCTTTGCTGCGATACTTGCAGCTACTATTTTATTTGGCTATGCCCGACGGCGTCACGATCCTGCGCGAGGCGCTCCATCGCCTCGGACCGCGACGGATCCTCGTTTACGGGGACCTGATGCTCGACGAGTACCTCTTCGGGCGGGCCGATCGTCTGAGCCCCGAGAAGCCCGTCCCCGTCGTCGCCTTCGAGCGAGAGGATCGCTACGTGGGCGGCGCCGGCAATGTGGTCCGGAACCTCCGGGCGCTGGGATGCGAGCCGATTCTGGTGGCTGTCGTAGGCGACGACGTCGTGGGCGGCGAATGTCGCAGCCAGCTCGCGCGCGACGGCCTGAGTGGTGAGGGGGTTGTCATCGAGCCCGGCCGTCGTACGCCCCGCAAGCTACGGGTCCACGCGGGACAGCATGCGCTCGCCCGCATCGACTACGAGGATCCCGAGGGCGGCTCAGCGCGCGCTCACGAGACGCTCGAAGCCGCGCTCGAGCGGCTCGCCCCGGAATGCGACGCAGCGGTGGTCAGCGATTACCGCAAGGGCGTCGTCACCGCGCGCGGAGTGGCGCGACTCGCCGCCGCGCTCGATGGCGCTCCGATCGTCGTCGATCCCAAGGGCGCGGACGTCGAGCGGTACCGTGGCGCGACCTTCCTCCTGCCCAACGAGCGCGAGCTTTCAGAGCTTCTCGGCGGGGCGTGGGACGACGCCGGCGCTGAGGCCCTGCGCCAGCGACTGGGCCTGGTCGCGCTCGTGTTGACGCGCTCGGAGCGAGGTGTGCGACTATACGACGGCGGGTCGCCGCGTGACATCCCTGCGCGCGCGCGCCAGGTGTTCGACGTGACAGGAGCCGGCGATACGTTTGCCGCCGCCTTCACCGCTTTCGTGGCAGCTGGAGAGGCGCCCGAGGTCGCCGCGCGTCTGGCCAACGTCGCCGCGGGGATCAAGGTGCGAAAGGTCGGAACCGCGACCGTGACGCGAACGGAGATCGAGCGCGAGCTGTGGCGTGACGAGCCGGGCCGACGCAAGCGCGTCGACCGGGAAACGGCGGCGGCGATCGCCGCCGAGCGGCGAGCCGCCGGCCAGACGGTCGTGTTCACGAACGGCTGCTTCGACCTGCTGCACGTCGGACACATCCAGTACCTGGAAGCGTCGCGTGCGCTCGGCGACTGCCTGGTCCTGGGGCTCAACACCGACGCTTCGGTGCGTCGGCTCAAGGGGCCGGAGCGGCCGATCCTCGACGAAACGGAGCGGGCGGAGATCCTCTCGGCACTGTCGTGCGTCGACTACGTCATCCTCTTCGACGAGGACACGCCGCTCGCGCTCATCGACGCGATCCGGCCCGACGTCCTGACGAAGGGCGCGGATTACTCGCTCGAAGAGATCGTCGGGGCCCAACAGGTTCAGGCATATGGTGGGCGGGTCGAGCGGATCGATCTGGTCGCCGGGAAATCGACATCGGGCATCATCTCTAGAATCAGGCAAACATGAGAGGCGGACGGATATGAGAGTCGGTGTCTTCGGAGCGGGTTACGTCGGCTTGGTGACCGGCACGTGCTTCGCCGAGATGGGAAACGACGTTCTCTTGTGCGACATCGATCCCGAGCGAGTGGCTGGGCTGAGAAAGGGCGAGCTTCCCATCTACGAGCCGGGTCTGGGCGAGCTGCTTCATCGCAGCCTCGCCGAGGGACGCTTGCGGTTCACCACCGAGCCCGGCGAGGCGGTGGCGCACGCCGAGATCCTGTTCGTCGCGGTGGGGACGCCCTCCGACGTCGACGGCTCCGCCGACCTCAGTGCGGTACTGGCGGTGGCGCGCGAAATCGGCCGTCACGCCGACGGTCCACGGGTGGTCGTGAACAAGAGCACCGTGCCTGTCGGTACGGCGGACAAGGTCCGAGCGGCACTCGCCGAGGTATCGGACCACGAGTTCGTCGTGGTGTCGAACCCCGAATTCCTCAAAGAGGGAACGGCGGTCGAGGACTTCATGAAGCCGGATCGCGTCGTCGTGGGCACCGATGACGCCGAAACGCGAATGATGATGGAAGCGCTCTATGCGCCCTTCGTCAGGACCGGCAACCCGATCTTCTTCATGACCCCGCGCTCGGCCGAGATGACCAAGTACGCGGCCAATGCGATGCTGGCCACGCGCATCACGTTCATGAACGAGATCGCCAACCTGTGCGACCGCGTCGGAGCCAACGTCGACCAGGTCCGCGTCGCGCTCGGAGCCGATCGCCGGATCGGGCCCGCTTTCCTCTTTCCCGGCGTGGGGTTCGGCGGGTCGTGTTTCCCCAAAGACGTGCGCGCCCTCGAGCGGCTGGCCGACGAGGTGGGCTACGATTTCCGCGTCATCAAGGCGGTCCATGGCGTCAACGAGGATCAGAAGCGGATCCTCTCGGAGCGAATCCGATCGCACTTCGGCGACGATCTGACCGGCCGCCGCCTCGCCGTATGGGGGCTGGCTTTCAAACCGCGCACCGACGATGTCCGGGAAGCCCCAGCCCTGGCGCTAATCGAGGAGCTGCTGGCGGCGGGCGCGACCGTCTCGGCGTTCGACCCCGAGGCGATCCACACCGCTCGGCGGATTCTGGGCGATCGGGTCGATTACGCCGAGGGCGCTTACGATGCTCTCGAAGGCTGTGATGCGCTGGTCATCGTGACCGAGTGGAACGAATTCCGCTTTCCCGACCTGGCGCGCGTGCAGTCGCTGCTCAAGACTCCGGTCGTCTTCGACGGTCGCAACATCTACGATCCCGAGAGGATGGCCGCGATGGGATTCGTCTACCATTCCATCGGCCGGCCTACCGCCGCACGCGCGGCGGCTCCCGCTTCGTTCCCGAACATCTGATGCGCGTCCTGATCACGGGCGCGGCGGGCTTCCTCGGCTCGCACGTCTCGGAGCGCTTGCTCACCGAGGGCCACGAGGTCATCGCGATGGATAACCTGATCACCGGGCGCGCCGAGAACATCGCCCACCTGATCGGCCGCGATCGCTTCCGTTTCGTCCATCACGATGTCACCAACTTCGTCTACGTCGACGGCTCCATCGATGCGGTGCTCCACTTCGCCAGCCCCGCCAGTCCGATCGACTACCTGGAGCTTCCGATCCAGACCCTCAAGGTCGGGTCCCTCGGCACGCACAAGACGCTGGGTCTCGCCAAGCACAAGGGGGCGCGCTATCTGCTCGCCTCGACCAGCGAGGTGTACGGCGATCCGCTCGTCAACCCCCAGCCCGAGTCATACTGGGGAAACGTCAACCCCGTTGGGCCGCGCGGTGTCTACGATGAGGCCAAGCGCTTCGCCGAGGCGCTGGCGATGGCCTACCACCGGGTTCACGGGCTGGACGTCAAGATCGTTCGGATCTTCAACACTTTCGGGCCGCGTCAGAGGCCCCATGACGGGCGGGCAGTGTCGAATTTCATCCGGCAGGCGCTCGACGGCGAGCCGCTGACGATCTACGGTGACGGCACACAGACGCGGTCATTCTGCTACGTCGACGATGAGGTCGAAGGGATATACCGACTCCTGATGTCGGATCACGTCGGCCCCATGAATATCGGCAACCCAAATGAGAAGAAGGTCTTGGAGCTTGCCGAGAACGTGCTCGAGCTGACCGGCAGCGCGGGTCCGATTGAATACCATCCGCTCCCGGTGGATGACCCCCGGGTCCGGCGGCCGGACATCGGGCTGGCCAAGCGTGTGATGGGCTGGGAGCCCAAGGTTTCCCTCCGGGAGGGCCTCGAGCGGACGATCGCCTACTTCCGCTCACTCGACCGGCGCTGACTTCGTGCCGCGCCTCGTCATCGGGATCGCGGGCGGAACCGGCTCCGGGAAGACGACGGTGGCGAACAACATCGTCAGGCGGCTCGACATCGACGCGGCCACCGTCATTCAGCAAGACGCTTACTATCGGGATCTCCGTGACCTCGCGCCGGCACAGCGGACACTCAGGAACTTCGACCATCCCGACTCGATCGAGAACGAGCTGTTCGTGCGCCACCTGCGCGAACTCAAATCCGGGGAAGCAATCGACCAGCCGGTCTACGACTTCACCCACCACCTGCGGACGTCCGAGACGGTGAGGATCTCCCCGCGCGACGTCATCATCGCGGAGGGGATCCTGCTGTTCCACTTTCCCGACATCAAGGAAGTGCTCGACATCAAGATCTACGTCGACACCCCGCCGGACATACGACTCTTGCGGCGCATCCAGCGGGACATCCGCGATCGCGGCCGCACGCTCGAGAATGTGACCGAGCAATACCTGAGCACGGTGCGCCCGATGCACGAGGAGTTCGTCGAGCCCTCGAAGCGGTTCGCGGACGTGATCGTCCCGGAGGGCGGCCACAACGACATCGCGATCGACATGATCGCGAGCCGCATCCGCTTGATGAAGGAGGTCGCGTTCTGAGGCGGGCGCTGATCACGGGGCTGACGGGACAGGACGGCTCGTACCTGGCCGAGCTGTTGCTGGAGAAGGGGTACGACGTTCACGGGGTGGTGCGACGTGCATCGACGGAGAAGTACGAGCGCATCGCCCACATCAAGGACCGCGTGACCTTGCATCAAGCGGACCTGTTGGATCAGCTCTCGCTGATCGAGGCGCTCGAAGCGGCGCGGCCGCACGAGGTCTACAACCTGGCGGCCCAGTCGTTCGTACCGACCTCCTGGGCTCAGCCCATCCTGACCGGCGAGTACACGGCGCTGGGGGTGACCCGAATGCTCGAGGCGATCCGCCACGTCGATTCGTCGATCCGTTTCTATCAGGCGTCCTCGAGCGAGATGTTCGGCAAGGTCCGGGAGAGCCCGCAAAACGAACAGACGCCGTTCTATCCCCGCAGTCCTTATGGCGTCGCCAAGGTCTACGGCCACTTCATCACGGTGAACTACCGCGAGTCGTTCGGACTGTTCGCCGTGAGCGGCATCCTCTTCAACCACGAAAGTAGTCGCCGCGGGCTCGAGTTCGTCACGCGGCACGTCTCGAACGGCGCGGCGCGCATCGCCCTGGGGAAAGCCCGCGAGCTCGCGATCGGTAATCTCGACGCCGAGCGCGACTGGGGTTTCGCCGGTGATTACGTCGAGGCGATGTGGCGCATGCTTCAGCGCGAGGAGGCCGAAGACTTCGTCGTCGGAACCGGCGAGACACATCCGGTGCGCGAGCTGTGCCAGGTGGCCTTTGAGCACGTGGGGCTGGACTGGCGGGACTTCGTGCGGACCGATCCCGCGCGCTTCCGACCCGCGGAGGTGGACCACCTCCGGGCGGACGCCACGAGAGCGCGGGAGGTGCTCGGCTGGGAGCCCCGCGTGGGCTTCGAGGCGCTCGTCCGGATGATGGTGGACGCTGACCTCGAGCGTATCCGGGCGGAGGGATGAGCCGGGTCGTCCCGGATCCCGCCGCCGAACCCCCCCGGGCGATAGCGCTGGCCGACATCCACAGCCACCTCGTTCCGGGGGTCGACGACGGAGCGCGGGATCGTGCCGAAGCGCTGGAAGCGATCGACCGGTTGGTGGCGGCGGGAGTCAACCTCGTCGTGACGACGCCGCACCTCGACGTCCACCTGGTCGGCCGTCGGGAGCTCTTCGAGCGGTTTCAGAAAACGGTCGAGGCCGCGTGGAGCACGGTTGTCGAGGCGTGCCGCAAGCGCCATCCAGACCTCCAGCTCCACCTGGGGCGGGAGGTGATGCTGACCGTCGCCGAGCCCGACCTCGACGATCCGCGAGTTCGTTTGAACGGCGGCGGCTACGTGCTGGTCGAGTTCCCGCGCCTGATGGTCCCGCCCGACTCGGAGGAACTCCTCCGCCACGTGCGAGCGAGTGGATACGTACCCGTCCTCGCCCACGTCGAGCGGTACCACTACCGCGATCTGGACGTCGAGCAAACGCTGGAGTCGTGGCGGGCGCTGGGAGCGGTGCTTCAGGTCAACGCCCCGTCGCTCGCAGGGGCGCACGGGCACGACGCGCGGGCGCTCGCCTGGGAGATCCTGCGCCGCGGCTGGGCAGGGGTCCTGGCGAGCGACTACCACGCGCGGGGAAAGACGTGGCTCGACATCGTGCGCGACGAGCTGATCCGCCGGGGAGGCAGAGACCAGATCCGCCGGCTCTACGACGTCAATCCGCGGCGGATCGCTGCGGACCAGCCGGTCGAGGCCGTGCCGCCGCTGCCGACAGCTGCGGAGGGCCCGGATGGGCCGGGTTTTCGCATTCGATCCGGACGGCGCGGGCCATAGCCGTCCTCGGCACGCCGCCGCCTCTGGGGTGTAGTTTCTTGCGTCGCGAGAAAGGTGACGGACCGTGAACGAGGATCGGGCCTGGCGGCTCGACGTCGGCACTCTGCTCGCGTTCGACGACGAGATGGTGCTCGCCTGGCATGAAGACGCCGTTGGCGCCGAGAGGAACCTCCGCGCGGCCCACGCCGGCTTCGCGACGCCGCCAGCAATGGCGGCCACGATCGGCCGCGAGCACATCGTCAACATCCGTCTGTGGCATGAAGAGGACGAAGCGCGGAGGCCCGACGCCCGCGATGAGACGATCGCCGCGATCAAGCGGCGGATCGACGCCCTGAACCAGGAGCGGAACGACTTGATCGAACGGATCGACGAGCAGCTTCTCGAGGCCATCGGTCCCCAGAAAGCCGAGGCTCCACTTCACTCGGAGACACCAGGGTCGATCGTCGATCGCCTTTCGATCCTGGCGCTCAAGCGGTATCACATGCGCGAGGAAGCCGAACGCGGCGATGCAAGCGCGGAGCACCGGTCGCGCTGCCGGTCGCGGCTGGCCACGATCGAGGAGCAACGCGGCGACCTGGCTGACTGCCTTCGGGCGCTTCTCGCCGACCTCGCCGCAGGCCGGCAGCGCGTGCGGATCTACCGCCAGTTCAAGATGTACAATGACCCCGAGCTCAATCCGGCCTTGCGGGAGGCGCGCCGATGAGCCGCCGAGGAGCCGTTCTGATCGCGCTTCTCGTCGCAGCTTGCAACCCTCGGGCCGGTGAGTTCGAAGAGCGTGGCGACCGCTACAGCGCCCAGGGCGATTACGTCGACGCCGCCGCCGAATACGAGCTCGCGTTGGCGGAGGCCGGCGACGATGTGCCCGCGCGGTTGAGAATGAAGGCCGGGTCGCTCGCCCTCCAGGCCAAGAACTTCAGCGAGGCAAACCGTCGGCTCGGTCGGTTGCTGATGGAGGAATCGTCGTACAGCGATCGGGTCATCGCCCTCTATCACCTCCACGCCCAGCGGTGGATAGCGACAGGGGATACGTTCGCCGCTCTGCAGGCGATCCAATGGATCCAGGCGCGCGACTCGACCGCCAATCTGGGGCCCTTGTATTTCACCCTCGGTGACGCCTACTTCGCGCGGCCCGACTACGACGCCGCGATGTCCGCTTATCTGCTGGGGCTGGCGAGAGCGGGGGACCAGGCGCCGCCGGACGTCTACGTGCGCCTCGGCGAAGCCTTCGACCGCAAACGCCATTGCCCGTCGGCGGTGCAGTACTTCAAGCGTTACCTGGAAGTCGAATCGGGGGATCCCGAGCTCGTCGCCGACGCCCGTTACCGGCTGGGAAGTTGCGCCCTCACCCTCGCCGAGCGCGCCTTCGCCAACGAAGACTACGCGACTGCACAGCTTTACATCGAGAGCGTCCTCGGCATCGGCGAGCCCGTCAGCCGGCTCGACCAGGCGGACCTCTTGATGGCTCGGCTGTGGGAGCGACTCGACGAGCGCGACCGGGCGGTGGCGCAGTACCAGAAGATCGTCGAGCGCAATCCCGACCAGAGCTCCCGCGCCGCGATCGAGGCGTACCGCCGGCTCATGCAGCTGGAGTTCGGCCTTCCGCTCGAGACCGCGGAACGGGTCGCCGCGGAGCGCGAGCGAGGGGAACGACAGAGCGGACGGGGGTCGCGTTGAGAGGAAGGACAGCGCGCATCGCGGCGCTCGTCCTTCTGGCATGGCTGACGGCTTGCGCGTCGAACGACGGGGCGGAGCAAGTGCTGACGGCCGACGAGCAGTACGCGCGCGCGCTTCAGCTCTTCGAGGACGAGGAATTCACCGACGCCATCTCGGCGCTCCAGACCTTTACGTTCAATTACCCGCAGGATCCGCGCATCATCGAGGCGCGCTGGCTGATCGCGCGGATCTATTACGACACCGAGGATTGGGCCACGGCCGCGCAGGAATTTCTCGACTTTCAGCGCGACTATCCGAGCCACGAGCGAGCCGCCGAGGCGGTCTTCCTGGCCGGCCGGTCTTTCCAGCGGATGTCGCTCAGGCCGGAGCTCGACCAGCGGGACACCGAACGGGCGATCAACGTCTACGACCGCCTTCTGCGCGAGTACCCGGGAAGCGCCTTCGAAGAGGAGGCGAAAGAGCGGCGTTCCCAGCTGCGCAACAAGCTGGCCGAGAAGGCCTACATCAACGGAGAGTTCTACTTCGACAACGAAGTCTATGATGGCGCAGAGCTCTACCTGACGAGCGTGATCCGCGACTTCCCCGACAGCGACTGGTTGGCGCCGGCGTACGCCCTCCTGGCGAGGACGTACTGCGAGTGGGGGCGTCTCGATAAGGCCGTGGAGATGCAACGCGTTCTGCACGATCAGTTTCCGGAAGCTTCGGCGACCCGCGAGGTGGAGAGGACGCTCGAACCGCGGTGCCGTGGGCCAGCCGTGGAATCGAGTCGCTGAGCCCATGAACGGCCGCAAGGGAATTCTCGGCGGCACGTTCAACCCGCCCCACATCGCCCATCTCATCGTAGCCCACGAGGTACGACAGGCGCTGTTTCTCGATCAGGTATTGCTCGTTCCGACCTCGAGCCATCCGTTCAAGGGCACGGCGGCGGCCTCGCCCCGCGATCGGGCGGCGATGACGGAGCTCGCGGTAGCGGGGGATCCGGTCCTGGCAGCCGACCGCGTCGAGGTCGACCGCGGGGGGGTCTCGTACACGGCCGAGACTTTGCGCATCCTGCACCAGCGCGAGCCGGAAACAGAATGGTATCTGATCATCGGACGCGACAACTTGGCCGAGATCGACCGCTGGCGTGAAGCCGAGGCGCTGCCACGGTTGGCGCATATCGTGGTGGTCGCACGGGGCGCGAAGCCGGCGCCAGAGCTTCCCTTCGGCGCGCGCTCGAGCTTCGTACCTGTTCCAGGTCTCGAGATCTCCTCGACCGCTGTCCGCGAGCGCGTCGCCGACGGCCGCTCGATCCGCTACTGGGTTCCCCCGGCGGTCGAGGCCTATATCCGGGAGCACGGCCTCTACCGGCCGTCTCCGGAGGGACCCGGTTGATGGACGGCGCCGGACCCCCTAAATTGTAGGAGCCGGCCAAAAGTCCACAGCCTGCATACCCAAGTGCCGTAACCCTCGTCGGCGATGCCGAGTGGGTCCGATCCCCTGTAGGTGACAAGAGAGAGAGGGCGTCGTCGACGCCCTGACGGAGATCCAGAAAAGCGTGGTCCTACAACCGATCCTCAAATTCTTCGTCGGCGACAAGCACGCGCGCGAGCGCAAGCGCTTGTGGCCCATCGTCGAAGAGATCAACGCCCTCTTCGAGGAGCTGAGCTCGCTTTCCGACGACGAGCTGCGCGCCAAGACCGAGGAGTTCAAGACGCGGCTCGCCGAGGGCGAGGTCCTGGACGACCTGCTCCCCGAGACGTATGCGGTCGTCAAGGAGGCGTGCCGCCGCAACTTGGGCCGCGTGTGGACCGTCACCGGCCACGACTTCGTCTGGGACATGGTTCCCTTCGATGTCCAGCTCTTCGGCGCCATCGTGCTCCACGAGGGCAAGATCGCCGAGATGGCGACCGGCGAGGGCAAGACTCTGGTCGCCATCATGCCCCTCTACCTGAATGCCCTCGAGGGCAGGGGCGTACATCTCGTCACCGTCAACGACTACCTCGCCCGGCGCGACTCCGAGTGGGTCGGCGAGATCCTCCGCTGGTTGGGCCTCAGCGTGGGGATCATCCAGCATGACATGACGCCTCCCCAGAGGCGCGAGGCCTACGCCTGCGACGTCACCTACGGAACCAACAACGAGTTCGGCTTCGACTACCTGCGCGATAACATGGTCGTGCGGATCGAGGATCGAGTTCAGCGCGATCACCACTTCGCCATCGTCGACGAGGTCGACTCGGTCCTCGTCGACGAGGCCAGAACCCCGCTCATCATCTCCGGTCCTACCACACAGGACACGTCCAAGTTCGGTGAGCTGAAGCCCATGGTAGAGCGGCTGGTACGCGACCAGACGCGGATCGTCAACCAACTCGTGGCCGAGGCCGAGGATCTGCTCGCGAACGGCGGCGAGGAGGACGGCAGCTACGAGGCGGGGATCAAGCTCTTCCAGGCCCGGCGCGGCATGCCCAAGCACAACCGGCTGATGAAGGCGCTGAACGAGACGGGCGTGCGAAAGCTGGTTCAGAAGGTCGAGGCGGACTACATGCGCGAGAAGCGGGTCCACGAGCTCGACGAGGCCCTGTTCTTCGCCATGGACGAGAAGGGACACGACGCCCACCTGACCGACGGCGGTCGCGAGAAGGTCGCCCCCCGGGACCCCAATCTGTTCGTGGTGCCCGATCTGTCACAGCTCATGCATGAGATCGACACCGATCCTTCGCTCTCCGAGTCGGAGAAGAACGAGCGGCGGCTGGCCCTCGAGCGGGAGTACGCCGAGAAAAGCGAGACCCTCCACTCGATTCACCAGCTCCTCAAGGCCTACGCCCTGTTCGAGAAGGACGTCGAGTACGTCGTCCAGGACGGGAAGGTCCTCATCGTCGACCAGTTCACCGGCCGCCTCATGCCGGGGCGCCGGTACTCGGACGGGATGCATCAGGCGATCGAGGCCAAGGAGGGCGTCAAGATCGAGGGCGAGACGCAGACGCTCGCCACGATCACGATTCAGAACTACTACCGCATGTACGACAAGCTGGCCGGCATGACGGGTACGGCCGAGACCGAAGAGAACGAGTTCTTTCAGATCTACAAGATGGAGGTCGTAGTCATCCCGACGAACAAGCCTGTTCGGCGCGTCGACTACGAAGACGTCGTCTACCGCACCCGGCGAGAGAAGTACAACGCGATCACCGACGAGGTCGAGCGCGAGCATGGTCGTGGGCGGCCGGTGCTGGTAGGCACGGTTTCGGTCGAGGTGTCGGAGACGCTGTCGCGGCTGCTCAAACGGCGGAACCTCCCACACAACGTCCTCAACGCCAAGCACCACCAGCGCGAGGCGGAGATCGTGGCTCGCGCCGGCCAGCAGGGAGCGATCACGATCGCGACCAACATGGCCGGACGCGGTACCGACATAAAGCTCGGTTCCGGCGTCGTGCCGCGGGAATGGCCCGAGATTCACGAGGAAGAGATTCCGGAAGAGTGGTCGCGGGATCAGCTGGACAAGCTGATGGAGGAGGACATGCCGTGGGGCCTCCACATCGTGGGAACCGAGCGGCACGAAGCGCGGCGGATCGACCGCCAGTTACGGGGGCGCGCGGGTCGTCAGGGCGATCCCGGCACCTCGCGCTTCTTCCTCTCGCTCGAGGACGATTTGATGCGCCTCTTCGGTTCCGATCGCATCGCGACCGTGATGGACAAGCTGGGCGCCGAGGAAGGCGAAGTCATCACGCACAGTCTGGTCACCCGTTCGATCGAACGCGCGCAAGGGCGGGTAGAGCTCAACAACTTCGAGATCCGCAAGCGTTTGCTCGAGTACGACGACGTCATGAACAAGCAGCGCGAGGTGATCTACGGACTCAGGCTGCGGGCGCTGGAAGGACAACGCGACGAGGTGCTCTCGGAAGTTCGCGAGATGATCGCCGACGCGGCGGACGCCAAGGTCGCTCAGTACGTCGACGCCGAGGCGTACGCCGATAGCTGGGACCTGGAAGGTCTGCGCGACGACTTGATGCGCACGTTCCTGCTGCCTTTCGACTGGCTCGACCGAATGGCCAGGAGCACGGAGGAGGGCGGCGCCCCGTCGGAGGACGAGCTGCCCTCGACCTACGGCGAGATCGTCGAGCGCGTGCAGGTCGACCTGGAAGGCGGCCTGGAGCGTCGCCTCGAGGAGTGGCAGGACGACGCGCCGCACGTTGTTCAGCGCGTGCTTCTCAGCGTGATCGACGAGAAGTGGCGCGATCATCTCTACGAGCTCGATCAGCTCAAGACGGGGATCCAGTACCGGGCGTGGGGCCAAAAGGACCCGCTGATCGAATACAAGAAGGAAGCGTACGAGATGTTCGTCGAGATGATGGACGATTTGCATCAGTCGGCGGCTGCGCTGCTGTTCCGCGTCCGGCTGCTGCCGCCGGGAGCGTTGACGGCTGAGGAGCGTCGCCGTCGTGAGCGTCTCCAGCGTCAGCAGGTGGCGCTGCACGCCGCCGTGCCGGCGATGGCCGGTGCCGCCGCGGCCCAACCCGTGGGCGTGGGTGCGGCGTCCGCCCTGGAGGCTGCCACACGTACCGGAGTGGCCGGCGCGACTCCGCCGGCTCCCGCCGCTCCGACCGTTTCTGAGACGTACGTCCGCGAGGGGGAAAAGGTCGGTCGCAACGATCCCTGCCCTTGCGGCAGCGGCAAGAAATACAAGAAGTGCCATGGCGCGTAACCGACGCGGTCCCGGCGGTCGACATGATCCCGCGGCGCGTCGCGAGGCGCGAACCGAAACCGAGGTGCAAGAAGTGGAGAGCCGGCACGTGATCGGAGTCCTCGATCGTATCCAGGGGGGCGCGGGAGTTCTGCGCAGCCTCCGCAACGCTTACCTGCCAGGCCCCGAAGACGTCTATGTCCCCGCACGGGTCGTCGAGCAGTACGAGCTCCGCAAGGGGGATGAGGTCGAAGGAGAAGCCGGCCCCCCGCCGGGGAAGGGGAAGCTCCCGCCACTCAAGAGCGTCACCGTCGTCAACGGTGAGCCGCCCGAGTCGGCCCGCAACCGTCCCCAGTTCGACAAGCTGCGAGCGGCGCATCCGGATGAGCGGCTGACCCTCGAGATCCTGGGGTCGGACGAAGGAAGGCACAACGGCGCCAGCGTCACCAATCGCATCATCGATCTCGTTGTTCCCTTGGGGAAGGGGCAGCGCGCGCTGATCGTGTCACCTGCCAAGGCTGGCAAGACGATGGTGCTCCAGGCGGTCATGCGGGGGATCGCCAACAACTATCCCAACGCCTATCTGATCGTGCTGCTCGTCGACGAGCGACCCGAGGAAGTGACCGACATGCAGCGCGTGGTTGAAGCCCTGGGGCGAGGCGAGACGATCGCCTCCTCGTTCGACTTCCCGCCGGACCGCCACGTTCAGGTCGCCGAGATGGCGCTCGCGCGTGCTCGCCGGCTGGTCGAATCTGGAAAGGACGCCGTCCTGGTGCTCGACTCGATCACGCGGCTGGCCCGTGCCTACAACACGATCGAGCGATCGACGGGCCGCACGATGTCGGGCGGGATCGAGGCGGGCGCGCTTGAGCAGCCCAAGCGGTTCTTCGGCTCGGCGCGCAAGGTCGTCGGCGACCGTGGCGGCTCGCTTACGATCATCGCGACCGCGCTGATCGATACGGGAAGTCGGGCCGACGAGGTCATCTTCGAGGAGTTCAAGGGAACCGGCAACGCGGAGATCGTCCTCGCGCGGGAGCTCGCCGAGCAACGGGTCTGGCCGGCGATCGACGTGACGGCGAGCGGAACACGGCGTGAGGAGCTCCTCTACACCGAGGAGCAGCTCGGAAAGCTCCAGCAGCTGCGCCGGACGCTGACCGAGATGCGCACGGTGGAGGCGGCGGAGTTCTTGATCGATCGCGTAAAGCACAGCCGGTCGAACGAGGAGCTCCTGCAGAAGCTCTCCCGGTAGGTCCACGTCACAGTCGGTTCGTAGGAGAGTCGGCGAGCCTCCCCTGAGCTGCCGCACGAACGCGGCAGGGTCTCCTCCATCGACTTGTGACCCTCCCTTCGACCCATGGCCCTGGTCTTGCTTTGCGCTTGCGGTGTGTCGGCGCGGGGGGTGTCGATACGGGATTGCCCGGCGGGGGAGCGACCGCGCGAGCGGCTCGAGCGGTTGGGGGCGGGTGCGCTCTCGACCGTCGAGCTGTTGACGATCCTGGTCGGCACCGGGACTCGGCGAGCGTCCGCCGATCAAGTTGCGCGGGCGGTCCTGGCCTCCTACCCGCGTCTGCGACGGCTGGCGATTCGACCGATCCACGACCTGGCGGCCGTGGAAGGGGTGGGGGCGGCGACGGCCGCGCGGCTCGCCGCCGCGTTCGAGCTAGCGCGTCGGTTGAGCCGCGAGTCGCGCGACCGTGGGCCCTTGCTCGCGACCCCCGGTGCGGTGTGGCGCCACCTCGCGCTGGAGCTCAGGGACCGCGAGCGCGAACGGTTCGTGGCCCTGTGCCTCAACGCGCGCAACGAGCTCGTGCGCGAGTTCGTTGTCTCCGTCGGATCGCTGAACGCCTCGATCGTACATCCGCGCGAGGTCTACAAGCCGGCGTTGGCCACTTCCTCGGCGGCGATCGTCATCGCTCACAACCATCCTTCGGGAGATCCCTCGCCCAGCCGCGAAGACCGTGAGGTGACGCGCGCCCTGGCGGAGGCAGGGCGTCTCCTCGACGTCCCGCTGCACGATCATGTGATCATTGGTGCCGACGCCTATTTCTCGTTCCGTGACGCTGGCTTGTTATGATCATCCGCCACGGTGAAAGAATGAAGAGTCACCATTGCAGTCGCGTTCAACGTGGTATATCGTGAAGAACGCGCAAGCCCCTCAGTCCTGAAACCGGGTACGAAGTCGCATTGGAGGTGGTGGAATGGCTTACGAGACCTACGTCCCGCAGCGAGGTCCGTCCGGTGGAAAATCGACGGTGCGTGTCCTCAGAAATGGGGACCTGTCGATCAGCCCCTCTGTCTACGATCAGTATTTCAATAGGGCAAATTACGTGGAGCTGATGTTCGATCCGAACAACAAGAAGGTGGGACTCAAGCCGCGAAGTAAACCCACCAAGGCGACCTATAAGCTTCGCGAGTCGCCGCAGGGAGGTGCCCGTCGATATGTATCGGCCGGTCAGTTTCTCGCGAATTACGGGGTCAAGGTCACTAAGGCGAAGAGCTACGATGTGAAGTGGAACGAAAGGGAAAAGTTGGTCGAGTTCGCCGCTGCCTGAGACTTGCCCGATCAGCACGTAGCGCCGTGGCGCCGACTCGCCGGAGTCGGAGCCCGGCGCTTCGTGGCTAAACGACCTGCCTTCGCGGTATTCTTTCTCTATGGATCGCAAGCGATTCTTCCAAGTTCTCGAGCCCCATGATGACCGCCTCGATCTCGGGCTGATCGAGCGCGCCTACGACTTCGGCGAGTCGGCACACGGTGGACAGAAACGTTTGTCGGGCGAGCCGTTCATCGCGCACGCCGCTGAGATCGCCCGCATCCTGCTGGACCTGAACCTGGTCGACACCGACACGATCGCCGCGGCGCTGCTGCACGACGTCATCGAGGACACCGCGATCACCATGGCCGAACTGGAGTCGGAGTTCGGGCCCCAAGTCGCTCAACTCGTCGATGGGGTGACCAAGATCGGGCATCTCCGGTTCCGCTCGCGCGAAGAACGCCAGGTCGAGAACTACCGCAAGCTCCTCGTGGCGATGGCGCGTGACTTCCGCATCATCATGATCAAGCTGGCCGACCGCCTTCACAACATGCGAACGCTGGAGTTCCTCCCGGAGGAGAAGCGGCTACGGATCGCGCACGAGACACGGGACATCTATGCCCCGCTCGCCCATCGTTTCGGTATGGCGACGATCCGGTGGGAGCTGGAGGATCTCGCCTTCAAGTTCCTCGAAGCCGAGGCCTACCGATCGCTCGCCAAGAAGGTCCAGGCGAAGCGCCGTGAGCGGGAGCGGATGATCGCGGCGATCGCCCAGCCACTCCTGGAGGCACTGTCGGCGGCCGACATCGAAGCCGAGATCACCGGGCGGCCGAAGCACCTGTGGTCGATTCAGAAGAAAATGATGGCCCGCGGCAAGCCGTACGAGGAGATCTACGACTTGTTGGCGATCCGTGTGCTGACCGATACCGTGCGGGATTGCTACCATGCGCTGGGCATCATCCACACCTTGTGGACGCCGGTTCACGAGCGCTTCAAGGACTACATCGCCACGCCCAAGTCCAACATGTATCAGTCCCTCCACACCACTGTCTTTGGACCGGGTGGCACCCTCTACGAGATCCAGATCCGGACTTGGGACATGCATCGCGTGGCAGAGGTCGGCATCGCGGCCCACTGGAAGTACAAGGAGGGGAAGAGTGATACCACGGTCGAGGACCAGCTGGCGTGGTTCCATCAAATTCTCGAGTGGCAGCAGGAAATGACCGATCCTGAGGAATTTCTCGAATACCTCAAGATCGACCTCTACAAGGACGAAATCTTCGTCTTTACTCCTAAAGGCGACGTCATCCAGCTGCCGGTCGGATCGACTCCCATCGACTTCGCGTTCCAGGTCCACACCGAGGTCGGGATGCGATGCTCAGGGGCGAAGCTCAACGGCCGCATGGTCCCGCTCCATCGCGAGCTGCGGTCGGGCGACACGATCGAGATCTTGACCAGCAGCAGTCAGCGCCCGTCGCGCGACTGGCTCCACTTCGTCCGCACGTCCAAGGCGCGGCAGATCGTGCGACGGGTCATCCGGGAGGAGGAGCAAGCCAGCTCCATCGCGCTGGGAAAGGAGTTGCTCGAGAAGGAGTATCGCCGAACCCGCGTCAAGAAGCCGGACGACGAAGCTTTCGAGCGCGCCATCGCCGGCCTCCGCCTGAACGGAGCCGAGGACCTCTACACCGCGCTGGGCCGTGGCGACATCACGCTCACGCAGGCGTGGAACGCGCTGTTCCCGGAGGAGAAGCCGGAAGAGCACCGTCCGTCGGCCTTCGAGCGCCTGGTCGAGAAGGTCAAGGGCCACTCGCCCGGCGTTCGGATCCAGGGCTTCGAGAACATGATGGTGCGGTTCAGCCAGTGCTGTCAGCCGATCCCGGGCGACCCGATCCTGGGCTACATCACGCGCGGACGGGGCGTCTCCATCCACCGCGCAGACTGCCCGAACCTGCTCAACCTCGTCGACGCGCCGGAGCGCAAGATCGACGTGCGGTGGGACACCTCGGGTGAAGAAACGTTCGTCGTGAGGCTCATCGTAACCGGCACGGATCGTCGGGGTCTCTTCGCCGACGTCGCGGGCGCCGTGTCCAGGACCTCGACGGACATCAAGAGCGCCGACCTCACCGCGACGGAGATGGGCATCGAGGGAACTTTCGTGGTCGAAGTGCGCGACCTCGAGCATCTCAACCGCGTGATCGGCGCGATGAAATCGATCGACGGGATCGTGGAGGTCGAGCGCCGGGAGTATCTCGGAACCCACGAACTGGGAGTCGTCCGCGGTGGGGTCGGTTCGAGCGCCGAGACCGTGCCTGCCCCAGTTCGGGGAACTCCACGCCGGAAGCGGGGTTAGGAAGCCGCATGAGGCTTCCGCTCGCGGCTCCGAGAACGCCAGTCCTGGTCGCGCTAGCCGTGGTCGCGCTGGTGGCCCCGCCGACTGAGCGGCTTCGGGCCGAGGCCGTCACGCACGGTCGGGTCGAGGCGCCGCGCGGTCAGGATCCCGACGCGATCGCACGCCGCGCTGACGAGGCCCTCGCAGCCCTCCGCTCTTTGCGCGCGTCGTTCGTTCAAGAGGTGCAGAACCCGCTCCTCGAGAAGACCACCACCGGCCGCGGTACGATCCTCTACCGGGCGCCCGATCGCTACCGCATCGCCTACAACGACCCGGCGGGCGACCTCGTCGTCAACGACGGGACGCGCGTTTGGATCTACCTCCCGTCCAGTCAGCCCGGTCAGGTGATCCGCCAGCCGGCCCAAGAGACGGGCGTACGCAACCCGCTCATGTACCTCCGCGACCTGAGGGATCGCTACGCGGTCCGCTATGTGGGCGTCGAAACCGTATCGGGTCACAGCGCCGACAAGCTCGACCTGACGCCGCGCGGACAGGGTGCGCCTTTCGCCGCGGTCGAAGCCTGGGTCGATCGTGACACCGGGCTCCTGCGGCGCGTTCGGACGCGCGCCGAAGACGGCGTGGTGACGACCTACACCTTCACGACGCTCGAGCGGAACGTCCGCTTGAACGACACGCTCTTTCGCTTCGCCCCGCCGCGCGGCGTCGAGGTCTTCGACTCCTGATCATTTCCTGATTCGGCCGACTTCCTGGGAGAGCCTTGGGGGGTCGGCTATATTCCCTTCCATGCGAGTCTTGGTGACCGGCGCCGCAGGCTTCATCGGCTCTCACGTGAGTGAGGCCCTTCTGGACCGCGGGGACGAGGTCGTGGGGTTCGACAACTTCGATCCTTTCTATCCGCGGGCGATCAAGGAGCGGAATCTCGGCGCCTCATTGGAGCATTCGGCATTCCACCTGGTCGAAGGTGACCTGAGGGACCCGGCGGCAGTCGAAGGACTCTTCGAGCAGGGGTCCTACGACGTCGTCGTCCATCTGGCGGCCAAGGCCGGCGTTCGCCCCTCGCTCGCCGACCCGGCCGGTTACCTGGCGGTCAACCTGGGCGGAACGGTGAACCTACAGGAGGCGATGCGACGCGCGGAATGCAAGCGGCTCGTCTTCGCGTCTTCGTCGTCGGTTTACGGCGACAACGAGAAGGTGCCCTTCAGCGAGGGCGATCGCGTCGACCGTCCCATCTCGCCGTACGCGATGAGCAAAAAGGCGGGCGAAGAGCTGTGTCACGTGTACTGGATGGTCCACGGCGTCCGCACGGTCTGCCTCCGCTTCTTCACCGTTTACGGCCCCCGTCAGCGTCCCGAGATGGCGATCCACAAGTTCACCCGCCTCCTGATGGAGGGTGGGCAGATCCCGCTCTACGGCGACGGGACGATGGAGCGCGATTTCACCTACATCGACGACATCGTAGAGGGCGTGGTGGCCTCGGTCGATCGGGTTGGCGAGCTCGACTACGAGATCGTCAACCTCGGTAACTCGAGCCCGGTGAGCCTGACCGAGCTCGTGGACCTGCTCGCGCGCGAGGTCGGTCGGTCGCCGCAGATTGCGCCCCGCCCCATTCCACCGGGCGACGTTCGGCGGACGTACGCCGATGTCCGGCGCGCCGGCGAGATTTTGGGATTCGCTCCGCGAACGCCGCTCGAGGAGGGGATCCGCCGCTTCGTCGCGTGGTGCCAGGAGTCTCCGTCCCTGGTCCCGGCGACGGAGTGATCCCCGCGGACATCGTGCCGCGCTTTCAGCTCGTCACCGACCTCACGCCCAAGGGTGATCAGCCCGGCGCGATCACCCAGCTGATCGAGGGGTTGGAGCAGGGACGTCGCTTCCAGACCCTGCTGGGGGCGACGGGCACCGGTAAGACGTTCACGATGGCTCACGTCATCGCCGCCTGGGGCCGGCCCACCCTCGTCATGAGTCACAACAAGACGCTGGCCGCCCAGCTCTACGGTGAGCTCAAACAGCTCTTCCCTCACAATGCCGTGGAGTACTTCATCTCGTACTACGATTACTACCAGCCCGAGGCCTACATCCCGGCGACCGACACCTACATCGAGAAGGACGCCACGATCAACGAGGACATCGATCGGCTGAGACTGCGCACGACGTCTTCCTTGATCGAGCGCGACGACGTCGTTGTGGTAGCGTCCGTCTCGGCGATCTACGGCCTTGGGAATCCGCGGGAGTATCGCGAGCTTATGGTCGTCCTCGAGTCGGGGCAGACGTTTGCGCGCGAGCAGATTCTCGAGGAGCTCGTGCGCATTCAGTACCGGCGCAACGAGTTCGAGTTCGCCCCTGGCACGTTTCGCGCGCGCGGCGACGTCATCGAGATCTTCCCGGCGTACGAGGAGCAGGCGGTGCGGATCGAGCTGTGGGGTGACGAGATCGAGCGCATCTCCAAGATCGACGCGTGGCGGGGAACGACGATCCAGACGCTTGACCGGGCGGCGATCTACCCGGCCAAACACTTCGTGACTACCCGGCCGCGCATCGAGGAGGCTCTCGGCGCAATCGAAGCGGAGCTCGAAGTGCAGCTCGAGGCGCTGCGCGCGGAGGAAAAGCTGCTCGAAGCCCATAAGCTAGAGACCCGGACCCGCTTCGATCTTGAGATGCTGCGCGAGATGGGGCATTGCCCGGGCATCGAGAACTACTCGCGCCACCTCTCCGGGCGTGTGCCGGGCGAGCGGCCCGCGTGCCTGTTCGACTACTTCCCGGACGACTTCCTGTTGATCATCGACGAGTCGCACGTCAGCGTGCCGCAGATCGGCGGGATGTACGCTGGCGATCGGTCGCGCAAAGAGACCCTGGTCGAGCACGGTTATCGTCTTCCCTCGGCGCTCGACAATCGCCCGCTCCAGTTCCGCGAATTCGAGCGCACCTTCATGCGGCGCGTCGTGTTCGTGTCCGCCACGCCCGGCTCCTACGAGCTCGAGAGGTCGGGGGGCGTCGTGGTCGAGCAGATCATCCGGCCCACGGGACTGCTCGACCCCGAGGTCGTCGTGCGACCGGTCAAGGGACAGGTCGACGACCTGTTGGAGGAGATCCGCGCGCGATCGGAAGCAGGGGAGAAAGTCCTCGTCACGACGCTCACCAAGCGGATGGCGGAGGACCTCTCCGACTACCTCAATGAGATGGGCGTCCGCGTGCGCTACATGCACTCCGACATCGACGCTCTCGAGCGTATGGAGATCATTCGCGGACTGCGGACCGACGAGTTCGACGTCCTGGTGGGAATCAACCTCTTGCGCGAAGGTCTCGACCTGCCAGAAGTCTCGCTGGTCGCGGTCCTCGACGCCGACAAGGAAGGTTTCCTCCGCTCCGAGACGGCGCTGATCCAGACGGCTGGGCGCGCAGCCCGCAACATCAACGGACGCGTCATCCTCTATGCCGACGCGGTCACCGACTCGATGCGCCGGATGATGGAGGAGACCGAGCGGCGAAGGGGGATCCAGGCCGAGCACAACGAGCGCCACGGGATCGTCCCCCGAAGCGTCACCAAGACCCGCGATCAGATCCTCCAGACCACGGCGGTGGCCGATTCTCGCGGCGGAGGGACGGGAGCGAGCCGCGTGCGCGCGGTGCGCGAGCGCATGCAGGGACTGGCGGGAGAGCTCGAGCGCGAGGAGCTGGCCAAGGCGATCGAGTCGGAGATGCGCGCGGCCGCCGAGCGACTCGACTTCGCCGCGGCCGCGATCCTGCGCGATCAGCTCTTCGACCTGCGGGGAAAGGAAGCGCGCCCCACTCGGCGACCTGTCACGCTGCGCGAGCGGATCGGCCTCGAGGAGGTGTGACAGCGCGCGCGCGGGCGTCACGCGAGCGCACGTGGAGCGCGACCGCGGCCAAGGCCGTTTCCACCGTGGAGCTGGGCCGGATACTCGGCGAGGCCGCGCCGGACGGCGCGGTCATCCTGCTGGAGGGTCCGTTGGGAGCCGGAAAGACGACCCTCGCTCAGGGGGTCGCCCTCGGCTGCGGCGTGCAGGAACCCGTCACGAGCCCCACCTACAATCTCGTCCTCCACTATCGAGGGCGACGCCTCTTCACGCATGTCGATCTCTATCGTCTCGCCGAACCGGCCGATCTGACGACGCTCGACGTCGACGAGATCGCGGCCGCCGATGGGGTGACGTGCATCGAGTGGCCGGGCTTGGTGCGGGGAGAGGTCGCGCCGCCCTACGCCGAGATCGTCATCGAGCGGGTTGTCGCAACCAGCGGAGTCGAGCATCGGCGCCTGTCGGGCCGCTTCGTGGGATCGGGGTGGTCTCCGGCACTCGAGGCGCTCTCGTCCGCCGGGGCGGAGGTCACGTGAGGCCCGTCCGTGGGACGGGGAGTTCCACGCGATGAAGGACTTCCGCGGAGCGATTCTGGCGATCGACACGGCGACCGATCTGCCGGGAGTGGCGCTCCACCACGGCGGGTCGACGTTCATGCGGCCGATCGGCTGGCGTGCGTCGTTCCGCGAGACCGCGCCGGCGGCGCGCGCGCTCCTTGGCGAGGCCGGGCTCGCGATCGGCGACCTCGCGGTCGTCGCCGTGCCCGCTGGGCCCGGGTCGTTCACGGGGCTTCGAGTGGGCGCGACGTTCGCTGTTGCGCTCGCGCGGGCCGCGGAAATCGCGCTCCACGCGGTCCCGACGCTCGAGGCGGTGGCCGAAGCGTACGCATTGCCCGGGACGGATCGTGTGTGCGCGGTCCTTGACGCTCGTCGCGGGCGATGGTACGCGGCGCTCGTCGACCAGGATGGCGCCGGCTGGAGGACGACGGCCGGGCCGTTCGACCTCGCGCCCGAGGAGGTGAAGCGGTTCGCGGGAGAAGCCCCGCGCGTCGGGCTGTCGGCCAGAGAAGCCGGGCCGACGGCTCGAGAGCGACCGGAGCCTGCGCCCATCGCAGCGGCAGTCGCCCGGCTCGTTGCGCTCGATATGGAGCGCTACGCCGTGGTCTCGCCGGGGGCCCTGCGACTCGTCTACACCCGTCCGGCAACCCAAGCGTGACGGCGGAACAGCCTGCCGACGAGCTCATGGTCCGCGCCATGGCGACCGCCGACATCGACGCAGTGGCGGCCATCGAGCGCGCGCTCTACCCAAACCCGTGGCGCCGTGAAGACTTCGCCGAGATCGTCGACGCGCGCGGTGCGTTCGCATGGGTCGCGGCCGCGGGGGCCGCGGGCATCGTCGGCTATGCGGTCGCGTGGGTCGCGGCCGACGAGGCTGAGCTCGCCAACCTGGCGGTCGCCGTCCCGTGGCAGCGGCGGGGCATCGGAACGCGGCTCATCGACTTCACGTGCCGCACGGCGCGCGAGCAGGGCGCCCGCACGATGTGGCTCGACGTCCGGGTCTCCAACTCCGCAGCCCGATCGCTATACGCGCGGCAGGGGTTCTGCGTCGTCGGCGTGCGGCGCGGCTACTACGCCCGGCCGCGTGAGGATGCGCTCGTCATGGCGCTCGATCTGTCGCCCGCGTCGCGCTGACCCGCTCCGCGAGTCTTGTTGACCGCACCACGGGGTCCGGGTAGCCTTACCCCCGCCACCCATGACCTGGTTCAAGCGCGACAGGAAGAAGATCCAGACGACCGAGAAGAAGGAGCTTCCCGGCGACCTGTGGCAGAAATGCCCTTCGTGCGGGGACATCCTCTACCGAAAGGATCTGGTCCAGAAGGCGTGGGTGTGCCCCAAGTGCGGCCACCACTTTCGTATCTCGGCCGACGAGTACCTCGAGCTCTTGCTGGATCCCGGCTCGTTTCAGGAGCACGACGCCGACCTCCAGAGCGTCGATCCCTTGGAGTTCGTCGACTCCAAGCCGTATCCCGCGCGGGTTCAGGAGTACGTCAGCCGCACGGGTCGCAATGAGGCGGTGGTGTGCGGCACGGGCGCGATCGACGGCATCGAGGTCTCAGTCGCGGTCATGGACTTCGGGTTCCTCGGGGGGAGCATGGGCTCGGTCGTCGGCGAGAAGATCGCGCGCGCTATCGAGCGATCGCTCCAGCGGGCGATCCCGCTCGTCATCGTTTCCCAATCCGGCGGAGCGCGGATGCAGGAGGGTGTGCTCTCGCTCATGCAGATGGCGAAGACCGGCACGCTGCTCGCCGCACTCGACCGTCAAGGGATCCCCTTCGTCGCGGTGAACACCGATCCTACGACGGGCGGGGTGACCGCTTCCTACGCCATGCTCGGCGACGTCATTTTCGCCGAACCTAAGGCCCAGATCGGCTTCGCGGGCCCGCGCGTCATCAAGCAGACGATCGGTCAGGACCTTCCGGACGAATTCCAAACCGCCGAGTTCCTGCTGGATCACGGTTTCGTCGACCGTGTGGTGCCGCGGGTCGAGCTCCAGCGGACGGTCTCGCGCGCCCTGCGTTGGATGCTGGGTCGGGAGGCGCCCGCCGGGGAACCGTGACGTACGAAGAGGCGCTCGCCGCGCTCGACCGGCGCGAGCTGTTCGGCATCCGGCTGGGGCTCGAGAACGTGCGTGCGATATTCGATCGTCTGGGGCGTCCGGAGCTCGCCTACCCCACCCTCCACGTCGCAGGAACCAACGGCAAGGGCACGACCGCCGCGGCCCTCGCGTCCCTGGCCCAGGCCCACGGGCTGCGGACGGGCCTCTACACCTCCCCCCATCTCGTCGACTTCCGCGAGCGGATCCGTATCGACGGCGTTCCTATCGAACGCGCGGGCGTGGTAACGGGCTGGGAGCGGATCGCCAGCGCCGTCGAGGAACGCGGGATGACGTACTTCGAGGCGACGACGATCCTGGCGCTCGACTACTTCGCGCGCGCGCGCGTCGATCTGGCGGTGATCGAGGTCGGCTTGGGCGGGCGGCTCGACGCCACCAACGTCATCCACCCCGAGGTCGCGGTGGTGACCGGTGTGGCGCGCGACCACGAGCGCTGGCTCGGAGAGAGCCTGAGCGCGATCGCGCGCGAGAAGGCGGGGATCTTCAAGCCGGACGTTCCGGCGCTCGTCGGGGATCCGGGCCCGCCCGAGGTGCGTGCCGTCTGGACCACCGCGGCCGCCGCGGTCGGCGCCTCGCTCGCCTTTCTTCCCGACGAAGTGACGTGGTCGGTCCGTTCCGTCGAGCCGGGCAGGACCCGATTCGACTACGGCTCGCCCGCGCTCCGGCTCGACGAGCTCGAGTTGCCACTGACGGGGAGCGTCTTCGCCCGCGCCGCCGCGCTGGCCGTTCACACGTGGGAGCGGCTGGCGGATGCTCGGGGCCGGGTCGCCCCGGCGCTCGACGAGGCGCGCGTCCGATCCGCGCTCGCCGGGCTCACGCTCGGCGGCCGCGGCGAGTGGCGAGAGGTTGGCGGGATCCCCCATCTCTTCGATGTCGCCCACAACCCCGCGGGGTGTGAGCGCCTGACGGCCACCGTCGGTGACCTCGGCCGGGGGCGCACAGCGCTCGTGTTCGGGGCGCTGGCCGACAAGGCGTGGCCCCGGATGCTCGATGCGCTCGCGCCGGCGACGGCGCGAGCTTGGGTGTGCGGGCTCGAAACCGCCGGCGCGCGGCGCCTGACGCGGGAGGACGCTCGGGCGGAGGTGGATGGACGGGGGATGACGTGGTCCGAGACGGTAGCGCAGGCGCTCGCCGCCGCGGGTGACGAGGTCGCGCGCGGGAAGGCGGGATTCGTCCTGGTGGCGGGATCGTTCCACACCGTGGGCGAGGCGCTCGTCGCTCTGGGAATCGCCGCGCCGGGAGAGCCCTACGCACCGGCCACTGCGGCGGTCGGCCCATTGGCGCGCGCCAGTTCGGAGGCGCCGGCCGGTCCCGCGGTGGCACCCGGCCCCTCGGCGCCCGCCAGCCGCGCAGAGTTGGCGGAGACCCCGCCATGAGCCGCTTCGACCCGCTCAAGGGCACTCGCGACTTCTACCCCGGCGCCATGCGCCTGCGCCGCTGGATCGAGTCCCGCTGGCGCGAGGTCGCCGAGCGGTACGGCTTCGAGGAGTACGATGCCCCGGTCCTCGAGCCGCTCGATCTCTATACCGACAAGTCGGGTGAAGAGATCGTCGGTCAGCTCTACACGTTCGAGGACAAGGGCGGTCGGCGCGTGGCGCTCAGGCCCGAGATGACGCCGTCCCTGGCGCGCATGGTCGCCGCCCGCAGCCGCGCCCTCGCCATGCCGCTCAAGTGGTACTCCGTGCCGCGGCTGTTTCGTTACGAGCGTCCGCAGCGCGGCCGGTTGCGCGAGTTCTTTCAGCTCAACCTCGACATCCTCGGCGTCGAGGGCGTCGAAGCGGACGCCGAGATCATCGCGGCCGGGGTCGACGTCCTGCGGGCCTGCGGACTGAGCGCTGAGGACTTCCTGGTTCGCTATAGCGATCGCCGTCTGCTCGACGCGGTAATCGCCGCCCTCTCGATTTCCGCGGCACGGCGGCCCGCCGTCTACGTCGCGCTCGACAAGCTCCTCAAGGGGGGAGTGGACGTCGTGCTGGGCGAGCTCGACAAGGCTGGCGTCCCGCCGGCGACCGCTCGACAGCTGACCGAGGCTGTCGCGCGCCGCGACCTGGCGGGACTGCAGGAGACCCTGGCCCCGACGGGTGGTCACCTGGTGCCCGAGGCTCTTCGCCTCGTCCGGCTCGAGGAGTATCTCGATGCCTACGGCGTGCGTGACGTCTGCCGCTTCGACGCGGCGGTCGTGCGCGGACTGGCCTACTACACCGGCGTCGTCTTCGAGATGTACGATGCGCGCGGCGAGCTGCGCGCGCTCTGCGGCGGCGGGCGTTTCGACGACCTGCTGTCAGCGATCGGCGGGGAACCGCTGCCCGCGGTCGGCTTCGGGCTGGGCGACGCAGTCCTGATCGAGCTCCTGACCCAGCACGGCAAGCTCCCCGATCTCGGCCCACGCTGCGACGCCCACGTGATCCCGGTCACTGCGGCGGATCGTTCGGCGGCGATCGCCGCGGCGGCGCGCCTGCGCGAAGAGGGGCTCGCCACCGACCTGGCGCTCAAGGATCAGGCTGTCGGCAAAGCGCTCAAGCGGGCGGACCAGGCCGGCGCACGGTTCGCGATCGTGATCGGCGAACGGGAGCGCGCGGAGGGACGCTGGACGCTCAAGGAGCTGGCGACCGGCGACGAGAGCTCGCTCACGCCCGCGGAAGCGACCGCCCGGCTCCGCGCTGTCGAAGCGCCGGCCTCCGCCGGAACCTCGCCGCCGTGAGGATCGGCCTCGTCGCCGACACGCACGACCACGTGGTTCGGATCCGTCAGGCGGTAGCCTGGTTGAACCAGGTAGGGGTCGACCTCGTGATCCATGCCGGCGACTGGTGCTCGCCCTTCGCGGTGCGCGAGTTCGCCGGGCTCCAGGCGCCCCTCCATGGCATCACCGGCAACAACGACGGTGATCTGCTCGCGCTCGCCCGCGCGTTCGCCGAGATCGGCGCGCGGCTCGAGACCCAGTGGTGGGAGACGGAGCTCGGCGGACGCCGGATCGTCGTCATGCACGAGCCGCGAGGCCTCGTTGACCTCGCGGCGGGCGGCGCCTACGACCTGATCGTGTACGCCCACACGCACGAGCGCGACGAGCGGCGTGTCGGCGAGGCCCTGATCGTCAATCCCGGGGAGACGTGCGGATGGCTCGGCGGGATCGGCTCGCTCGCGATCTACGACACGGGCGACCACTCCGTCGAGTTCCGCGAACTGTAGCATGGCGTTGAAAATGCCGAATCTCTGCGTAGCACTCCCTCGGAGATCTGCGGCTTCCCGACCCGCTGCGCGGGTGCCCCGACAGTACGCCTCGGACCTTCTCAGTCGCGCGCCTCGGGGCACCCACGCCAGTGGGTCGTCGGCATTTTGAACGCCCTGCGCGACTTGGTCAACAATGTCTGCAGCGTTTAGAGATAACGCGAGCACGACTGGACGCGTGTCCAACCGCGAGCCCGGGAACTGGATCCTCATCCTCGACTTCGGAGGCCAGTACACGCAGCTGATAGCGCGGCGGATCCGCGAGCTCCGGGTCTACTGCGAGATCCACCCGTTCCACCTCGAAGCCGACACGATCCGGGCGTGGCGGCCGGCGGGGATCATCCTCTCGGGCGGCCCGAGCAGCGTCTACGATGCCGACGCGCCCATGCCGCACGAGGATTTCTTCGACGTTGCCTCCCCGATGCTCGGCATCTGTTACGGCATGCAGCTCCTCGCCCAGGCCGAGGGCGGCGTGGTGGAGCCGGCGAAGACGCGCGAGTACGGCCGTGCCCCGGTTCGCATCGAGACCGCGCTCGGACCGTTCTCCGGTTTCGAAGAGGGCGAGGAGATCACCGTCTGGATGAGCCACGGCGACCGGGTCACGGAGGCCCCGCCCCACTTCCTGCGCTTCGGGGTGTCGCTCGCCGACACGATCGCGGCCTTCGGCAATCCCGAGACCCGACGCTACGGCGTCCAGTTCCATCCCGAGGTCGCCCACACCGAGCGCGGCGAGCAGATCCTCGCCGATTTCGTGTTCGAAGTCTGCGGCTGCGAGCCCACATGGACCATGGCGTCGTTCGTGAGCCGTGCGATCGCCGCCGTTCGCGATTCTGTCGGTGATGGTCATGCCGTTTGCGGGCTCTCGGGCGGGGTCGACTCGGCGGTCGCCGCTGCGCTGGTCCACCAGGCGATCGGAGATCGGCTGACGTGCATCTTCGTGGACACGGGACTGTTGCGGAAGAACGAGCGCGAGCAGGTCGAGCGGACGTTCCGTGAGCACCTCCATTACCGGCTGGAAGTCGTCGATGCCGGAGATCGCTTCCTCGCCGACCTCGCCGGCGTGAGCGACCCGGAAGAGAAGCGCCGCCGCATCGGGCATCGTTTCATCGAGGTCTTCGAAGGTGCGACCTCGATCGGAGCGGTCGACTTCCTCGTCCAGGGGACGCTATATCCCGATGTCATCGAGTCACTCTCGGTCAAGGGGCCGTCGATGACGATCAAGACGCACCACAACGTGGGGGGGCTGCCCGAAGCGATGCGTCTCACCGTGGTCGAGCCGTTGCGGGAGCTGTTCAAGGACGAGGTGCGCCAGGTCGGGCGCGAGCTGGGGTTGCCCGAAGAGATGATCGACCGCCATCCGTTCCCGGGGCCCGGTCTCGCCGTGCGGATCCTGGGCCCGGTGACCGCTGAGCGGCTCGACATCCTGCGCGAGGCCGACGCGATCTTTCTCCAGGAGATCCGCGCGGCTGAGCTGTACGACGCGATCTGGCAGGCGTTCGCCGTGCTTCTTCCGGTTCAGGCCGTCGGCGTCATGGGGGACCGGCGCACCTACGAAAACGTTGTCGCGTTGCGCGCGGTGACCTCCCGCGACGGAATGACAGCCGACTGGTTCCCCTTTCCGCACGACCTCCTCGGCCGGGTCGCCAACCGCATCATCAATGAGGTACGCGGGGTCAACCGCGTCGTCTATGACGTCTCGAGCAAGCCCCCGGCGACGATCGAGTGGGAGTAACGCCTCAGGAAGTGTCGGGGACGGTCGGCAGAGTCGTGTCCGGTGCGATGACCGGTGATTCGATCACCGGCGATTCGAGGGGCGGCGCGACTTCCGGGGGGGGCGCGACTTCCGCGGGCGGCTGGACGAGGGGCTCCTCCTCGGGAGGCGTGCCGCCGGTCGAAGGCGGCGCGATCGCATCGGACCCGAACAGCGTGTCGAGCTCGGCCTCGACCTCTTCGTAGACCCGCGACAGGACCTCCTCGTTTCCGCCGAAGCTCGCGCCGAACTCCTCGAGCTGACTGGCCGAGACGCTGTGGCGCGCGAGGATGGCGTCGCGTTGGACCCGGTAGGCCTGGGTGTCCGGGAGGAGCTGGGCGCGCGCAGCCGCGAGCTCGGCGACCACGGCGGCGAAGGTCGCCGGGTCCATCGTCGTGGCCTCGGGCCGAGGGGGATCGACGTCGCGGCCGCAGGCGAGTGCGACGAGCAAGAGGAAGGCGAAGCATCCACGCATGGGGGCAAGATATCGCGCGATGGGCACGCCGGCGCGGGCCTCGCTTGCCCGTTGATTCCGATGTTCTATCTTCGCACCTCCGTGCAACTTCCATCATCGCATCTCGCGCTCCGTGCGACGCTGCTCGCGGTGTTCGCCACGGCTCTGGCCGTCCCAGCACGCGGCCAGGGCGCCGAGGCGCTCCTGCGGTTCCATTTCGCCGAGGAAGCTCGCCAGCGGGGCGATCAAGCGCGCGCGGCGGAGTGGCTGGCCGAGGCGGTCCGGCTCGACCCTACCGCCCCGCTCCCCCGTATCGAGTGGGCGGCCATCCTCTTCGAAACCGAAGGTCCCACGGCGGTAGAGGCGGTTCTCGAGCCGCTCGTGTCGTGGTGGTCGGGTCTTCCAGCGGGCGAGAACGCTCTGGCGGCCCGCTACGCGCGGCTGCGAGCGGCCGCCGCAGCCCGGCGCGGCGCTCCGGACGAGGCGGTCGTCTGGTACGAGCAGGCGGTCGAGCGCGCGCCGCTCGACCTGGGCCTCAGGGCGCAGCTGATCGGTCACTACCGTGCGCGCGGGCAAGAGGAGGCCGCGCTCCTGCACCTGCGAGCGGCCGCCGCGGCGCTTCCCTACAACGGCGAGCTCCAGGTCGAGCTCGGCCGGGCGCTGCTCGACCTCGAGCAGTGGGAGGAGGCCGAGGTGGTCTTCGGGGGCGCTGCGGCCGTGGATCCCCGGCTCGAGCGCGCCTGGGATGGTCTCGGCGTCGCGCGAACCGAGCGCGGTGACTATGCCGGCGCGGAGGCGGCACTGCGCCAGGGACTGCAAATCGCTCCCGCTTCGGCAGCGATGTACGAGCATCTCGGGGACGCTCTGCTCCGCGGCGGGCGTGCCGCTGACGCGCTCGTCGCCTACCAGCGGGCGGCCGCGCTGGCCCCCGGCGAAACTCGCCTGGCGGATAAGATCGACCGGGCTCGCGCCGCGCTGCCGCGTTGAGGTCCATCTTCCTCGCGCTCGCGATCGCGCTGGGGGGCGGCTGCGCCACCACGATCGAGCAGCAAGCCCGCGATGCCGCGGAAGGCGGGATCGATCCCGCCCCGCTGATCACCGCCCTTCAGGCGCAGTACGGCAGCATCGAGGCGACCAAGCGGATCTTCGACGTGACCTTGATCGAGGGTCGTCGGCGCTTCCGTGGTGAGGGTGCCGTCCAGTATCGCGCCGAGCCGCGGCGCCTGCGGGCCGATATCTTTGGTCCCCACGGCGCGCCGGTCCTGCGTCTCACTCTGGTCGGCGATTCGCTCACCCTCGTTCTGCCACGGGAGGACGAGGTCGTGACTGGCCGGCTCGGCGATCCCCGCTTCGCCGAGCTGGCTGGCGAGCGTGCGCTGGCGAACCCCGAGATCCTCGGGGCCGTCCTGGGGGCCTACGATCTCACTCCACTGCTGCAGGGGGCGCGACTGGTGGCGGCGAGCGACGGGGAGCGTTCCACCCTGTACGTGGTGAAGGGCGTGACGGCCCACGCCTTCACGCTGGAGTCCGCAGCGGGTGACCACCGCCTCGTCGAGTACCGCCAGGGGCGCCAAGGCCACCTCGCCTATCGCGTCCGGTTCGCGGATTTCCAGGACGTCGCTGGCCGCCTGAGCCCGCGGCATGTCGTCGTGCGGGACTACGTCGTGGAGCGCACCCTTGTCGTCGATGTCACGCAGGAGCACGAGGATGTCCCGATCGATCCGACGTCGTCGCCCGGGCGCTAGGATTCCGCTCAGCGCCGGCCTCGCCGGGGTCCTGTTGCTCGCGGCGTGTGGCTACTCGTTCCGCTCGCCGGTTCCCCCGCATCTCGAGACGATCTACGTGCCAACCTTCGAAAACGATACTCGTGAATTCGCCCTCACCCAGGAGCTCACCGATCGTGTCATTACCGAGTTCCAGAACGAGTCGCGATTACGATTCGTCGGCGACGAGGAAGAGGCCGACCTCGTGGTGCGCGGCACGATCAACGAATATCGCGAAGAGGCGCTGTCGTACGACCCGCGTACCGGCGCCAACCCCGATGTCTTCTCGCGCCGCGTGCTGGTGAGCGTCGACGTCGAGATCGAGGATCAGGTGAGGGACGAGACGCTGTGGGAGAGTCCCTCTCTCACGATGTGGGGCGAGTTCAACGAAGAGCGACAGGAAACGCGGGAGACGGGAATCGAGCGGGCCCTCGAGAAGATTGCGGAAGAGATCCTTCGCCACGTGGCGGAAGAGTTCTGAATCGCGATGTTTCGTGCCCTGATCTGGTTGGCCCTGCTCGGAATCGGCGCCTACATTTGCTATCAGTATGCTGCGCCGCAGCTTCGGGCATGGCGGTTCCATGACGCCATGAAACAGGGCGTGCGGTTAGCCGGCACTCAACCCGATGAGGACCTGCGCGCGACGTTGATGGAGACCGCGCGCGAGCTTCGCGTGCCGCTGGCACGCAACCGTCTGATGGTGCGACGCGACCCTACCGGTCGCTTGCGCGTCAGCGCTTCGTGGCGCGAGATCGTTCGCATCCCGACGTGGAAGCTCGGCGAGTGGGTCGACACCTTGCACTACGGGTACGAGGTCGAAGGAAACGCACGAGGATCATCACGATGAGTCCCCTACTCAAGCGCCAGGTGCTGGTCCTGAATCAGAACTACGAACCGCTGGCGGTGTGTCACGCGCAGCGGGCCGTGATCCTCGTCGTCCTGGGCAAAGCCGAGATCGTCGAGCGCTACGACGCGGTCGTCCGCTCGGTTTCACGCGCCGTCCCCGTCCCTTCGGTCGTGCGGCTCTGCATCTACGTCCGGGCGCCACGTCAGCGGGTCGCGCTGACCCGGCGCAACGTGCTGCGGCGGGACGGCTATCGCTGTCAGTACTGCAACAGTCGCCGCGGTCCGATGACGACCGACCACGTCGTTCCACGCGCCCTGGGCGGCCGCGACACCTGGACCAACCTGGTGTGCGCGTGCGTGCGCTGTAACAATCGCAAGGGGAATCGAACCCCCGAGCAGGCGGAAATGGAGCTGCGGCGCCTTCCGAGGCCACCTCATCGTTTCACCCCGATCGCGTTCGCGACCGCGATCCCCGACAAGCGCTGGCGCCCGTATCTGTTTCTAGACTAGCGGCCTCGGGGGGCGGGGATGCCGGAAGCCGCCAACCTCATTGACGTCGGCCTCGTCGAGGTCGGACACTTCCTCTTCATCATGATAATCATCCTGCTGGCTGCGAAGCTGGCGGGGGAGATCTTCGAACGGATCGGCCAGCCAGCGGTGTTGGGGGAGCTGGTGGCGGGCGTCATCGTGGGAGGGTCTGTCCTCGGGCTGGTGCCGGTGGACCCCGCCGACCCGTACGGCTCGATCGTCCACGTGATGGCCGAGATCGGAGTGGCGATCCTGCTGTTCGAGATCGGCCTCGAGACCGACCTGCGGCAGATGTTCCACGTCGGCTCCGCGGCGATGACGGTGGCCGTGGTTGGCGTCGTTCTCCCGTTCCTGTTCGGCTATCTGTTCTGGCATGCCTACGAGGGCGGGGCGAGCTTGACGGCGATCTTCGTCGGGGCCACGCTGACCGCGACTTCGGTGGGGATCACGGCCAGGGTCCTGACCGACCTCGGCAAGATCTCCACGTCCGAAGCACGCATCATCATCGGCGCGGCCGTGATCGACGACATCCTGGGTCTTCTCATTCTGGCGGTTGTCGATGGGCTCGCCGCCACGGGATCGATCTCGATCCTCGCCGTCGCGAAGGTCTTCGGTCTGGCGATCGGCTTCCTCGCGGTTGCGATGGCGATCGGCCTCGCGACCGCTCGCTGGCTTTTCGAGCTGGTCAATCGGATGCGCGTGCGCGGTGTCCTCGTGACCTTCGCGTTCGGCTTCGCACTTCTTCTGGCCTATTTCGCCGATCGGGCGGGATTGGCGCCGATCATCGGGGCCTTCGCGGCCGGACTCATCCTCTCGCGAACGAATCAGTTCGATACGATCGTCGAGCAGATCAAGCCGGTGGCCGACGTCTTCACACCGATCTTCTTCATCTCGGTCGGGGCGGCGGTCGACGTTTCGATTCTCGACCCCCGCTCGGCGAGCAACCGTGCAGTGTTGTTGGTCGGCGCGGGGCTCTTCCTCATCGCCGTTCTCGGCAAAGTGGCGGCGGGGTACAGCGTGTTTTGGCGCCCCATCCACAAGCTGGCGGTGGGGGTGGGGATGGTCCCCCGCGGCGAGGTGGGGCTCATCTTCGCCCAAATCGGCCTCCTGGGGGGGATCCTGACCCAGGACGTCTTCTCGGCCCTCCTCATCATGGTGATGGGCACGACGCTGATCACCCCGCCCCTCCTCAAGCTCCTGTTCGAGCGCGGCGTGCATCCGGGGGAAGTGGGAGAGCGACCGCCGATCCACCTGCCTCCCGCCCACGAGCACGGCGAATGAGCTGCGAGCGCGAACGGTGAACGAAACGCCGCCGGACCGCCCGCTCCTTTCCGTCGTCGTACCGGCTTATGACGAGCGACCGACGATCGCTGCGCTCCTCGAAAGGGTGGCGCGGGCGCCGTACACGAAGGAGATCATCGTCGTCGACGACGCCTCGACCGACGGCACGCGCGAGTTCCTCGAAGGCGTGGCGCGGGGGGAGACGACGTATACCGACGCGGAGGGAAGACCAGTGCGTGTCCGGGTCCTGCTCCAGGACCGTAACCGTGGGAAGGGGGCCGCCGTCAAGCGGGGGTTCCAGGCCGCCAACGGCGAGGTCGTGCTCGTGCAGGATGCAGACCTCGAGTACGACCCCGCCGACTACCCCTTGCTGGTCGAGCCGATCCGGGCGCGGCTGGCCGACGTCGTCTACGGCTCGCGGTTTCTGGGAGGCCCCCAGCGCGTCCACATGTTCTGGCACTACATGGGGAACAAGTTGGTGACGCTGCTGTCCAACATGCTGACCAACCTCAAGCTGAGCGATATGGAAACCGGCTACAAGGCGTTCCGGCGCGAGGTCGTCGAGAGCATCGGACCCACGCTCGTGTCGGAGCGGTTCGGGTTCGAACCCGAGATCACCGCCAAGGTCGCCCGCGCCGGTTATCGCATATACGAGACGCCGATCGCCTACCACGGCCGCGACTATGACGAGGGGAAGAAGATCACCTGGAAGGACGGCTTGGCCGCGGCGGTACACATCATCCGATTCCGATTCTCGCGGAACGGTCCCCGGCGATGATCGTTCCGCAGCTCGAAGCCTTGAGCCAAGGGCAGCAGACCGGAAGCCAGCCGGCCGACACCACCGCCGCGGCGGATACGACTGCGGGGTTGGATCAGATCAGCGAGCTCGTCGACCGCATCACGGAGATTCGCTCGTGGTCGGATCTGTGGGAGCTCATCGGGCAATTCCAGGTCGGGCTCCTGGCCTTCGTCGGCAATCTGTTCAAGGGTTTCATCGTCCTCGTCCTCTTCCTCGCGATCTACCTGATCGTCCGGACAGCACTCAGACGCGTATTCAAACGATCGCGCGTCGAAGAGGATGCGGCCGAGCTCCTGCTCACCACGATCAAGTTCGTCGTACTCGGTTTGGCCATCATTGTGGCGCTCGACCAGGTGGGCTTCAACATGACCGGATTGCTCGCCGGCCTCGGGGTCGCCGGCCTGGCGCTCGGCTTCGCCGCCAAGGATACTCTCGCGAACTTCATCGCCGGCATCACGATCCTCATGGATCGACCATTCCGAGTCGGCGATCGGGTCGAGATCGACGATGAGTTCGGGCAGGTGAAGAAGATCACGCTGCGCTCGACCCGCATTCATACCAACCAGAACAAAGTGGTCATCATCCCCAACCAGAACGTTGCCAACAACACGATCATCAATCACACGATGCAGGCCTCGCTCAGGCTCGATATCCCGTTCGGGATCGGCTATGACGAGGACATTCGCGAAGCGCGCGATGTCGTGCTGGCCCAGACGGAAGGAGACGAACGGTTGCGCGAGCGGCCCGGGCCCGAGGTGGTCGTCGCCGAGCTCGCCGACTCGGCGGTCGTGCTGGCGCTCAGGATCTGGCTCAAGAATCCACATCAGGAGATTCCGCTCGGGTTCGAGTATCGGGAGAAGATCAAGCGGTCACTGGACGACGCGGGGATCGTCATCCCCTTCCCCCACCTGTCGCTGCTCGTCGAACAGCTGCCCGAGCCGGCTTCTTCCACCTCGCCCACCGGCGAGAGCGGCGCTGAGGAACCTCGGTGAGTCGGCTGGCGGCGGTGGCCGAGGAGACGCTCGTCCAGGGAGATGGTCTGCCGCGCCTCGAGGTACGGTGGCCGGGGTCCGGGCCGGTGGCAGCAGTGACGACACGGCCTCTCAACTTCGGTCGTGATACCGAGTCGCCGGCGCGAGAGGTGGCCGCGGCGCACCGCGCCCTTCGCGACTGGGCATGGCCGAGGTTCCACCTCATCGTTGGAGCGGCCCAGGTCCACGGCTCCCGGCTCTTCCACGCCGACGGGGCCGACATCCCCGAGGCAGAGCCGGTCGGCCCGGCCTCCCTGCGGCTCACCGGGTACGACGGGTTCATGACGAGCACGTCGGGTGTCCTCCTGACGGTGGGCGTGGCGGACTGCGCGCCGGTCTTCATCTGGGCGCCCGGGTCGCGCGCTCTGGCGCTCCTTCACGCCGGCTGGCGTGGCGTCGCCGCGGGTATCCTCGACCGCGCGATCGCCGCCTTCTCGTCTTCCTACGGGACCGGTGCGGAGGAGCTCACCGTGTGGTGGGGCCCCGCGATCGGGCCGTGCTGCTACCCGGTGGGGGAGGAGGTGGTCGAAGCGATCCGGGCGACCACGGCCGGACCGGACACCGAAGGATGGGTGCGGAACGAAGGCTCGCGACCGCACGTCGACCTGCGCGCAGCGCTCACCCGCCAGGCCGTCACCGCAGGCATCGCGCCGGAAGCAGTCGGCGGATCCGCCCGGTGCACCGCCTGCGACCCGGTCCTCCACTCGTACCGTCGCGCCCTTGGGGGTGGGGGGCGTATGTTAGGGGTCGCGGGATTCTCCGTCGTCGCCTAAGGGCTTGCCCCAGCGCGGGTTTCGGGTATATTGAACTTCCGAGTGGGGCGTCGCGCCCCACTTTTTTTCTGACGGCGGCCGCGTGCGGAGGCAGGATCCCAGAAAGGCCGGGATCCCTGAACGGTTGGCCGCGCCTCGCCCCATGGTGGATCGCGAACGGCTGACGGCCCTGATCGAGCCCGTCGTCGAGCGGGAGGGGGCCGAGCTCGTCGACCTCGAGGTCGCGGGGTCGCTCGGCCGCCCGATCGTGCGCGCCTACGTCGACACCGAGGGTGGCGTCACTCTCGATGAGTGCGCCCGGCTCTCGCGCCGCCTCGAGGAGATGCTGGAGTCGGCGGGGGCGGTGCCCGAGCGGTACGTGCTCGAGGTCTCGAGTCCCGGCATCGAACGGCCCCTCACGAAGCGGGTCCATTTCGAGCGTTACCTCGGGCGCGAGGTCACGGTGCGGCTCCACCACAAGCGCGACGGTCAGAAGCGATTCGTGGGCACGCTGGAGGGGATCGAGGACCGCGACGCGGGGTCTTACGCGATCACGATCGCCGATCCCAATCACCGGTGGACGTTCGACGCCACCGAGATCGCCCGCGCCCGCCTCCACGTGAAGTGGTGAGCGGACTATCAAGGAGATGAACGAATGGCCATGGAAATCCTCGACGCGTTCGGTCAACTGACGCGCGAAAAAGCGCTCGACAAGGGCGAGGTCGTCGAGCTCGTCAAGGCGGGGATGCTGGCCGCCGTGCGGCGGAAGTATGGCGCCGAATCCAACGCGGAAATCCTGGTCGATCCAGCGACGGGCGAGATCTCGATCTATCTACTCAAGGAAATCGTGGCCAGCGACGCCGAGCTCGAAGATCCGACCCGCCAGATGACGGTCGACGAGGCCAAAGCGCTCCCCTACGAGAACGAGCCGTGGGGCGACGGCGAGCCCGAGCCCGGCATGGTCGCCGAGATCCCGCTCGACTTCCATACATTCGGCCGCAACGCCATCCAGGCGGCCAAGCAAATGATCATCCAGAAGGTGCGCGAGGAGGAGCGCGAGCGGATCCGCGAGGAGTACGCTGACAAAGTCGGGCAGCTGGTCACCGGGACCGTTCAGCAGGTCGACCGCGGCAACGCGCTGGTGTTCCTCGATCGGCGGACCGAGGCGATCCTTCCGGCTCGCGAACAAGTCCGGCGCGAGTATCTGCGTCAGGGCGAGTCGGTGCGGTCGCTCTTGCTCGACATCAAGGAGACGAGCAAAGGGCCGCAGCTGATCCTCAGTCGCACCCATCCCGATTTCGTCCGTCAGCTCTTCGCGCTCGAAGTTCCCGAAGTGTTTCAGGGAATCGTCGAGATCCGCGCCATCGCGCGCGAGCCCGGCAGCCGCTCCAAGATCGCGGTGTGGTCGCGCGACCCGCACGTCGATCCAGTGGGCGCCTGTGTCGGGCTCAAGGGAAGCCGCGTCCAAGCGGTCGTCTCTGAGCTCGGCGGCGAGCGGATCGACATCGTGCCGTGGACCGACGACCCGCGTCAGTTCATCGCGCAGTCGCTGTCGCCGGCAGAGGTATACAAGATCATCCTCCACGAGCCGGGCGGAGGGATCGACGACAGTGGACTCTTCACCGAGTCGTTCCGCCGTTCACCGTTCGCCAAGCCCCAGCCACGTTTCCGAGGGCCCACTGCCGCCCCGGCGCCGTTCCAACCGGCGAGCCCGGAAGAGACCGCAGCCGTGCTCGAGGAATCGAAGCATGCGCTCGAGGAAGCCGCGCGCCGCGAGGCGAAGGGCGAGGAGGCCACGATCGAGACCGAGGCTGAGACCGCGGCCGAGGTCGAGCCGCAAGCGCCGCGGCCGCCCGAGAAGCGCGCTACGGTCGTATGCGCCGAGGACCAGCTGTCGCTGGCAATCGGGCGCGCCGGGCAGAACGTGCGGCTGGCGTCCAAGCTGACCGGATACAAGATCGACCTCATCAGCAAGTCCGATTATCTGGCCAAAGAGGAGCAGATCCTCTTCGGCCGCAAGGCGGAGCCCGAGCCCACGCCCGCCTCGGCCGGGGGGGAGGTGGAGGCTGTCGAGGGCGAGGCCGTCGACTTCCCGCTCCAGAGAGTCCCGGGAATCGCGCCCGAGACCGTCACGGCGCTCGCGGCCCAGGGGTACACGACGTTCAACGACATCATCAATCTGGAGGTCGAGGAGCTGGCCGCGATCCCGGGCATCGACGAACCGACGGCCGCCCTGTTGATGGAGATCATCGACGAGCTGACGGTCGAGGTCGATGAGGAGTGGGACGAGGAGGCCGGCGGGTACGTGGAGTCCGGCGCGCAAACGGTCGAGCGGGCCACCGAAGGGGCCACCGAGGGGGCCACCGCGGAAGATGGCAGAGCCGAGGAGCGCGAGCCCGCCGAAGGATGAGGTCTCTCCGGCCGCGCGCAAGGCGCGCATGGCGGCCCTCGTCCGCCAGGCCCGTCGCGCGGGGCGCGTTGTAATCGGCGTCAAGCTCAACCGGGAAGCCGCCCGCAACAGGCGCGTTGCGGCGGTCTTCGTCGCGGATGACCTCGCGCAAGCGCGGCGCGAAGCTCTCGTCGAGGCATGGCGAGAGTCGGGGATCGCGATCTATCGCGGATGGAGCAAGGACGAGCTCGGAGAGTTGGCCGGGCGCGCGGCGGTGGCCGTGCTCGGCTTGACCGATCGGAACATCGCGGCAGGCCTCGAGACAATCGAGGTCGCGTCGCGGAAGGAAACCAAGGAGTAGGGATTCGTGACAAAAGTTCGGATCTATGAAGTCGCGCGGCGTTTCGATGTCTCGAGCGATGCGATGGTAAACCTCCTCCGCGAGATGGGCGTGCCGGTCAAGAACCACATGTCCTCGATCGACGACGAGACCATCGAGAAGGTCCGCGCCAAGTTCGAAGCCGAGAAGGAAGCGGTGAAGCACGCCGAAGAGGAGAAGAAGAAGCGCCTCGAGGAGGCACGCAGGAAGCGCCGCGTCGTCGACCCGCAGAAGGCCGAGGCGCGCGTGTTCGAGGAGGCCGCCGCCGTTTCATCGGCTGTCGCCGGACCGCTCGCAGTCGGGAAGGCTGTGGCGCGGGCCGTCTCTGGACAGACGGCCGAAACAGCTGTTCGCGCCGGCGCGGCCTCGGTGGCGACCGCGCGTCCCGCCGAAGCAGGAGACGGCGTCTCCAGGGGACGCCGCCGTCGCCGCCGTCGCCGCGTGGATCAAGCGGCGGTCGAGGAGAACATCCGCCGCACCCTGGCCAAGATCGACGCAGGAACGCGCCGCCGTCGGCGCGCGCCCAAGCGCGAGGAGGCCGCGCCGGTGGCCGAAGCCGAACCGGCCAACGTCCTCAAGGTCACCGAGTTCGTGTCGGTCAGCGAGCTCGCGGATCTAATCGGCGTGCCCGCTACGCAGATCATCGCGTCTTGCATGGAGCTCGGCCTCATGGTGACCCTCAACCAGCGGCTCGACTTCGATACGATCAACGTGATCTGTGAGGAGTTCGGCTTCGCCGCTCAGCGTCAGGACGCCTTCGTCCTGACCGAGCCCGAGGTCGAGGCGGACGAGGGCGAGGGGGTGGCGGTGCGCAACCCGGTGGTCACCGTCATGGGCCATGTCGATCACGGCAAGACATCGCTGCTCGACCACATCCGAAAGACCAATGTCATTGCCGGCGAATCGGGCGGGATCACCCAGCACATCGGGGCATACGAGGTGGAGCTCGACGGCGGTCGACGGATCACGTTCATCGACACGCCCGGCCACATGGCGTTCACCGCTATGCGGGCGCGCGGCGCGCAGGTCACCGACCTGGTGATTCTCGTCGTGGCGGCCAACGACGGTGTCATGCCGCAGACGGTCGAGGCGATCGATCATGCACGAGCGGCCGGCGTCCCGATCCTCGTAGCGATTAACAAGATCGACCTGCCCGAGGCGCGCACCGATCGTGTCAAGCAAGACCTGATGAAGCACAAGATCGTGGTCGAGGAATACGGCGGAGACGTTCTGAGCGCCGACGTCAGCGCCAAGACGGGTCAGGGAGTCGACGATCTGCTCGAGAAGGTGATGCTTCAAGCCGAGATGCTCGACCTCAAGGCGAATCCGGAACGTCGGGCGCGCGGCGTCGTGCTCGAGTCGGAGCTTGACAAGGGAATGGGTCCGGTAGCGACCGTGCTGGTCACGGCCGGCACGCTCCGGGTCGGCGATCCGTTCATTTGCGGGCTCTACGACGGCAAGGTGCGCGCGATGCTCGACGAGCGCGGCCGCAACGTCCTAGAGGCGGGTCCGTCGACGCCAGTGCGCGTGCTCGGCCTGGCCGGAGTCCCCGAGGCGGGAGACACCTTCGCCGTGCTCGAGGACGACCGTCACACCCGCGACATCGCCCAGAAGCGGCAACGGCTCCAGCGCGAGCAGGGATTCCGCCGGGCCAAGGAGCCCACCACGCTTGAGGAGCTCTACGAGCAAGTCCAGGCGGGCGAGGTGGGGCGCCTCAACGTCATCCTCAAGGGCGACGTGGGCGGCTCGGTGGAGGCGCTGGCCGACGAGCTCACCAAGCTCTCGACCGAAGAGGTCAAGGTGGAGGTCATCCACCGCGGCGTCGGCGCCATCACGGAGAACGACGTTCTGCTCGCAGCAGCCTCGGACGCGATCATTCTCGGTTTCCACGTCCGCCCCGATGCGCGCGCCAGAGCAGCGGCCGAGCGCGCGGGCGTCGACATCCGCACCTATCGCGTCATCTACGAGGTCGTCGAAGACATCAAGCGCGCGATGGAGGGGCTGTTGGCCCCCGAGGAGCGTGAGGTCGTGCTGGGCTCGGCCCAGGTGCGGGAGACGTTCAAGGTCCCTCGCGCCGGCACGGTCGCGGGGTGTTTCGTTGCCGACGGAACGATACCGAGGACGGCCCGCGTGCGAGTCGTCCGCGATGGCGTCGAGGTATACGAGGGATCGATCGGATCGCTGCGGCGCTTCAAAGAAGACGTGCGCGAGGTTCGTGAAGGCTTCGAGTGCGGGATCTTGGTGGAGGGCTTCAACGACGTGAAAGTGGGCGACGTCATCGAGGCGTACAAGATTGAAGAGGTGCAACGCACGCTGGCGTAGCTCGTCTCCCGGTTGACATCTGCGGCTTCTCGTGTCGGGGGAAGCCCTCGAGGAGAAACCCGGGCCGGGATCCTTCGTCGTGACGAGCCGGCAAGCCTCAACAGCGGCTCGCCCGGCCGGTTGTTCACACAGAATTTCTCCTCGAGGGCGTCCCCCGACACGAGAGGTCTCACGAACTAACCCGCAACGTTCCACGCCACGATGCCCATCGTCGGACTACGAATCTTCGAGATCCTGATTCACGGCTCTCATTCTCTCAAGGAGAAGCGGTTCGTCCTGCGCAGCGTCAAGGATCGTATCGCCAACCGCTTCAACGTCTCGATCGCTGAGACCGATCATCAGGACAAATGGCAGCGCGCACAGCTTTCGGTGGCTGCGGTCGCGGGCGACCGCCTCGGCGTGGAGAAGGCGCTTGACGCCGTGCGCGAGCTGCTCGACCGGGAGCCCGAGTTGAGCGTGGTCGACATCCAGACCGAGATCGGTTAGCCCGCAACGAACCAGTATCCCACCCGTCTACCGGAGGGAGGCGATGAGCCATCGTTATCGGCGCACCGAACGCGTGGAGGAGCTCCTCAAGCAGGAGATCGCGCGCATCGTGCGTGAGGAGGTGAAGGACCCGCGGGTCGGGTTCGCCACCGTGATGCGTCTCGCGGTCAGCCCCGATCTTCGTCACGCCCGCGTGTTCGTCAGCGTGCTCGGAAGCGAGGAAGAGAAGGTAGCGACCCTGGACGCCTTGCGTCGCGCCAGCGGCTTCATCCGCGCTCGTGTCGGCGACGAGGTGACACTGAAGTACTTGCCCGAGCTCAAGTTCGAAATCGATCGCTCGCTCGAGCGCGTTGCCCGGATCGAAGCGCTGATCGAGGAAGCCCGCCCCGACCCTCCGAACGAGCTCCCGTCGGACGACGAGCCCCAAACCGAGGAGCGCTGATTCGGTGGTCGGCATTCTCCTTCTCGACAAGCCAACCGGCCCGACGAGCCACGACGCAGTGGTCCGGGTCCGACGATCAGCCGGTGTACGACGGGTCGGTCACTTCGGCACCCTCGATCCCTTTGCCAGCGGGCTCCTCGTCCTCGGGATCGGCGCGGCCACCCGGCTCGCTCCGTACGCATCATGCCACACAAAGACCTACCGAGCGGCGGTGTGTCTCGGCGCCCGCAGCACGACCGACGACCCTGAGGGGGAGATCGAACCGGTTGCGGTCGTCGCCCCACCGGACCGCGATGCCGTCGAGGCGGCCTGCATGCGCTGGTTGGGAGCCCTCGAGCAGGTACCGCCGGCCTACTCCGCGAAGCACGTGGCTGGCGAACGGGCCTACGCCCGCGCCCGTGCCGGCGAAGCGGTCAGCCTCCCCCCGGATCGGGTGACGATCGAGCGGATCGAGATCCTCCACTACGAATGGCCGGTGCTCGAGATCGAGGTCGTCTGCGGACCGGGCACGTACATCCGGGCCCTGGCGCGTGACCTGGGGGAGGATCTGGAGACGGGGGGCTACTGTGCCGCGTTGCGGCGCATCCGTTCGGGCCCCTTCGTCGTCGACGAAGCTTTGGCCTGGTCGGCGCTCGAGGAGTCGAATCGGATCCGTGCGGCGGTGCGGCCGGCCGAGAGCGCGGTCGCGGACCTCCGCCTCATCCGCCTGGACGCGGTCCAGGCACGCGCCGCGGGGCAGGGCCGCGCCGTACCAGCGCCGGGAGAGTGGCGGGCGCAGGGCTCGGTGCGACTCACGGGGCCGGCAGGGTTCATCGGGGTGGGCGCGGTCCGTCCGGGGTCTGGAGATCCGTGGGTCCAGCCGCGCACGGTGCTCTTCCCGATGGGCGAGCGTGCTCGGTGACGCCCGCCGCGCCCATCCCGATCACACGCCGCACGACCGTCACGGTAGGCACGTTCGACGGCGTTCATCGCGGTCATCACGCGGTTCTCGAGGAGATCGTCGCGCGCGCACGCGCGGCGGACCGCGCAGCCGTGCTCGTGACGTTCGAGCCTCATCCTCTCGCGATCGTCGCGCCCGAGCGCGCGCCGTGTCTCCTGACCACGGCCGACGAGAAGCGGCTCTTGTGGCCGCTCTTCGAGCTCGACTACGTCGATGTGCTGCCGTTCACCGAGTCGCTGCGCCAGATGAGCCCGGAGACCTTCGTCCGAAGGGTCCTCATCGATCGGTGGCGGGTCGGCGAGCTCGTGATCGGCTACGACCACGGCTTCGGTAAGGATCGCTCGGGCGATGTCGAGACGCTCGCCCGGATCGGCGCCGCAGAAGGCTTCGCGGTCGACGTGGTCGGACCGGTCTCGTCAGACGATGGCGACACGGCGATCTCCTCGAGCGCGGTGCGGCGCGCGGTGGCCGAGGCTGACTTCGACGCCGCCGAACGGGGGCTCGGTCGTCCCTACGCGGCGCTGGGCGAGGTCGTGCGCGGGACCGGACGTGGGAGGGAGATCGGCTTTCCCACCGCCAACGTGGCCATTCCGGAGAACAAATGCCTGCCGCCGGACGGTGTCTACGCGGTGCGCGTCGAGCACGAGGGCATCACGTGGGATGGAATGGCGAACCTGGGACCCCGCCCGACGTTCGGCGAGGAGGGTCGCCGGCTCGAGGTCCATCTGCTCGACTGGGGCGGCGAGCCGCTGTACGGGGCACGACCACTCGTCGCATTCGGCGCCCGTCTGCGCGACGTCCGCCGCTTCGCCGACGCGCGTGCCCTGGCCGGCCAGCTCGAACGGGACCGGGAGCTCGCCCGCGAGGCGCTGGTGCGACGCCCTCCCGTCAGCGCTGCGCGCCTGGCCGGCTCCGGGTAAGTCGTCTATCTTTATCGAGTTGCAGATCGCACGAGTACCCACGAACCATGTCCATAGTTTCCTGTCCGAGAGGACCACTCCTTCGATGGCGATCGATTCTACACAGAAGACCGAGGTGGTCCGGGAGTTCCGCCTCGACGAGAACGACACCGGTTCGGCGCAGGTCCAGATCGCGTTATTGACCCAGCGGATCAACGACCTCACCGAGCATTTTCGCCTGCACCCCAAGGATCACCACAGCCGGCGCGGGCTTCTCAAGATGGTCGGCCGGCGTCGCCGTCTTCTCGATTACCTGAAGCGGACGGACGTCGAGGAGTACCGGCGGATCCTGGAGGCGCTCAACCTCCGCAAGTAGCGGGAGGCTTCCGCGGCGCGTGCCGTCGGAGCAGACCGAAGAGCTGGAACCGCACGCTTTCGGCGTGAGATGTACGCGGCGCTCTCTCCTCTGGAACGCCCCGCATATCTTGCGCGGAACCCGCTGCGCGATCCCGCCCCGGTCGCTACCTGACGAACCCGCCCTCTTGTGAACCACGAGGCCGCTTCACGCGGCCCAGTCAGGAAGAGACCATGATCAAGCAGAAGCGCATTCTCGTGGGAGAGACACCGCTCGTCATCGAGACCGGCAAGATGGCTCGTCTCGCCGGCGGGGCGGTGACCGTCCAGTATGGTGAGACGATCGTGCTGTGCACCGCCACCGCGAGTCCGCGGGCCGACGAAAGTCGCGACTACTTCCCGCTATTCGTCGAGTACCGAGAGAAGATGTACTCGGCGGGCAAGATCCCGGGCGGATTCTTTCGACGAGAAGGCCGGCCCGGGGAGAAGGAAACACTCTCGGCCCGCCTCATCGACCGCCCCGCCCGTCCGCTCTTTCCCGAAGGCTACATGCACGAAACCCAGGTGGTCTGTCAGGTGCTCTCGTACGACAGCACGTACGATCCCGATGTCCTGGGGATCGTCGGCTGCGGCGCCGCGCTGTCGATCAGCGGGATCCCGTTTCATGGCCCGATAGCCGGCGTGCGCGTGGCCCTCGTCGAGGGTGAGTACGTCATCAACCCCTCGTTCGAGCAGCTCGAGCAGAGCCCGCTCGACGTCGTCGTCGCCGGCAGCGCCGACTCGGTCAACATGGTCGAGGGATCGGCCAGGGAGGTCTCCGAACAGGATCTGCTTGGAGCGTTGCGTGCCGGACAGGAGGCTATCGCTCGAATCTGCGCCGTCGTCCAGGAGCTCAAGGACGAGGTCGGCAAGCCGGAGATGGAATGGTCGCCGCCGCCGGTCGACGTGGAGCTCGTGGATCGTGTTCGCGAGCGCGTCATGGCCGACGTCCAGGCGGCGATGAAGATCGCCGACAAGGAGGAGCGCAACCGCGCCCTCGACACCATTCGCGAGCGAACGCTCGAGAAGTTCCAGACCGACCTGGGTGATGGCTTCGCCGTGAAGAAGAACGCCCTCCGGCGCGCGATAGAGGATGTCGAGTACGACGTCATGCGCGCCCAGATCCTGGATAACGGCGCCCGCGCCGACGGCCGGGGCACCAAGGATATTCGCCCCATCGACATCGAGGTGGGAGTGCTCCCACGCACGCATGGCTCCGCTCTGTTCACCCGCGGAAGCACCCAGTCGCTCGGCGTTGTCACGCTCGGCACCCGGCAGGACCAGCAACTGATCGACGACCTCGATCCCAAGTGGGACAAAGTGTTCATGCTGCACTACAACTTCCCGCCGTTTTCAGTCGGGGAGGTGGGCCGCTTCGGGGGTACGGGTCGACGCGAGATCGGTCACGGTGCCCTCGCCGAACGCTCACTCAAGGCGATGCTGCCACCCCACGAGGAGTTCCCCTACACCATCCGCATCGTCTCCGACATCCTGGAGTCGAACGGCTCGTCGTCCATGGCCTCGGTCTGCTCCGGGTCGCTCGCCCTCATGGACGCCGGGGTGCCGGTCGAGAAGCCGTCCGCTGGTATCGCCATGGGTCTGGTCAAGGAAGGCGATCGCGTCGCCGTCCTCTCCGACATCCTCGGGATCGAGGACGCTCTCGGTGACATGGACTTCAAGGTCGCCGGGACGCGAGAGGGGATCACCGGCTTCCAGATGGACATCAAGATCAAGGGCGTGTCGTTCGACATCCTCGAGCGCGCACTGGCCCAGGCCCGTGAGGGTCGCCTGCACATCCTCGACGTCATGGGCCGCGCTCTCGCCGGCCCGCGGACCGCGCTCAGCCGCTACGCTCCGCGCATCATCTCGATCAAGGTTCCCAGAGAGAAGATTCGCGAGATCATCGGCACCGGTGGAAAGGTGATCCGCGGGCTTCAGGAGGAGACCGGCGCCAAGATCGACATCGACGATGACGGTCTCGTCATGATCGCGTCGGTGGATGGTGAGGCGGGAGAAGAGGCGCGCCGCCGCATCGAGCGCATCATCGAGGAACCGGAGATCGGCCGGATCTACGAGGGTCCGGTGAAGTCGATCACGACGTTCGGCGCCTTCGTCGAGATCCTGCCGGGCCGGGATGGGCTGGTCCACATCTCCGAGCTCGAATGGCGGCGGGTCGAGCGCGTCGAGGATATCGTCCGCGAGGGCGAGATCATGCGCGTCAAGCTGATCGGCGTCGACAACCAGGGACGCATCAAGCTGTCGCGCAAAGCACTGCTCGATAAGCCCGAAGGGTATGTCGAGCCTGAGCCTCGCGAGAGGAGTGAGCGGCCGGAACGTGCCGGCGTCGGCGGCGGCGAGCGCCCTCGAGGAGGTCGCGGTGGTCGCGGTCGGGGTGATCGAGGCGACCGTGGTGGCGATCGAGGCGACCGGGGAGGCCGTCGCTAACCCCGCAGGGGAAACAGGGAAGGATCGAATGCGGATCGGGGTACCGCGCGAGATCAAGACCAACGAGTTCCGGGTCGCGCTTCGTCCCGTCGGGACCGAGCTCCTCAGCCGTGACGGCCACGAGGTTTTGATCGAGCACCGCGCCGGGGAGGGATCAGGCTTCCCCGACGAGGCGTACGAGCAGGCCGGGGCGACGATCGTCGACTCCTCCGAGCGGATCTTCGCCGACTCCGAAATGGTCCTCAAGGTGAAGGAGCCGCTGACCGCGGAGATCGAGCGCATCCGGTCGGGGCAGATCGTCTTCACCTACTTCCACTTCGCGGCCAGTCGTGAGCTGACCGAAGGGTTCCTCCACAGCCGCGCCGTGGCCGTGGCCTACGAGACGGTCGAGGAGAACGGGACCTTGCCGCTCCTGGTGCCGATGAGCGAGGTCGCGGGTCGGATGGCGGTTCAGGAGGGCGCCAAGTATTTGGAGAAGCTCTCCGGTGGCCGCGGGATCCTGCTGGGCGGCGTGCCAGGGACGCCTCCGGCGGAGGTCGTGATCCTTGGCGGAGGTGTCGTCGGCACCCACGCCGCCAAGATGGCGGCGGGTCTCGCCGCTCACGTCACGATCCTCGACATTTCGCTCGATCGTTTGCGCTACCTCGAGGACGTAATGCCTGCCAACGTCGACTGCCTCTTCAGCGATCCCCATACGATCCGCGAGATGGCTTCGCGCGCCGACCTGTTGATCGGGGCGATCCTCCTGCCCGGCCGTAAGGCTCCCCACCTCGTTACGCGTGCGGACCTCAAGCGGATGAAAGAGGGAGCGGTCATCGTCGACGTGGCGGTCGACCAGGGAGGGTGCATCGAAACTGCGCGGCCGACGACCCATGAGGACCCGGTATACGTGGTCGACGGTGTGGTCCACTACTGCGTGGCGAACATGCCGGGGGCAGTGCCGCGCACGTCCACGATCGCCCTCACGAATGCGACTCTACCGTACGCTCGCCGGCTGGCGACCTACGGCTGGAAAGAGGCGTGTCGACGGGACCCGGCTCTGATGCGCGGGCTCAACATCGTTGACGGAAACGTCACCCATCCCGGTGTTGCCGCGGCATTCGACCTCGAGCATCGCGATCCTCACGACTTCGTGTGAGACTTGACTTCGTTTGACTGACGCCGCGACCCCGAGCCCTCGTTCGACCCAGCTGGCGTTCGCCCGCGTCGGGGAACACCGTATGCCGCTTCCCGAGTACGCGTCCGACGGCGCGGCGGGGCTCGACCTCATGGCTGCCGAGCCGCAACGAATCCTTCCCGGGGAGCGGCGGCTGGTTCGCACGGGCTTCTCGATCGCCCTGCCTCCCGGATGTGAGGGCCAGATCCGGCCACGCTCGGGCCTCGCGGCGCGTGTCGGCCTGACGGTGCTCAACGCTCCCGGCACGATCGATCCAGACTATCGGGGCGAGATCAAGGTGTTGCTGGTCAACCTCGGTTCGGAGCCGGTCGACATCGAGCCTGGCGATCGAATCGCTCAGCTCGTGGTTGCCCCGTTCGGCAAAGTTACCGCCGTCGAGGTGACGATGCTGCCCGACACGAGCCGTGGCGCAGGTGGCTTCGGTTCGACAGGACGGTGAAATGCGATCGCTGTTCGATCTCCTGATTCGACGCGGGACGAACTCGGGCCACTTCCTCTCGAGCGAGATCTCGGTCGATCTCGGTACCGCCAACACACTCATCTACGTCAAGGGGCGCGGCATCGTGCTCAACGAGCCGTCGGTCGTAGCCCTCGACCGGGACTCGCGCGAGATCCTCGCAGTCGGACTCGAGGCCAAGCGGATGCTCGGGAGAACACCCGCGGGGATCATCGCCGTGCGGCCGCTCAAGGACGGCGTGATCGCCGACTTCGAGGTCACCGAGAGGATGTTGCGCGACTTCCTGTCGCGCGTTCTGCGCCACCGCTTCATGCCCGTGCGTCCGAAGGTGTTGATCTCCGTGCCCAGCGGGATCACCGAAGTCGAGAAGCGGGCCGTGCGCGACAGCGCCGAGTCGGCCGGCGCCAAGGAGGTATATCTGGTGGCCGAGCCGATGGCGGCGGCGATCGGCGTGGGGTTGCCGGTCGAGACACCGACCGGGAACATGGTCATCGACATCGGCGGCGGGACGACCGAGATCGCCGTCATCGCGCTCAGCGGGATCGTGGCCGACACCTCCATTCGGGTCGGCGGCGACGAGATCGACGAGGCGATCGTCCAGTTCCTGAAGAAGAGCTACAACCTCCTGATCGGCGAGGCGACCGCCGAGCAGGTCAAGATGATGATCGGCTCGGCGTATCCGACGGACGACGGTGACGAGGAGATGGAGGTCAAGGGACGCGACATCGTCTCCGGCATTCCCAAGACGGTGCGCATCAGCTCGACCGAAGTGCGCGAGGCGATCCAGGAACCAGTCGCGGCGGTAGTCGACGCGGTGCGGCAGGCGTTGGAGCGCACGCCTCCGGAGCTTGCCAGCGATATCGTCGATCGCGGGATCGTGATGACGGGAGGCGGCGCCTTACTCAAGGGGCTCGATCAGTTACTGCGCGAGAACACCAATCTGCCGATCAACGTGGACGAGGAGCCGTTGACCTGCGTGGTACGCGGGACCGGACGGATCCTGGATGATCCGGACAAGTACCGCAACGTCCTCTCTCTCTCCCGCAGGTAGCGATCCGGTGAAGATGGGTCACGTCGGCTTCCCCTCTCGGTGAAAGGTGGAGCTCTTTCGGCGTGAGCTTCGCGCGGAGGCGGTAACGGCGGGGCTGGTCCTGTTGTCGCTCATCCTCCTCGCATTGCCGGAGGCGCGCCAGACCGCACTCAGCCGCACCCTCAATCACGCGCTGCTCCTTCCCCTCACCGAGACTCGCGCGGAACTGACCGGCTACCTGAGGGTCCGCTCCGAGAATGCGCGGCTGCGGTCGGAGCTCCAGCGCGCACGGCTCGAGCGCTCCGTCGTTGAAACCGAAAACGCCGAAAATCAGGCGCTGCGAAGCCTTCTCAACTTCCGGGAGGGGCAACCGGTCCGCCTTTTGCCCGCCCGCGTCATCGATCGCGACTTCGAGATCCTGCCCACGACATTCCTGATCGACATCGGAGGTGAGGACGGCGTCCAGGAGAACTTGCCGGTCGTCAGTGACGAAGGGATGGTGGGCAAGGTCGTCGACGTCGGGCCGCGGGCCAGCATGGTGATGCTGTACAGTCACCCGGATTTCAGCGCCAGCGCATTGCTCGTGGGAGGCGACCACCTCGAATACGGCGTGATTCGCCCCGGGGGCGGGGGTGAGCTTCACCTTTACCTGCCACTGCGCTCCTCGTCGGAGCCGGGAGATCGAATCGTCACCTCGGGCTACGGCGGGACGTTCCCGCGCGGAATCCCGCTCGGAGAGGTGGCCCACGTTCAGGAGGACCGGCGCCTGGGGCTTCAGCGAATCGACGTCATCGATCCGGTCGTCGTACTCGGGGAAGTGACGGCCGTGTTCGTGCTGCGCCGAGCGACCGAGGCGGGAGAGTCGGCGGGTGACGTCCTGCGCTTGTTCTGGCCGGGGTATGCGTACCCGCCGATGGCGGGCGAGTTGCTGGGAGAAGGGAGCGCGGTCGACGTCGACACGTTAGGAGTGGACACGACAGGCGCCGCGGCGCCGTGACGATCGGCACCCCGGCGGCCGGCGTCCTGCGTGCTCTCTCCCGCGGACGCTTTACGGCGTTCGCCCTGACGTCGATCCTGATCGCCATCCTCCTCGAGGACGCGCTGGCTCTGGGGCCGGCGCGGCCGGACTTCGCGGTCGTCGTTCTCGTCTACGGCTCGATCCGCTGGGGGGCTATGGGAGCCGCGGTGCTGGGGTTCGGGCTCGGGCTCCTGCGCGACGTGCTGGTGCTCTACACCCTGGGTCTGCATGCGGTTGGGATGACGATCCTGGGCTACGGCGTGGGAAAGCTTCGGGACACCCTCTACCTGAGCGCGCCGGCCGTCGATCTGGTCCTTCTGGCAGGGGCTAAGCTCCTGCTCGACATCATCATCCTCAGCGCGACGGCCGGCGCCTGGTCGACGTGGGAGAGCCGCTTCTTCTGGGAGGCGCCCCTCAGCGCCTTGTACACCGCCGGTCTGGGTGGGTTGGCGTACCGGTTGTTCCAGTCGTAAAGGGGCTTCGGTCCAAGGTTTGCGTCAGACGGGTCAACTCCCTTATGTTGGGTAACCCTCTATCAATCGGACAGGGATGAAGTTCGGCCCCATCGCGCACCAGACGCCTCTCTTCGATCCCGTTCGCCGAAACCGTCGTGCCCAGCTAGGGCGCGTAGTTGTGGCGAGCGTCATGACTTTGCTGGCCGCCGCCTTCTTCAACGTCCAGATCGTCAATCATCCCGACTATGCGAGACGCTCGACCCACAACCAGGTCCGCACCATTCCGCTCGCCGCTCCACGCGGTGTGCTCTATGACCGCGACGGCGAGGTCATCGCCGAGAACCTTCCCGCGTATTCCGCCTCTCTGCTGCCTTCCTCCGAGGAGGCGTTGGAAGCGGGCATGACTCGTGTCGCTCCGATTCTGCGACTCGACGCCGCGCTGACGGACGAGCTGAAGCGGCAGTATCGGCTCGCTCCCGGCCAGCCGATCCTGCTCGACGGCGATCTCGATTATCGCACGCTGTCATTGCTCGAGGAGCTGCGGAGCGAGGTTCCCGGCCTGCTCCTCCAACCCAAGCCGCGGCGGCTGTATTCCTACGGACCGGCCACCGCTCACGTGACCGGCTACGTCGCTCAGATCAGCGAGGCGGAGCTCGGCGAGCGGCGCGCCCGCGGGTACACCGCCGGTGACCTTCTAGGCAAGACCGGTCTCGAACGGATGTACGAGAGCGAGCTGCGCGGCGACAAGGGAGCGGAGTACCTGGAGGTCGACGCGATGGGCCGTCGGATCGGCCCCTGGTCGGTCAAGCCCTTCGAGGCGCCGAAACGGGGTCAGGATCTACAACTGACGGTCGACCTCGACCTTCAGCGCCGGGCAGCCGAGCTCTTCCCCGCGGAAAAGCGCGGCGCGGTGGTCGCGATCGATCCGCAGACCGGCGAAATCCTGCTTCTCTACTCCCATCCGACCTACGACCCCAACCTCTTCAGCGGCAGGATGACGCGCGCCGACTGGCGGCGCCTCGCCGAGGATCCCGCCCGGCCTCTTCTCAACCGCGCGATCCAAGCACGCTACGCGCCCGGCTCGGTTTTCAAGCTTGCGACCGCGGCCATGGCCATGACGCTGGGCGTCGTCGCCGAGGACGAGATCATGGATGTCCCCTGTCGCGGGGGGTATCAGTTCGGGAGCCGTTGGTTCGGCTGTCACAAGGTCCACGGATGGGCCGCCCTTCAAGACGCGATCATCACTTCCTGCGACACCTACTTCTATCAAGTCGGCCTGCGACTCGGGCTCGAGGAGCTGACGCGCTTCGGCACCGCGTGGCAATTCGCGGAGAAGACCGGGATCGACCTTCCCAACGAAACCGATGGCCATTTCCCTAGCTCCGCGGCCTGGTACGACGAGCGTTACGGCGCGGGCCACTGGGGCTCGGGGGTCGTGCTCAATCTGGCGATCGGTCAGGGCGAGATCGCGGTGACTCCGCTCAAGATGGCGCAATTCGTGGCGGCGGTCGTCAACGGCGGGGCGATGGTTCGGCCTCACTTGATGCAGAGCGATGCGCCTCCCGAAGTCGTCACACGGCTTCCGTTGTCGCGCGCTCAGTTCGCTCTTCTCAACAATTCGCTCAGCGGCGTGGTCAACGACTGGCGTGGGACCGCTTACAGCCGCGCCCACTACATGCCGCTGCGCTACACCATCGGTGGCAAGTCCGGAACGACGGAGCACAGCGGCGAAGGAAAGCCTCACGGGTGGTTCGTCGCCGTCGGCCCCATGGAGAATCCCGAGATCGTGGTCGCAATCCTGGTCGAGGAAGGCGGCAGTGGGTCGGGGCAGAGCCCGATCGCCATTGATCTCGTCCAGACGTACCTCGATTCGCGACGCGGTCGCGGGCCAACCGAGCCGTCACCGCCCCCGCCGGTCGCGCTCAGCGAGAGCGCCCCCGCCAGCGAGTAGCAATGGTCCGTCTGAGCTCGCGGCACAACTGGTATCTTCTGACACTCGCTCTGATCCTCTCGGGGATCGGATTGGCGTTGCTCTACTCGGCGAGCCAGACCGCGCTCGGTCCGGCCAGCAATCGCTGGCAGTTCCAGATCGTGTGGTTGTTCCTCGCGCTGGTCGTCTACTTCGCCGTCGGGTTCTTCCCGATGCGGCTGGTCGAGAAGCTCGCCTGGCCCGCCTATCTCGGCGCCTTGATCCTTCTGTGTGTGGTCCTGGCCTTGCCCGCCATCGCCGGAGCGCACTCCTGGATCCGGTTGGGGGCGGTCCAGTTCCAGCCGTCGGAGTTCGCCAAGCTGGCGACCATCCTGGTCGTGGCCCGATGGGCGGCACAGCTCGAGGCGCCTCCCCGGGACCTCACCGACCTGGCGATTCCAGCGGCGCTGGTGGCGGTTCCCGCCAGCCTCGTCCTGCTGCAGCCCGACCTCGGCACTGCCACGGTCTTCGTGATCTTGCTGGCTGGCCTCCTTTTCTGGGCGGGCACTCCGGTGTGGCTCGTCTTCCTCCTGCTCTCGCCCTTGTTCAGCATCCTGCTCGCTTTCTCTCTACCGTTGTGGTCGCTCTACATTCTGGCCGTTGGCGCGCTCCTCGTGCTGCGCAACCCGTCGCGACGGACGTGGGCCTACGTGGCGACGACCAACCTCTTCATGGGAACCGTCGCGCTGCCTCTGTGGAACTCCCTCCACGGCTACCAGAAGAAGCGGCTCCTCGTTTTTCTCCAGCCCGAGATCGATCCGCAGGGCGCTGGCTGGAACGTGATTCAGTCGAAGGTGGCCATCGGCTCCGGTGGTTGGATCGGCAAAGGATTCCTCGAGGGCACGCAAAAGCGCATGGGCTTCCTGCCCGAGCGCATGACCGACTTCATCTTCTCAGTCCTGGGAGAGGAGTTCGGATTCGTCGGCGTGCTTCTCGTCCTCGTGCTTTTCGCTCTGCTCCTGCTGGAAGGTGTGCGGATCGCGGAGCGGAACCCCGAACCATTCGCCAGCACGGTGGCGTTCGGGCTGGTGGCGCTGATCGCGAGCCACGTCACGATCAACACCGCGATGACCGTTGGGGTGATGCCGATCACCGGCTTGCCGCTGCCGTTTCTATCTCAGGGAGGCTCATTCCTCGTCGTGTGCTTCGGGGCGATCGCGCTATGGCGCCTGGCCTGGTCCGAACGCTTCGCCTCCAAGTGGCGATGACGCGAGTAAAAAATTTGCGGCAAAGAAGGAGGAGAGCGTGAAGAGCTTCCGAGTTTTGTTCGGTGGTGTCGCGTTCGCGCTGCTTGCAAGCTGTGGTGGAGGCGGCGGCTCTCCCACGGAACCGCTTCTCAGTGTCTCTGGGCTTTGGATTGTGACGTCTCAGCTGTTACAAAACACCTGCGGGATCCAGATCCCGAACACCACAGTCACCAACGTCACGATCACACAGAGCGGCGTCCAGCTTACAGCACAGGGCGGAGACATCACCTACAGCGGAACGATCGACACGCGCACCGGGAACTTCACCATTTCTGCGTCAACCTCATCCGGGGGCATATCTGCCGTCGAAATCATATCCGGGCGCTTCAGCTCAAATACCCGGTTCTCATCAGAATCGCAAGCAACGTTCACGGACGGTGTAGATAGCTGCGTGATCCGCAGCAGCGACGATGGTCGACGTCAGTAGTGGCCCTGCCTCTTGACCAAGCTGCCCTCGACGACTTCAAGGGCGCTCAGGATGCCCAAGATCAAGGCGTCGCGACGAGGAGATCCGAGGCGTACTGTTCCATGTACGCCGCAGGATTGACGAGGAGCGCAACGCAGAGGTTGGGCAACTTCAGCGCCCGAACCTAGGAGGATCATTGGCGGATAGGAGTGTCAACAAGGCTATTCTGATCGGCAACCTCGGCCGCGATCCCGAGCTCCGGCACACCTCCAGCGGCAAAGCGGTCGCGACGTTCACGGTGGCGACCAATCGCTCCTGGACGGGGTCGGACGGAACCTCACAAGAGGAGACCGAGTGGCACAACATCGTGGCTTGGGACCGGCTGGCCGAGATCTGTCAGCAGTATCTCCAGAAGGGCCGCAAGGTCTACATCGAAGGCAGAATTCAGACCCGCTCCTGGGACGACAAGCAGTCCGGACAGAAGCGGTACATGACCGAGATCGTAGCGAATCAGATGATCATCCTGGACACTCCAGGCAGCAGGGGCGAAGGGGGCTCGCGCGAAGGCGCGCGGCGCGGCCGGGCCACCGAAGGGGGCCGCGAGCGCGTTCCCGAGCCGGAGTTCCCGGAGGGCGATTACGCCGCGGACGACGATCTCCCGTTCTAGCCGGAGCGCTTTGATGCGTGCGGTGTTTCTGGGCCTGCTGATGTGGGCCGTGCCCGTAACAGCGCAAGAGGTCGAGCCCCCGATCCCGGCGCTTCTCGAGCCCACGTTTCTGCTCTCGACCGCTCGCATCGTCTCTCCCGATGAATACAGGGGCGAGGGTGCCATCCTCGGCACGACCCGGGAAATCGCCATCCGCGATCAGAGCCTTACGGCGTCGGATCAGGTGTTCGTCCCTCACCCGCTGCGCGGACAGGCACTGCAGATCGGCGACGTGATCCAGTTCTACCAGATCGATCGCAGAATCAACGATCCACTGACCGGCGGGCGGTTGGGATCGCTGTTGCTTCCGACCGGAATCGGCGTCGTCGACAGCCTGACCGGTGACGTGGCCCGGGTGCGCGTGACGCACGCGTTCCGTCCGATCCTGATCGGAGACTTCGCGCGCGCCGTGCTCGAGAGCGACACCCTGGTCGTCGCCTCGGGAACGGGAATCAGCCCGGCCGTGGGACACGTCGTCGCTTTCCAGGAAGAGAAGGCGATCGTCCCACCGTTCGATCGGCTCTTCGTGCGGACGGGCGAGCCCGCGGCGCTGTCCCCGGGCGAGGTCGTCTCGATCTATCGGCCGGGGCCCGAGGAGGGAGGTGGCCGCATGCCCGACGTGCCGATCGGTCGCGGGATGGTGATCCGGGTCGAGGGCGAGATCGCGGCCGTCGTCCTGTTCGAGGTCGTTCGCAGCGATGCCGCTCCCGGCGACCTGTTCCGGCGCGTTCCCTGAGCGGCTAACCGCCGACGGCATGGAACTTCAAGCTCTCGGGGGGAACTTGAAGCTCTCGGGGGGGATATGATATCCTCGAAGGGGTGGTGTGTTGACGAAAAGAGCCCTCCTCTGGAGCTTGCTCGCGACGTTCGTCGTGGTCGAATTCATGTCTCCTGCGACGGTCGGGGCACAATCTCCATCTGACTCCCTGGCTCAGCCTATGGGACCGACTTCGTCGGAAGAGGGGCCCACGCGCGAGGCCCAGACGGCGACCGCTCGCGTCTACCTGGATGACGAAGGAGCACCCACCGCTCCTCGATTGATGCCGCGTTACCGAGCGTTTCAGCGTGAGTTCGTGAGCGACTTCGGTACTCCGCGGATTACGGACCGCATCGATCCCCTGCTCGGCTTCAAGGCGCGTCTCCAGGAGCGATGGGGCGATACTTCTCTGTATCAATGGCTCGAGCGCGGACTCGCCTTCTACACCTGGGTCCAGGCGTCGACCAGCGGCGAGACCAAGGGGTTCGACTTCAAGGTGAGAACCGGCGACATGGCCGGCGGCAAGCTGGGGGTTCGCATGAGCCGCCCGCTGGGGAGCGGAGCGGTCGAGTAGACGCCATCGCCGATCTCATGCTCCGTCGGCGCCTCGCGGGGCGCCTTCTTTTTATCGTTTCGTTCTTGCTCACCACGTGCAAGCCGGCGGCGCATCCACGTCCCGGTGAGAACCCTCCGCCCCGACCGACCTTCGCCGCCGAGCCGACGATCCGGGTGGCCGTCGTCACCGGCGACTCGGCTGTTGGACTCGAGGCGCCGGGCCGCTGGTGGATCCACGAGAGCGCGACGAGCCGACCGATCGCCGTGGTCGAGGGCGGTCCGCGGTGGCGGATCATCCGCCTCCCGTTCGAGAACGCCTTACGGGTCGAACGCCCCGACGGGTACGTGTCCCAACCCCACGCCGGGCCGCTGCGGGCCGCCCCCCTGGGGCCGGGATCCATCGTGGTCTCCGGTGCGAGTTATCCCGGGGGCGTGGAGGTCCGGCTCCAACCCGACGGATCGGTCGCGGCGATCAACGTCGTACCCCTCGAAACGTATCTCGAAGGAGTGGTGCCGAAAGAGATGGGCCGCCCCGGGGCCGACGCCTCCGAGGCCCTCAAGGCGCTGGCGGTCGCGGCGCGCACCTACGCGCTGAAGCGGCTGGGAAGCCGCCCCGCCCTCGGCTTCGACGTGTACGGAAGCGTCCAGGACCAGGCGTACCTGGGGATTCCCGATCCGGCCGACTCGACGGCGGTCCGCGCGGTACGTGAGACGCGCGGCGAGGCGCTGCTCTTCAACGGGTACCTGATCGACGCCTTCTACCATTCTACCTGCGGCGGGCAGACGGCCCGCGTCGAAGAGGTCTTCGATTCGCCGCCCGCCCCTTATTTGACGTCGGTGAGCGACACGCGGCCCGACGGATCGGGATATTGGTGTCAGTCGTCGCGGTACTTTCGCTGGACCCAGGGCTTCGATCGGGCCGAGCTCGAGGCGATCGTCGCGCGGAACCTGCCCCAGATCATCCCGCCGCCGGACGGGGGTGTGGGTGAGCTGCGTGACCTCGAGCTGCTCAGGACGACGCCCGAGGGACGCGCGCGGACGTTGCGCGTGACGACCTCGACCGGGGCCTACACCGTGGGCGATAACGCGATCCGGACGCTCTTCACCAATCCCGAAGGTGGCCTCCTGCGCTCGACGTTATTCCTCTTCCGACCTCGTCGTGACCGTGGGCGGATCGAAGAGCTCGTCCTGACGGGGGGTGGTTGGGGGCACGGCGTCGGTCTGTGCCAGGTGGGAGCGATGGGCCGGGCCCGCGCCGGCCACCCCTATCGCGAGATCCTGGCCGCGTACTACCCGGGGACGGTCGTCGCGCCGCTCTACTGACCACGAGACTCACCTCTCCGGTGGCGGAACCGGTGATCGACGGTTGAGCGCGAGCTCCCTGATCGGTTGAGCGCGAGCTCCCTAAATGGGTTGAGCGCGAGCCCCCGAAGAGCGTTTATCGTCCGTGAAGCCGCCGGCCGCCATCCTGATCATCGCCGTGGGGGTAGGCCTGCACGTCTCGGCGTGCGCTCCTGGGAGGGCCTCGGCGCCGACCGGAAGTCGTGCCTCGGCGCCGCCGGAGAGTCGAGGCGCTGTTGCAGCGGTCCCGGCCCGATCGTCCGTGCCGCGG
>JBHEOA010000103.1:0-5564 GCA_046261835.1 Gemmatimonadota bacterium
GCGTCAAGAGCCCCGCCGCCAGCAGGATCCCGCCGCCGAACTCGAGAATCGCGATCGGAACCGCGAGAGCGCCGGGAATACCGACATTCTCGAAGAACATCCGGGCTCCGTCGAGATTGAGGATCTTCGGCGTACCGTGGAAGAAGAAGACGAGCCCGCAGAAGATGCGGCTCAAGGTCGACACCCAGAGCGCGCGCGTCATGAAGCCCACCCCCTCTACGACGAGCGCTGGAGTCTAGCCGCGGCCGATTCCCAAGTTCACCCCTCGAGGTGCGACATGTCAATCGCGGATCGCGAGGCCCAACCCATCGAAGGCGGCGCGGGCCGCGCGGCCGGCGACACCCGGAGGGCCGAGCGCGGAGCGGACCCGCGCGAGCTCCATCTCGACAGCTGCGCAGGCCTCGGCGTCGGTCAACCACGTCACGATCGGCGCTGCGATGGCCGCCGGGCGCGCCGCTGACTGGAGGAACTCGGGGACGATGCGCTTGCGCGCGATCAGGTTGGGGAGCGCCACGTGCTCGACGTCCACGAGCAGGCGGGCCAGCCACCACGTGACGGGGGAGGCGGCCCACACCACGACGTGCGGAACGCCAAGGACCGCGAGCTCCAGGGAGCTCGTCCCCGACTTGACGATGCCCGCCGCACAGTGCGCCAGGGTTGCAAAACGCTCCCCGACGACCAGCCGAACGGGTGGACCCTCGACCAGCGCCTCGGCGACGCGCGCGGGATCGAGGCCCGGAGCGACTGGCGCCACGATCTCGATCGTGGGAATCGCCTCGCGCACCCGCCTCGCCGCGCGCGCGACGATGGGTCCGACGCGCGCGAGCTCAGCCTCGCGGCTTCCCGGCAGCACGGCCAACCAGGGCGCCGCCTCGACCGCGCCGATCCGTTCAGCGACCTCCCGGCGCGGAGGGATTGGGTGCGGAATACGGTCGACGACCGGATTCCCGACGTATACGGCATCGATGCCGGTCTCCTGGTAGATCGCGGGCTCGAACGGAAGCGTAACGAGGAGCCGGCGAACTGCGCGGCGGATGGTGCGCACCCGACCCGCGCGCCACGCCCAAACGGTGGGACTGACGACCTGAACGACGGGAATCCCGCGCCGGGCGAGACACGAGGCCAGGCGCAGGTTGAAATCAGGGGCGTCGACCAGGATCGCGCCCGCCGGGCGGCGGCGGTCGGCCTCGGCGACGAGTGCTTTCAAGGCGCGCCGTGCCGCGGCGATGCGGTCGATGACCTCGACCAGCCCCATGACGGCGATATCGGCGGCATCGACCACGCGTTCGACGCCGGCCGCCTGCAGCTCGGCTCCCGTCATCCCGAAGAACCGCGCCTCGGGGGCGACCTCGCGAGCGGCTCGAACCAGCTCTGCGGCGAGAGCGTCGCCGGAGGGTTCGCCCGCCGCGATCAGAATTTCGGGGATCGTCGAATCGCTGACGGCGTCAGCCGGCCGTCAGCCCCCGACGGCGCGACGGTAGTACTCGTCCACCGCTTTCCAGTTCAGGTTCTGGAGGAACGATTCGACGTACGCCGGCCGGTTCGGGCCGTGATCGAAGTAGTACGCGTGTTCCCAGACGTCGAGCGGCACAACCGGTTGGGCCCCCCATACCGCACCCTGATCGTGCCCGTCAACCAGGTAGATGTGAAGTCGTCCGTCGGAGGGGTCGTAGCACGTGACCGCCCATCCGCGCGCCGCAGCGGCCACCGCTTTGAACTCGGCAACCCAGCTCTCGAACGAGCCAAAGTCTTCAACGATCCGGTCGTAGATCGCGAGGTCTTCGTCGATCTCTCCGTCGCCACCCAAGATGGCGTGGTAGATCTCGTGGAGGATCTGCCCCGAAGCGTTGTGGCTCTCACTGAGCTTGACTCCCCGGATGTCGGTGTAGTCGTCTTTCTCGCGCATCTCGGAGAGACGCTTTTCGACCGCGTTGCGACCTTTCACGTAGCTGGCGTAGTGGCTGTCGTGATGCCACTCAATCCCCTGGCGGGAGATTCCATTGAGTGCGCCGGGATCGAAGGGAAGCGGCTTTTCCGTGTGCTCGAACGTCATGGGCGGCGCAATATGATCCGTGTTCTCGTCGAGGCGCCACGCGCGCTGAACCTTTCCCCCTGTGGTGGGTTCTACTAGTTAGAGCTCTCCCCTTCCATGACCTCGAACGTCCGGAGTGCGATGCCCAATCGACTCGCCGAACCGAACCGCATCCTCGGGCCCCGGCGCTCGATCCGCACATCGGTTACGGCGTGGGTCCTGGCGGCAGTGCTCCACGTCCTCCTTCTGATTCTGATCCTCTTCCTGCTGAGCCCTCCCGGCGAGCCGACGCCCACGACGACCATCCTCCTGCCTTTCGATCCCGGTGGCGGCTTCGTGCCTCCCGGCTCGGTGCCGGCGGCGACGCGGTCCGCGGGCCGCGTCACACAACAGGGAGGACCGACTCGAGCCTCGGGACTGACGCGTGCGCCCGATGCGCGCGACGAGGAGGAAGGGATTCTGATGGTCGAGGTCCCGTCGGGGGGCGGGTCGACGGCCCCCTCAGGAACAGCCGGGATCTCGGGCGCGGGCATGACCGCCCTCCGAGCCTCCACCATGCCGCTCGTCGCCACCGGCTATGGCATCGGACGCCGCACCGTGACCCGCGACGAGAATCGGATCGCGCGGATGCGCGCGGAGTCGCTCGTCAACACGATGATCGCCTCGGTCGTCGATGTCAAACCGCCGCTCAAGGCAGGACCTTTCGGCTTCCCCGCTGGCGGAGGCGTTTCGATCCCGATCCCTTGGGGCGGCTTGGTGCGTGACGATCGTGACGACGATAGGTGGCGCGAGGAACGCTGCCGGGGCAGGGACGACGGGAAGGCGGACAAGCCCGGCGAGGCCGAGGCGCGCCGGGCCCGGTGCAGCTGACTACCGTGGCCCGCGCGTCTAGACGAAGCCGCGCAGGCGCGTCGCCTCCATCACGCGTGAGATCCCGATCATGTACGCCGCCACGCGTAGGGAGAGCCGCTCCTGCTGGCTCGTCGTCCGGACCTGTCGCCATGCATCGGTGATGAACCGTCGGAGCTCCTCGTTTACCCGGTCGAGGGTCCAGCGGAACTCCTGGATGTTCTGAGCCCACTCGAAGTACGAGACGATGACGCCCCCGGCGTTGATGAGGAGGTCGGGCAGCACGATCACGTTGCGCTTCTCGAGGACTTCGTCGCCGCGAGGCGTTACCGGGTGGTTCGCGGCCTCGACGACGACGGGCGCCCGGATTCGCTCGGCGACAGCCGCGTCGATCACCCCTCCGATCGCGGCCGGAATCAGGATATCACACTCGAGGGTTAGGACCTCGTCCTGGGTCAGGGGATCGGTGTGCTTGAAACCCGCCACCGTTCCCGATTTCTGGACGTGTCCGAGGAGCCGCGCGACGTCGATTCCCTCGCCGTCGTAGATCCCTCCTCCGAGGTCCGAGAGGGCGATGATCTTGCACCCCATCTTGTCGAGGATGCGCGCCGCCCACGAGCCGACGTTGCCAAACCCCTGGATCGCGATTCGGGCGCCCTCGAACTTGAAGTCGAGCTCCGGCGCCGCCGCCTCGAGCACGTAGGCCAGTCCTTGTGCGGTAGCGGGCTCGCGACCCGGCGAGCCGCCGAGCGCGAGCGGCTTCCCCGTCACGATCCCCGGCGTGTAGCCATGCTTGGCCCCATAGGCGTCCATCATCCACGCCATGATCTGGGCGTTCGTGTTCATGTCGGGCGCGGGGATGTCGCGGTGGATCCCGAGGATGTAGGAGATGTGCGAGGTGTAGCGGCGCGTCATCTCCCGCAGCTCGCGCTGGCTCATGCCGCGGGGATCGACCTGGATCCCCCCCTTGGCGCCGCCGAACGGCAGGTCGATCACCGCAGTCTTCCATGTCATGATCGACGCGAGCGCGCGGATCTCATCGAGGTCCGCTTCGGGATGGTATCGGATCCCACCCTTGTACGGGCCCCGCGCGCCATTGTGCTGGACTCGGTAACCGATTAGGACCTGGAGCCGCCCGTCGTCCATGCGGACCGGCACCTCGACCCGCATCTCCCGGTAGGGCGTCTTGAGGAGCAGGCGATAGTCCTCGGGGACGCCGGCTGCCGTAGCGCCTAGATCGAAGTAGTGATTGACGGCGGCGAAGGGGTTGAGCTCGATGTCGTCCCGGGTTTCCGGCCGTCCCGGGGCGTCGGCGGTAGGCGCTTGGGCGGTCGGTGGCGGAGCGGCGGTGGTGCGATCGGCCACGAAGCGGAGTATAGCGCGGGCTCTTGGGCCAAGCTATCGGGGACGGCCCCTTTGCCGGCTGCGGTAAGCTGGTGTACTCTCGCAGGCGTCGCTCCAGGAGGGATTTCATGCCGCTCGACCCCCACGCTTCCGCCTCTCCAGTCCAGTGGATGGAATGGGGCCCTGAAGCGTTCGAGAGGGCGCGCCGCGAAGACAAGCCGATCCTGCTGAGGATCTCGGCGGTGTGGTGCCACTGGTGCCACGTGATGGACGACACGACCGACGCCGACCCCGAGGTCGCGCGGCGGATGAACGAGTGGTTCGTCCCGGTTCGCGTCGACAACGACGAACGGCCCGACATCAACGACCGCTACAACCTGGGCGGGTGGCCGACCACCGCGTTCCTGACGTCCTCGGGCGATCTGATCACCGGCGGGACGTATTTCCCGCCCGAGCCCTTCAAGGACGTTCTGGAGCGGATCCATCGGGGATGGAGCGAGCAACGTGCGCAGCTCGACGCCGAGGTCCAGCGGATTCGTCAGCGGCGACACGACCGGGCATCAGGGCGCGAACCGGCCGCGCTCGATGGCGCGGCGATCGCGGGGGTGGTCGAGAAGGTGCTGGACGCGTTCGACTGGCGCTTCGGCGGCTTCGGCACCGAGCCCAAGTTTCCACAGCCAGAAGCGGTGCGGCTCCTTCTCCATGCGTATGCCGCGACCGGGTCCGAGCAGGCGCGTCAGGCGGCGGAGAAGACGCTGATCCTGATGCGGGCGGCGGGCGAGGACGAGGGGCGGAACTACGGGCTCTACGATCACGCCTGGGGAGGCTTCTTCCGTTACTCGACGACCCGCGACTGGTCGGAGCCCCACTTCGAGAAGATGTGCGAGGACAACGCCCGCCTCGCTCTCGCCTACCTCGACGCCCATCGGCTGCTCGACGAAGAGCTCTACGGCGGCACCGTGGGTGGGATCTTCGACTACGTCCTGCGGGTGCTTTCCGATCCCGACGGCGGCGCGTACGGCAGCCAGGATGCGGACGGCGAGGCGGCTTTCTTCGGGAAGGACCTGCACGAGCGGGCCGAGCTACCCCACCCTTACGTCGACCAACGATTCTACATGAACTGGAACGGCATGATGGTGTCCGCCGCTCTCGAGGCTGCACCGGTACTCGAGTGGCCGGAGCTGGGCGGATGGGCGCGCCTGACGGTGGACCGGCTAACGCGCTTGTTGGCCACGCCCGAAGGAGCGATGCGCCACGTTTACCGACCGCTCATGGCCGGTGCGGAGGTGGATCCCGCGGCGCCGATCCTGCTCGGCGACCAGGCCTGGTGGCTCCAGGC
>JBHEOA010000104.1:0-3279 GCA_046261835.1 Gemmatimonadota bacterium
ATCCTGGCCGCGGCGCTGCTCGCGCTGCCGGCCCTCTCGCCCGCTGCGCAAGAGCGCACGTTGGACAGCTTCGACGATCTCGCCGCGTGGCAGGCCGCGCCTTCGGACGGAGTCTCGCTCGACCTCGCGTCGGACGCGGGAACCGCGGGCCGCGCGATGCGGCTCGACTTCGACTTCCACGGCGGCGGCGGCTACGCGGTCGCGCGCCGCGAGCTCCCGATCGACCTCCCCGAGAACTATGCGCTGACCTTCTGGATCCGTGGCGCCGCGCGCCCCAACAACCTGGAGGTCAAGCTGGTCGATCCCTCGGGCGAGAACGTCTGGTGGGTGAACCGCCGGAACTTCGTCTTCCCCGAAGAGTGGACCCGCGTGACGATCAAGAAGCGCCACATCACGTTCGCGTGGGGGCCGGTGGGAGGCGGTGAGATCCGACAGGTCGCGGCGATCGAGTTCGCGGTCACGGCGGGCTCGGGGGGAACGGGCTCGGTGTGGATCGACGAGCTCGCGCTCGAGGCCAGGCCGCAGGTCGAGCCGTACGACCGCATGCCAGCGGCGACCGCCGCCTCCTCCGCCATCGGCACCGATGCGTCGCGAGTTCTCGACGGGGACTCGACGAGCGCCTGGAGGAGTGCGGAGGGAGGCCGGCAGTGGCTCGCGGTCGATTTCGGGGTGCCACGCGAATACGGCGGGCTCGTCGTCCAATGGGAGCCCGGCGCCCACGCGAGCGACTACGCCGTCGAAATGTCGGACAACGGAGAGCGCTGGGAGACGGTGCGGCGGGTCGAGGGCAGCACCGGCGGGCGCGACTGGCTGTACCTGCCCGAATCCGAGTCGCGCTGGGTGCGTCTGTCGCTCGAATCCGGTCCCGGCGCAGACTACGCGGTCCGCGGACTGGAAGTCCGCCCCCTCGAGTTCGCCGGTTCGCTCGACGACTTCTTTCGCGCGATCGCGGCGGAGTCGCCGCGCGGTCTCTACCCGCGCCCCTACCTGGGCGAGCTCGCGTACTGGACCGTGATCGGGGCCTCGGGCGACGAGGCCGAAGCGCTCCTCGCCGAGGATGGGCGCCTGGAGATCCATCACGCCGGCTTCTCGATCGAGCCCTTTCTGCGGGTGGGCGATCGCCTCCTGACGTGGGCCGAAGGCGAGCACGCGCAAACGCTTCTGGAAGGGTTCCTCCCGATCCCTACGGTCACCCGAGCTCACGATGATCTCGCGCTCGAGGTGACGGCGGTCGCGGCGGGAGACTCGGGAGCCTCGTCCCTGCATGCGAGGTACCGGTTGCGGAACCGCGGCGCGACGGTCAGTCGGGCGACCCTGATTCTCGCGATCCGACCGTTTCAGGTGAATCCGCCGACTCAGTTCCTCGCCGTTCCAGGCGGCGTCGCCCGGGTGCGTGAGATCGCGCGCGCCGGGGATACGGTCGTGATCGACGGTCGGCCCGTGATCGCGCGGACCGCGCCCGATGCCTTCGGCGCGACGACCTTCGACCAGGGCGAGGTGGCCGAATGGATTCTGCGCGGGGTTATCCCGCCGGCGGAGCGTGTCGACGACCCCTTCGAGCACGCCTCGGCCGCGCTCGCCTGGAATCTCGAGATCGCTCCCGGAGATTCGGCCGACGTCTATCTGGAAGCGCCGTTTCACGGCGGCGCGCCCGCGCCCGCCGGCTTCGATGCAGCGCTGACCGAGACTGCGGGCCGCTGGCGAGAGCGGCTCGGCGGCGTAACGCTCGATCTTCCCGGAGACGCCACGCGGCTCGGCGACATCCTTCGCAGCAACGTCGCGTACGTCCTGATCAACCGCGACGGACCCGCTATCCAACCGGGCTCGCGCGCCTACGACCGCTCTTGGATCCGCGACGGCGCCCTCACCTCGACCGCCCTCCTTCGAGTGGGCCACGCCGAGGTCGTGCGCGACTTCATCGAGTGGTTCGCCGGTTACCAGTACCCCAACGGCAAGGTGCCGTGCTGCGTCGACCACCGCGGCGCCGACCCCGTCCCCGAGAACGACAGCCACGGCGAGTTCGTCTACCTGGTCGCCGAGTACGTGCGCTTCACCGGCGACACGGCGCTCGCTCGCGCCATGTGGCCCCACGTCACGGCCGCAGTGGGTTACATCGATTCGCTGCGCCGGTCGCGGCTCGGACCCGAGTACGAGGCCGGCGAGAAGCGCCACTTCCGCGGGCTCCTGCCCGAGTCAATCAGCCACGAGGGATACTCGGCCAAGCCGGTCCATTCGTACTGGGACGACTTCTTCGCTCTACGCGGACTCAAGGATGCGGTCGAGCTGGCGGAGACGCTCGGCGAAAGGGAAGCGGCGGCGCGGTTCGCCACGATCCGTGACGCCTTCCGCGACGATTTTCATGCCTCGATCCGAGCGGCGATCGAGCGCCACGGGATCGACTACATCCCGGGCTCGGCCGATCTCGGCGACTTCGACGCCACGTCGACGACGATCGGGATCGCGCCGGGCGGCGAGCTCGAGCGGTTACCCGAGCGGGAGCTCACGCGCACCTTCGAGCGCTACTGGGAGGAACACGAGCGGCGGATCCGCGACGGCGATTGGGAGGCGTACACGCCGTACGAGCTGCGCGTCGTCGGGACGCTCGTTCGGCTCGGATGGAAGAATCGCGCGCACGAGCTTCTCGGCTTCTTCCTGGACCACCTGCGCCCATCCGGCTGGAATGCGTGGGCCGAAGTCGTGTGGCGTGACCTGCGGACGCCCAAGTTCATCGGCGACATTCCCCACACGTGGGTCGGCTCCGACTACATCCGCTCGTTTCTCGATCTCTTCGCCTACGAGCGCGAGGATGACGGCGCGTTGATCGTCGGCGCGGGGATCCCCGAGGTATGGGCTCGCGACCCGGGCGGTGTTCGCGCGCGCGGGCTTTACACGCGTTGGGGCCGGCTAGACCTGGAGGTCCATGCCGAGGGCGATTCCGCCCGCGTGCGACTCGGGGGCGACCTCACGCCGCCACCGGGTGGGATCGCGGTCCGCTCGCCACTGAAGGGGCCGATCGTGAGCGCTGCGGTCGAAGGCCGGGCTGTCGAAGTCACTAGGGCTGTCGAAGTCACCGAGGCTGGCGAAATCACGGTCCGCACCCTCCCGGTCGAGGTCGTCTTCCGTCACGAACCGAGGGGCCGGTAGACTTCCGCGATGGCGAACGTACGACTCGAGAGCGTGCGGAAGATCTACGGTGGCGACGGGCGCGAGTTCGTCGCGGTCCACAGCGCCGACCTCGAGGTTCAGGACGGCGAGCTCGTCGTTCTCGTCGGTCCTTCG
>JBHEOA010000105.1:0-2977 GCA_046261835.1 Gemmatimonadota bacterium
GAAGCGGGCCGAACCCGTACGTCGAGGTCGTAATCCTCACGGCTCCATGACCTGGACCGGAATGCGGCGCAGGCCGGTCGCACCGTCGCCCAGCTCGCCGAACTCGTCGCTTCCCCAGCACCACGCTTGCCCGTCGTTCCGAGCGCGCAGGTGTGCCCCGCGCCGGCGTCGAGTTGGACGAACGAGACGGGGGCGGTGACCCGGACCGGCGTCAGCCGGTTCACCATCGCGCCGTCGCCGACCTGACCCAGGACTCCCTCGCCCCAGCACCAGGCCGCTCCGTCCGGCTCGAGCCCGCATGTGTGGCCGGTTCCTGCGGTGATGGCGCCGAAGCGGAGCCCGCCGCTGACCTCGACGGGAAGCAACCGATCGTCGCGCGTGCCGTCGCCGAGACCGCCGCGCTCGTTCTGGCCCCAACACCAGGCCGCGCCCCGATCGTCCAGAGCGCAGGCATGGTTGCTCCCGACCGAAACCGCCTCGAAGTCAGTTCCCGCCGCCACCGCAGTGGGTTCGAGACGATCTTCCTGGGTCCCGTCGCCGAGCTGACCGTTGTCGTTGGAGCCCCAGCACCAGACGCCGCCGGACGTGTCGATCCCACAGCTGGAAACGCCGCCGGCGCTCAGCGAGCGAAAAGCGAGACCGCCTGCAATCGGCGTGGGCCGTACCCGATCGGCCGCATCGCCATTCCCCAACCGGCCACCGGAGCCCTCTCCCCAGCAGAGTCCAGTGCCCGTCGAGGAGACGCCACAGGAGTGCGCAGCCCCGAGGCTCAGCGACGCGAACTCCGTGCTTTCCCCGACCGCGGCAGGACGCAGCGCGTTCTGCAGGGTTCCATTGCCCAACTCGCCGGAGAGATTCCGTCCCCAGCAGAACGTTCCCTCGCCGGGACGCAGGCCGCAGGTGTGGTGAAGCCCCAACGCGAGCGCGGAGTAGCCGGCGCTCGGAGCGGGTGGAAGGACGGCGGTCGGCCCACCGCCGTTACAGGCCAGAATGAATAGCGGCGCGGACACGAGCAACGACAGCGCCCCCCGCAGGGACGCGACGGCCCGGCGGCGCGGCAGGTGCGAACACGTCGGGAGATACGACCCCATCGATCTCATGCCGAAAACGGCTCCATATGCTAGGCGGTTGGCTCGACCTGGAAGATTCTGGATTTATGCCTGCCAAACGGAAGGACGAGGAGGGATCCGCCGGCATCTACTTCCACTTCGCGCGGATCGAATGCGGAAGGTCTTCTCTTGGGATCGCTCCGAAGTACGGCGCCCCGGGGACGACCAGGCCACGAACGTCGGCGAGAGGCAGGTCACGTTCGAAATTCAGCACGACGATGCCCGTCGATCGGTGACGTACTCGCTCGACGGAGAGTCGCTGCGCGTCCAGCTCGCGGAACAGGAAGGGGCCGGCGAGCCGGTGACGCAGGTCTTCGTCTATCGCCGGGTGTCTTAAGACCGAAGGGCGGGACGCACCGCCCGGGGGAAGCCTAGTAGCGGACGCCGATCACGCGGTAGGAACGAGCCCCCGCGTCCCACTCGAGCCAGATCGTCGCGGATCGCGGAGCCCAGTCGTCACCCCCGGTCGGATCGCTGCGCCATACGTCGAGCTGGGCGCGGGCATCCTCGGGGTCAGTCGAATCCAGGCCACCGGTCGGAACGGGCAGCTCGATCCGCGGCGCGGAGCTCACACCGTCGGCCTCCAGGTCGCCGCCATCCCAGTCGAATTCCCAGCGGTACTGGGCCGCCCCGCCGAAGTGGCGGGTCCAGAGGTCGTCGAAGACGACCGCTCCACCCTCGACACGCGGGTCGTCGAGGGGCGAGACCTGAGCGAACCAGTAGCGACCGGTGGCGTCGCGTCGCTCCCTGATCCCCCTGAGCACGTACGCCGCTGCGGCGGCGTCGCTGTAGCGGCCCGCGCGGACCGCGGCCTCGAGCTGCTCGTCGGTGAACGACATGACGAGCTTGGCGCCCCAGTAGCCGTCACGCGCGTTTCGGTTGATGAAGGCCGGGTTGACGATGTTCGAGCGCCAATCGGCGGGATTGAAGTTGTCGACCGAGTAGTAGCCCGTGGACGGATGCGTCTCCGGGTAGGGGAGCATATGCTGCCAGGGGCGCTTGTAGCCGCCGAAGGTGAACATCCGGAGGAGCACCGCGCTGGCGTCGAAGTCGTATTCGGTCCCGTGACGTGGGTTGTGCGCGTGCGCCGAGCCCGAGCCCAGAGTCGATCCGAGGTCGATCAGGTGGTGCCGGACGTAGCCGATCTTGGGCGCATCGTCGCCCTCGGGGCTCGCCGGGCTCTCGATGAACATGTCGAGCGTATTCCCCTGCTTCGTGTCGACGTGATTGAGCCAGGCAGCGGGCACGTAGAGTCCCCGGATCTCGCGACGGTGCTCATGTCGTATGACGTCGTTGGGGTCGTCGTCGCGCACCCCCTCCCACGCGAAGGGACCTTTGGGGGTTCCCTCGAGGAACTTGCTCGCCAGGACGCGGAGCGTACCGTCGGGCTGGGGTGGGTAGGCGTCGAGAAACTCGCGCCGGAACACTTCCATCGTGAGCTGTCGATCGTCCGGATCGTCGGGGACCATGTCGTACCTGACTGGCACGCCGTCTTCCACGGCGCTGATCTCGAGGTCATCGTCGTCGTCGAGGACCAGCTTGGAAGGATCGAGATAGAAGGCGTAATTCTCCGGCACGTTGTAGCCCATCGCCCAAAAGAGGTTCGTCGAGATCACCTCGGCCGCGCTGTTGATCTCAGGATGCTCTACCGGGTCGAACTTGAGGATGTAGCGATCACCCTTCGAGTCCTCGATCCAGAAGCCCTTTGTGATCCCCTGGGTCTTGATCGACCAGATTGCTACAGTGCCCGACTGATCAGGGCCGTCCGATGATTGCGGCCCGCGGAAGATCTCATCGGGGGAAAGCGGCTCGACATGATTGCGGTTCGTGAACCACGCGGAGTCGACCACCTCGTCGAAGGGGTCGGC
>JBHEOA010000106.1:0-3799 GCA_046261835.1 Gemmatimonadota bacterium
ATCGTCAGCAGCGTAGCCCCCAGCTCGACCAGCACCGCCAATAATGTGGCGGCCCTGATCGTGGGGAGGCAGGCGCGCGGCGTCACCGGGTCGACCGTCTCACACCGGGAGACCGCGTGCCCGCAGAAACTCGATCGTCCGCGCGGTAGCCCCCCGGTGTCGCTCGAGCGTCGCGCGCGCGGCGCTCCCTGCCCGCATCCGCGCGGCCGGGTCGCCGAGCCAGAGCTCGAGAGCGCGAGCCAGCTCCTGCGCCGAGTCCGCGGTGACGAGGGCGCCAGCCGCAGCGAGATCCGCCACCTCGTGAAACGGGCCCGGCTGGGGTCCCACCACGATCGGGACTCCAAAGGCGGCCGGTTCCATCGTGTTGTGGACCGACCCGTCGAAGGCACCCCCTACGTAAGCCACGTCGGCGAGAGCGTAGAGATCATAGAGGACTCCCACCCGATCGACGATCACGACCTCCGCGTCCCCGGCTTCCGGCAGCGAAGATAGACGGCAGGTCGCAAGGCCGTTCTCGCGCGCCCGGGTCTCCAGCGCCGCAATGGCCATGGGTGTCGGGTCGTGCGGCGCCACGATCGCGACGAGCGACGCATGACGGCGCCGGAGGGTGGCCAGGGCCGGCAGGAGCGCCGTCTCGTCGCGTGCGTGGGTGCTCCCCGCCACGACGACGGAACCCGAAGTGGGCCGCCAGGGCGTGGCCGCGCCGCGGGCTCGGCCCGCGCGCTCCAGCGTCGCATCGACGCGCGTGTCGCCGGTCACCGCGATGCGCGCCGGCTCCACCCCCAGCGCGTGGACCCGCCCGGCGTCGGCCTCGCGAACCGCCGCGACCGCGGCGAGCCGGCGGTACAGGTCGCGCGTGATCGACAGCGCCGGCCATCGCAGGCGGCGCGAGCCCTCCGCGAGCCGACAGCACGCCTGCGCGACGGACGCGCCTGCAGCGTCGGTCGACCACACGAGATTGGGCCATGTCTCGCCCCCGACCAGTACGAGCGCGTCCGGCGCGATCGAGTCCACCAGCCGGCGGGTGGACCCGGCGATGTCGAGCGGAAGCACGTCGGCGTGATCTACCTCCCAGCCACGCGCGAACCGGCCCGCGGAAGGCGACCACCAGCTGAAGAAGATCGCCGCCTCGGACCGCTCGCTCCGAACCGCCTCGACGAGCGGGCGCGCCTGGAGCGCCTCGCCCGCGCTAGAGGCGTGGAACCAGATTCGGGGCGTACGGCCGGCCGTTCGCTGCGCCGCCTCGCGCCACCGTTCGAGGGCGCCACGACGCTCGGCCAGCACTTCCGCGAGCCGCGAGTGGAACCGCGCGACGATCGGAAGCGTCGCGCGCGCCGCCGGAACGACCAATCCGTTGTATAGAAACCGGGCCACGATCGCCATCGGCCCACACCCTAGCGCCCGTCGCGGGCGCCGAACAGGTTCGCCTCGGTGAGCAACGTTTCACCCCCTGTCCACGTCTTACGAAGCGAGGATGCGAGTTCCGTGGACGAGACCGAGCTGATCGAGCGGGCCGGGCGCGGTGAGGCCACCGCGGTACGGGCCCTCTACGATACGCACGCCGCACGTGTCTGGGCGGTGGTCCGTCGATTGGCCGGCGAGGACGCTCTCGCCGAGGACTGGGCCCAGGAGGCGTGGATCAAGGTCTTCCGTTCGCTCGCGGCCTTCCGCGGCGAGGCACGCGTGTCGACCTGGATCCATCGCATTGCCGTGAACGTGGCGGTCGATGGTCAGCGGCGCCGTGCGCGCGAGGGGCCTGTCGAACCGCTCGATGAAAGGCTCGGCGCCCCGGATGCCGCAGGAGGCGAGGTCGAGCTCAAGATCGCGCTGGAACGCGCGCTCGTTCGGCTGCCCCACGGAATGCGCCAGGTGCTGGTTCTGCACGACGTCGAAGGATACACGCACGAGGAGATCGGAACGGCGCTCGGCGTCGCGGCCGGCACGTCCCGCAGTCAGCTCTTCAAAGCCCGCGCGCGGCTGCGCGAGTCCCTCGCCGCACGCCCGCGGCATCATAGGAGGACCCCATGTTCCATCTAGATCTCGAGACCCTGGCTCGGATCACCGACGGCCCGGCCGACGAAGCCGAGGCGGCGCACCTCGAATCGTGCGCGGAGTGCCGGGCCGAGCTCGTCGCGTTGCGCGAGCAGACGACCGCCCTCGGAGCGTTGACGCCGCCGCCCGTGCCTGACAAGGTTTGGCGGCGCGTCGAGAGGCGGTTGCGCTCCGACTCGATTCCGCTCGCGGCACGGCGGCGTGCCCGCATCGGGCCGTGGCTCCTCCGCGCGGCTGCTGCGCTGGCCCTGTTCCTGGCCGGCGCGGCCGCCGGCGCTTCGTTCGACCGGGAGCCCGCGACCGTCGCCCGCGGCGGGGACGCGACGATGAGCGAGGCGGTTCCGGTCGTCAGCTCCGACCCCGCCCGCACGCTGCGCGAGGCCGAGAACCTCTACGCCGCCGCGCTCGCCCGTTACATGGCGGAGGGGGGCGGGTCGCAGGCGGAGCTCGATCCGATGCGTCGTCTCGCGGCGCTCGAGTCGATCATCCTGACCACCCGCGCGGCACTCGATGAGTCGCCGGAAGACGCGGTGATCGCGGGCTACCATCGGACCGCGATGGTCCAGCGCGAGGCATTACTCTCCCAGGTCCAGCTGGTGGACAGCGAGGTGTGGTTCTGATGTCGGCCCTTCGCGTCTTCGCTCTGGTCGGGCTCGCCGTCCTCGCGTTTGCTGCGAATCGGCTCGAAGCCCAGGATGCCCCCCCTGCTCCACCCGCGCCCCGGGCGCCCCAGGTCACCCCTGCGCCGCCCTCCAGGCCCGCGCCGCCAACCACCCCCGCACCGCCGGCCCCGCCTGCGCCCCCCGCGCGTCAGCGGCTCGCGTTCGGGTTCATGCTGGACTTCGGCCCGCCCTTGACCGTCAGGGAAGTCATTCCCGGCTCGCCGGCAGCGCGCGCCGGAATCCAGGAGGGGGATGTCCTGGTCTCGGTCGACGGGCGAGCCGCAACCGTCGCTTCCATCCGCGAGGTGGGACGTCGCGCGACGCCCGGCCAGGAGGTGCGGTTCCGCATCCGCCGCTCGGGGCGCGAGGAAGTGGTGACCGTCGTCCCCGCGGCGCGCCCCACCACGCTCATCACCCCGTCCCCACGGCACCGGGAGCGCATCGTCATCGTCGATCCTGATTCGGTGCAGGCGCTCGTGAAGCTCTACCTCGATGGTGCGCGTGAGACGCTCGAGCTCCACGGTCTCGAAGATCTCCACTTCGATTTCGAATTCGACGAGGACGCGATCAAGCTGGGCAACTTCGATTGGGACTCGCTCGGAAAGGCGCTCGAGGAACTCGGCCCCGCCATCGAGAAGATGACGCGGGAGATGGAGGGGATGACGTTCGATATGCAGGCCCCCGAGATCGCAGTCAGCGTCGAGGGGATCGGACTCCTGCCAGGTGCGCGGCTCTCTGCCCTCGAGCCCGATCTGGCCGGTTACTTTCCCGGCGCCGAGCGCGGCCTCCTGGTCTTGTCGGTCCGTCCAGGGAGCCGGTCGGCGCAGGCGGGCCTCCAGGCGGGCGACGTCATCGTCGAGGTCGACGGCGATCCAGTCGAGGATCTCGGCGACCTGCGCCGAGCCCTAAGCCCGGGCAATGAACCCCACGAGCTCGCCGTCGTCCGCCACGGCGAGCGAAGGACGATCACCCTCTCCCGCTGATCGTCATCCGAGCCCGGCTGCTCGCGCGATCAGAAACGACCCTGCCCCGACGGCGACGGCCCCGATGGCTCGCACGACGCGCTCACCGGCCGGTGCGAGACG
>JBHEOA010000107.1:0-5852 GCA_046261835.1 Gemmatimonadota bacterium
GCGAGGCCGGCGGCACCGAGCGCTCGTTTGCCGGAGTCGGGATACTCGACGTATTCGTGTCGCATCATCGTCGAGGCGAGGAGGGCGCGGGCGGCTCGCTCGCCGTAGTTGAGAAGCTGGTGCGCGCTCGCCGCTCCCGGAGGCAGCGCGACGACGTCGCGCGCGCGCACGTCGTGCTGGACGCCGTCCAGGCGCACGCGGAGCTCGCCGTCGAGGACCACGATCAGCTCCTCGTTCACGTAGTGGGTGTGGTACGGAACGCTCACCTTCCCCGGGGGGATTTCCTGGACGTTGTAGCCGAGCTTGGTCGCGCCCATCGGCCGCGCGAGATCAGCGACGCGAGTGCCGAACCGCTCACCGTACGTGAGGTCGCGCCAGGCGAGCTCCGAGACGTTGAGGACCTGCGCCATCAGGGTACGGCGTTCGAGGCGGGCGCCTCGTATACGGTCTCGCCATCGACCACCGTGCGCAGGACCCGGATCCGCCAGATCTCGTCGTCGGGGATCTCGAAGTAGTCGCGGTCGAGGACCAGGAAGTCAGCGCGCTTGCCGACCGCGAGCGAGCCGACCCGATCATCCGTCGACGCGGCGCGGGCGGCGTCGATCGTGAAGCAGGCTAGAGCTTCCTCGCGGGTCATCCGCTCTTCGGGGTACCAGCCGCCCTCGGGCCACCCCTCCTGATCGCGCCGGGTCACCGCGGCATAGAGGCCGTGGAACGGGTTGGGGTTCTCGACCGGGAAGTCGCTGCCGCACGCCAGCAACGCGCCCGCCTCGCGCAGCTTGCGCCATGCATAGGCGCCCCGGATCCGCTCGGGGTCGACCCGCTCCTCGGCCCAGTACATATCGCTCGTCGCGTGGGTCGGCTGGACCGAGGCGACGATTCCGAGCTCGGCGAAGCGCGGGATGTCCTCGAGCGCGACGACCTGCGCGTGCTCGATGCGCGGACGCGCCGGGACGGCATCGCGGCTATCCGACTGCTCGACGCTGGCGGCCGTGCCGCACACCGCCGATCCACCCCCGTCGGCCGTCGGCGACACCGTGCAATGCAGGTCGGCGGTCACCGGCGCCACGCTCGCCTCGATGGCGTCGAGCGCAACGCGGTTCCCGCGGTCGCCGATCGCGTGGATGGCGGTCTGGAGCCCGAGGCTGAGCGCGCGCGCCACCAGGTCGCGCAGCGTATCGGGCGGCGTCACCAGGAGCCCGCGGTTGCCCGCATCGTCACTGTAGGGCTCGAGGAGCGCCGCGCCGCGACTTCCCAGCGCGCCGTCGGCGTAGAGCTTGACCCCTGGCACGCGGAGCCGGGGATGCGCGGCCGCTGGCCCTTCCCACGCGCCTCCCTCCCACCAGTCGAGCGTCTCTCGATCGGAACCCAGATATGCGGCGACCCGGAACTCGAGCCGTCCCTCGTCGGCCCAGCGCCGGTATAGCTCGAGCTCGGGACGGTTGACGCCCATGTCGTGGACCCCCGTCAGTCCCACCTCGAGGATCCGCGATTGAGCCGCCGCGAGCCGCGACTCGCGTTCGGCGTCGTCGGGGACGGGGATGGCCCGCGCGATCAGCCCTTGCGCGTTGTCGACGAAAACCCCGCTGGGATGACCCGTGGCGTCGCGGACGATCCGGCCGCCATCGGGATCCGGTGTTTCGAGCGTGACGCCCGCCAGCTCCATCGCACGCGCGTTGGCCCACCCCGCGTGACCGTCGACCCGCGTCAGCCATACGGGGTGGTCGGGCGCCGCGCGGTCGAGGACGTCGTGAGTGGGGAACTCCTTCTCGGGCCAGTCGTTCTGGTCCCAGCCCCGTCCCGTGATCCACGACCCGGCGGGGCGGCCCTTCACCGCTGCGCTCACTTTCAGGGCGATTTCCTCGGGCCTCGTCGTGCCCACGAGATCGATTGACCGGAGCGCCCGACCCAGTCCCATGACGTGTGCGTGGGCGTCGATCAGACCAGGGATGACGGTGCGGCCCTGCAGGTCGAGGACGCGAGTGAGGGGTCCCCGGTGCTCCTCGAGGATCGTACGCGAGTCGCCGAGTGCGACGATCGCGCCGTCCCGCACCGCGAACGCCTCGACCTCTGGCGTCGTGGAATCGACCGTGTAGACGACGCCGTCGATGACGACGAGATCGGCGGCATCCCGAACACTCGGCGTCGGCTCGAGCCCGGCCACGATCAGTGCGACCGCGGTTGCAAGGAGGTGAGTTGGCGAAGAGAACATGGCATCTCCGGGAAGGGCGTCGGTACTCGCACCGCTCCGCCCGACTTAGCTTGAGCGACCGCCGCGGCACGACTGATCATGAAATCTAACGGAGCGCGATGCAGGAACGCATCCTCGAATTCCTGGTCCCCTACCTCCAGCAATATGGTTACGCGACGCTGTTCCTGATCACGTTCCTGGAGACGAGCGCGTTCTTGGGGCTCGTCGCTCCCGGCGAGACCGTGATCGTGTTGTGCGGTTTCTACGCGTATCGCGGGATCCTCGACCCCTGGCTCGTCGGCGCGATCTCGATCGCAGGCGCCATCCTCGGCGACCAGGTCGGCTACCTGCTCGGGCGGACGTACGGTCAGGGCCTGATCAAGCGGTTCGGGAGGTTCTTCTTCTTCGACGAGAAGCGGCTCAGGGCGACCCAACACTACTACAGGAAGCACGGCGGCAAGACGGTCTTCATCGGGCGTTTCATGTCCATCTTGCGCTCGTTCGGACCCGTCGTAGCTGGAATCAGCAAGATGTCCTGGCGCACCTTCTCGATGTGGAGCGTCGCCTCGTGCATCGTCTGGGGTGCCGTCTTCACCATCTTGGGGTACTTCTTCGGCAAATCATGGGAAGTCATCCACAGGTATCTCGGCTGGGGCGGCGCGGTCGCGTTCGTCCTCGGCGTTATCGTCGTCCTTTGGTTCCTTCATCGCAAGCGCTCGAAGGAGCTGGAAGAAGAGTTTGGCACCTAGCCATTCGACAGGAGTCCCGATGCGCGTTCTTCGCACCTGCTTTCTGATTCCGCTGCTCTTCGCCCTGGCCGTCTGCCGCGGCGGTGGTCCCGAGACCGGCGGAGCCGGCCGCAACGTCCTCCACTACTGGTTCGGCGCCGATCCCGCGAGCCTCGATCCGATCCAGGCGGTCGACGTCTATCGCGGTCAGATGGTCGTCTACCTCTACGACGGCCTGGTGCGATTGGTGAATGGAGAACCTCAACCCAACATCGCCGAATCATGGGATATCTCGGACGACGCGATGGTCTACACGTTCTACCTCCGCGATGACGTGTATTTCCACAACGGCCGACAGCTGGCCGCCGAAGATGTGAAGTACTCCTTCGAGCGCGTGCTGCGGCCCGAGAATCAGAGTCCTCTGACATGGGTCTTCAACTTCATCAGCGGCGCCGACGCCATGGTGCAGGGCGACGCTCGCTCGCTGGAAGGGGTGAGGGTCGTCAATCCCGGCACCGTCGAGATCGCGCTCGAGCAGCCGTTCGCTCCTTTCTTGCTCCTGATGGCGATGCCGGCGGCCCACATCGTCCCCCACGAAGAGATCGAGCGGAAAGGGGACGACTTCAGCGAAGCGCCGATCGGTACCGGTCCCTGGGTTTTCGAGTCCTGGGCGCACGACGACGTGATCCGTCTCTCCGCCAACCCACGCTACCACGGCGGACGCCCGACGATGGACGGAATCGAGATCCGGATCATCCCCGAGACCACCACCGTGATCGCCGAGTTCGAAAGCGGGAATCTCGACTGGATCGACATGAACGAGCTTCCCAAGCCCGAGTACGACCGCTTCGCGGGCGACGAGCGGTGGTCGCCTCATCTCAAGACCCGACCCGCTCTGATCACGTACTACATCGCTCTCAACAACTCGAAGCCCAAGTTCCAGGATCCGCGCGTGCGGCGGGCGCTCAACCACGCGATCGACGTGGCGACGATCGCGCGCACGATCTATCCCGGCGAGATGATCCGCTCCCACGGACCGATCCCGCCGGAGGTCCCGGGCTTTCGCGAGGGCGGCGAGCCCTACGGCTACGATCCTGAGCGCGCCCGGGCGCTGCTGCGCGAAGCGGGCGCGGAGGGGCTCAGCTTCGACATCTACTTCCGCTCGCTCGCCCTCAACCAGCGCTTCCTCGAGGCGGTCCAGGCCAACCTCGCCCAGGTCGGCGTCACGATGAACCTCCAGCAGCGTGACTGGACAGCGGTCCGGCAGGCGATGAACCGGGGGGAGCTCGACGCCTACCTCGCCAACTGGTACGCCGACTACCCCGACGGCGAGAACTTCCTCTATCCCCTCTTCTTCAGCGGCATGGCGGGGGCCGGAGGCAATGCTGCCTACTACAAGAGCGCGGAATTCGACTCGCTGATCACGACTGCCCGGCGGACGCTCGACAACGCGGAGCGGATCGATCTATACCAGCGCGCCGACTCGCTGGTCGAAGCCGACGCGCCCTGGATCTTCACTGTCCACCCGGTCGACGCCGACCTCGTCCAGCCGTGGGTCGAAGGCTATGAGATCGCGCCGGTTTTCTACGAGAACAAGTGGCTCGGGGTATCGCTCGCTGACGAGTGAGCTGAGTTGAACATCGCTTGAGCCGTGGCGATGCCGGCTGGAGCCGGCGTGCATGGGCGAGCGGCCTCGTCGTCCTGGCCGGGGTCGTCGCGTTCGCTATCTGGCATGGCGAAGAGCAACGGTTCGAGACGATTCTCCGCCGGGCCGAACCCCTCTGGCTGCTCACGGGCATCGTTTTACAGGCGGGGACCTACGTCGCAATCGGCATCAGATAGCCGAGCCACCTCACGGCCGCGTGCGTCGCCTCGCGTGCCAGCGCGATTCCCATGAGCAGATTCCAGCCGACGTGTAAGCTAGGCATCGACGCGTAGACGTCGGTGAACGCGGGCGGTTCGAGGGCCCGATACGCATGAGAGCGCAGGGCGATCGTGTCCACGAAGCCGAACGAGGTCATGAAGCGCGGCGGCGCCACGGGATAGGCGAGAAAGAAGCCGATTCCGACCACCCCTGAAAGGATTAGCGCGTTACGGTAGAGAACGAGCCGCTTTGGGTGCGTATACCCCAGCCACACGATCGTCGCGATGATCACGGGCCAATGGCCCCACATGTAGTTCCAGTTTGCAAGATCGAGCAGAAGCGTGTGGCGCAAAACGAAGCCCTGGAACCCCGGCTCGTGGAAAATGCCGATCGCGCGCTCGAGCGAGATGAGCCGCTCTGCGTGCGCCGTGGCCTCCTGCGGCCGGACCTGCGCTAGCCCGTGCGCGACGAAGTACAGCACTACGACGGGCAGGATGAGGAGGACTTCGCGAAGCAGCGGAAAGGGCCGCCGCTCCGTGCGCGGGAGGACGGCCCGGATGATGAGGCTCACGACTGCGATGAGGAGAAACGGGGCCGCTCGACCAAGACCGTCGATGAACTGCGGCACTACGACCCCACCTCCGGCGTTCCGATGTCGCCCAGCCCGCGCGCAGCTCAAGCTGGACGAGTTGATCCGCGCGACGCAGGGAGCGCACAACGCGTTCCTAGATCTCGAGGAATTGACCGAGCGCGAGCTCGACCGGATCAGGAATCGCTACATCGAGCTTGCCCCCGCAGCCCGCGAGAGCTCGGCGCGGTCGCCTCGGCGTCACGGTTCTGGGTGTTTTCAATGAGGAACCCATCAGGAACGTGACGATGGTAGTCGCCGTGTTGACGACGAGCTGCCAAGTGTCGCTGAAGTTGAATACGGGACCGGTCGCGATCCAGCCGAGGATGAGGAGCAGAGCTGCACCGAAGGCTGCGGGATGGCCGGTGGCGCGGGCGGTCCACTTCGCGAAGTGATGGAAAGGGCTCGAGGCGTACAGTCGGGGGCTCATTTGGGGCGCTC
>JBHEOA010000108.1:0-4070 GCA_046261835.1 Gemmatimonadota bacterium
CCGCACGGGCACCGGGTGGCGTATGCGAGGAGGGGTGAGTCGGGGTCGTCCTCCCAGGCACGCCGCATGATCGCCGGCATGCACTTCGACCGCACGAGCATGCGCCCGCGGTAGCGCTGCTCGAGCTGGACCAGCTCGGCCAATACCGCCTCGTTCTCCTCAGGATCGAGCCCGCGCATCCCTGCGCCCCGACCGGTCTGGACGAGGAAGTAGACGTTGAACGCCACCGCCCCGCGTTCGGCCGCCCACTCCGCGATAGCGGGGATCTCGGCGCGATTGCCGCGCGTGACTGTCGTCTGGACGATGAAGTCGAGCCCCTTGCGACGGAGCCGATCGACGGCGGCCATCGTGCCGCCGAGGGCTCCTTCACCGTGGCGGAAACGGTCATGGTAGTGGGGATCGAGCGAGTCGACAGAGACCGCGACGCCGCGGACGCCGGCCGCCTGGAGCGAGGTGATCCGATCCGCGCTGAGCCGCGTGCCGTTGGTCCCCACGACGACCGTCGCGCCGCGCGCGGTGGCCCGATCGGCGATCGCCTCGAGGTCTTCGCGCAGCAGGGGCTCTCCCCCCGAGAGGATGAGCATGGGGGCGGGGTTGACGGCCAGGATCTCGTCGACGATCCGCATGCATTCGGCCGTCGCGAGCTCCTCCGCGCCCGCGTGCCACGATCCGGCGGAGATGTAGCAGTGAGCACATGCAAGGTTGCAGCGCCGGGTCAGGTTCCACGCCACCACGTGAGGGAACGGCGCCGGGCCGGCGGCGGCGGGATCGTGCGCCGGAGCGGGATCCCAGACGGAGGTCGTCTCACGGGTTGCGGATGGGATCACTCGCTCGCGGCTCCCGAACGCGAATTCCCAGCGTCATCCAACTCTGACGGAGCGGCCCCGCCCGAAACCAGCGACTCGACCGCCCTGCGCGCTTCCTCGGGGGTCGCCATCCGGAAGTCGACCGGGCATTTGTCGACGCGCGCTTCGAGGTCGCGGATCGGGCACCGGGTCACCCCGGCCGCCTTGGCCTCTTCGATGAACCGCCGCATCTCCGGCGTCAGGCCATCAACACCCTCCGCCTCGGCTCGGAGCTGCTTCGACTGGAGCTCTTTGAACATGACGAGCATCGTGTCGGTGTCGAACTCGTCGCCCTCGATCATGGCCTGCTTGTTTTCGTCCATGACGACGGTGGTCACGCGCCACATCGCGTGCTCCCGGGCGAACTTCTCGACGCAGTTCCGCGCCAGCGGGCGCGCGATCAGCGGCACGAGGCCGAGCCGCTCGAAGGCTTCTTCGGTCCAGACGACCGGGTCGCGCACCATCCACTCGCGCGGGCTCACCTGTCCCGTCACCGGGCACCGTGCCTCGACGATCCGCGTCGCAGGCGCTTCGTCGCCATCGCTCCCCTCGATGACGGTGCGGCGCATCGCCTCCTCGGCCTTGACCTCCGCAAGGGCCAGCTCCTCGGCGGTTCCGATCCCCATGATTAGCTGCATGTGGGTGGGAAGGAGCGCGCGAATCGCTTCGTCCAGCCGCTCGTTGGTCACGGTTGGAAGCGACGCCACTTGCTGCTTGCCATTTCCGGACGGGCCGTCATCGGGTGCGCCGTGGCCGTTTCCCTGAATTACTGGATGGTAGTGCTCGAGAACGAACTCCTCGACCGCCCGCCGCGCGATCCCCAGAGCGAACGGCGGCACTCGGAGGATCCGGACCTCGGCTTCGGGTGCCCACTCGAGCCCCGTCTCCCCATCCTCCTCGATCCACGGGATCTGCTCGGGATGCACTTCCGTCGTGCCGACGAGGAGCACGTTGCAAGGCGCGAGACGGACCAGGTTCTCGGCCTGGGAGCCGAGGTCGGTGCCGTCGATACGATGCGAGCCGTGCCGTGCGAAGACGAGGAGGGTGGGATCGACCTCCTCCGCCCATTGGAGCACGACCTGAAAGGGTTTTCCGATGAGGATCTGGGTCTCCACCTCGACGTCGGGGAAGTCACGCGCCATCACCTCGGCGCGCTTGATGTTCGCCTGGCAGAGCTTGAGCAGGCCCTTGTCGATGATGTTGTTGTGTAGCTCCTCTTGCTCCTCGAACTTGAAAACCTTCGAGGCCTGGACCGACAGCACGTCTTTGATGTTGTGGAACACGACGTGGTGGTACTCGACGTCGAAGGCGCTGGCGACGAAGAGCTTGGCGCCGTAGGCGCGGGCGAGATCGAGGGCGACCCGCATCGCCTTGTACGAGTAGGCCGAGCCGTCGACGCAGATGAGGATCCGGCCGCCCGCGAGGGGCCGGTCGTCGCGGACGATGAGGAGGTCCTTCTCGATCCCCCGAAGCGCGCGGGCAACGACACCCCCGAGCTGGCTCGCGGCCTGCCGACCCAGGCCGTGGGCGCCGATCGCCACCAGATCGTAGGCCCGCTGGGAGGTGCCGGCGAGCTTCTCCTCGAGCGCTTCGTCCTCGGCGACGAGCCGGCCATCCGCTCCGATCCGGACGTCGCCACGGACGCGGCTCCCCCCGTCGTACTTGTCGGCGATGTTGGGATCGAAGCCGATCAGCGAGGGAAGACGACCCTCGCCGCCGTTCGCCTCTCGGATCAGCTCCTCGTAGTGGATCCCCTCGAGAAGCTGCCGCGTCACCGCCACGCTCGCCTCGCGGCAGCGCCGCTCCACCTGATCGAGGAAGGAGTCCGAGATGAGCTGGAGTCCCTTCTCGATCAGCTTGTCATGGATCTTCCGCTGGCGCTTGATCTCTTCCGGCGTCTGGAACTGAGCGGGGAGACCGGTCTCGAGCTGGCGGAAGCGGACGTCGTGGAGCCGTGCGGCGTAGACGTGGTTTCCGGTGATCCGCCCACCCGACTGGCCGCAAAGCTCGATCGCGCGGTCGACCGCCCAGTCGGAGTGCTGCGAGTTGTCTACCGGAACGAGGATCTCGCGATACATGCGCCCGGGGGAAGGAGGATCGAGCCGAGTACGCCAGGTGGCGCCCGCCGTACGAAATCCCTCACTCGGTCGGCGCCGCGCACGATATAAGGACGGGTCCTGACGGTGTCAAGCCGAGGAAGACGAAAGGGACGCGGCGGATCGTAGATGGAACCCAGGCTAGGGCGCCGGGTAGCCCTTCATAGGGCCGGGCCGCGATTGACCACCAGCGTGTTCAGGAGGTGTACCTCAATGCGGTCGTTGGTCTGGCTTCTCCTGGCAATCCTAGCCTTGGCGATCCCTACCGAGCTCTCGGCGCAGCGGCGCGATCGCGACGACGATGCTCGTCGCCCCCGACGTATCGAGCAACGCAACAACGACGACGATGATCGGCGCGATCGTCGCATAGATCGGCGCGACGACGTTTGGCGCGATCGCGACGATGACGATGATGACGACGATGATGATGACGATGATGAGGGGTGGCGTCGTCGCGATGATCGGTGGCGTGACCGCGACGTCGTCTGGCGTGATCGCGACGATGATTGGCGGAGAGGGGGCCACGATCGAAGTGACGTCGTCGTCCTCCGCGACGCGCGTGGGCGCACCATCGTCATGGATCGTGACGAATTCGAACGCCGATATCGTATTCAGCAGCGAGGAGGGCACGGTCCAGCGTTCTGCCGTGACGGCCGAGGTCACCCGGTGTATGGTCGCCGGTGGTGTCTCGAGAAAGGGTTCGGGCTCGGTGTCCAACGCGACGTCTTCGACGCACGAGGCAGGTCGATCTTCCGGCGCGGCGACTTCGTCTTGCTCGATCCCCGCTATGACCGCAGTTACTCGCCGATAGACGCGATCGTCGAGAGGATCCTGCTCGGCTTCGACTGAGCGGCTACTGGTTCGAGGCAGAAGGGCGGCTCCGGCCGCCCTTCTGCTTTCAGGGCGTCACACGTCCCATGCTGCGCGCGCGAGCGCCCACAGGTTGACGAGGACCACGATCGCGGCCGCCAGGTAAAGCGAGCGCGGAAGCTCCGCGATGCTCCCGCCGAAGAACGTACCCTCGACGAGTGTAGGCAGCCTGAGCGCAACGAGACACCAGATCGCCCGCGCGAACCATGGATTTTGCCACCACCACAGGCCCCACACGACCAGCACGGCGATCGCGACG
>JBHEOA010000109.1:0-13659 GCA_046261835.1 Gemmatimonadota bacterium
ATGCTGAACCTGAGGGGCCAGGGCGCCGTAGACAAGTGCCCCGACCAGCGCCGCCAGCACGACCGCGCCGAATGCAACCACCCAGCGCCGGCGGGGCGTGGTGCGCCGGTCGATGAGCGGCACTGCCGCAAGGAACAGGAATAGCGCCCCGGGCGCGACGATCATACCCCACAAGCCCATCGTGTTCTCTGCCGCGTAGATCCACAGGAACGGCCAGTACGGTTTGGTGACCTCGACGCCTCCGACCGCCGGAAACCCCAAGCCCGGCGCAAACGCGGCCGCGGCTGCGCCGAGCCCCGCCGCGAGCAACAGGGAGTAGCCGGAGAGCCGACGCAGGTGGGTGGTGAACGGTAGGGTTCGGGGGCCCATCGCGTGGATCCCGAGATGGCGGATGAGCCAGAAGTGGAATGCGACCAGAGCGATCAGGAGGATGGGCAGCATCGAGACGTGGGCCGCGTGCATGCGTGCCAGGAGCGTCGCGCCGGGCGCGAAGTCGGGGTGGAGCGGGGCCCCGACCACACCCAGGAGGGCCGCACCGGCCACGGCGTGGGCGAGCGCCTCGCCCCCCTCTTGGTCGGTGCGCAGAACGGTGCCCGTGAACGCGAGCGCGAAGAGGAGGGCCAGCATCGCCACCCCGCTCCACCACGTCGCCTCGCGCGGTCGCGCGTAGGAGCGGCGCCAGAAGACCCACGCCAGGTGAGCGGTCACGGACACCAGCACGACGCTTGCCGCCCACCAGTGGAGCGCACGCAGCCAAACACCGAGCGGGACGCGGGTCATGAGATAGATCAGGCTGTCGTGAGCGCCGGCCGTGCTGGGATCGTAGAACTGGTCGAGCACGACGCCGGAAACGATCAGGATCACGATTCCGGCGAACGTGAGCCCGCCGAGCATGTAGGGGAGCGTGTTGGCGATCGGAGCGATCTCGTACTCGAGCGATCCGAGCGCCAGTCGCTCGCGCAGCTGGCTTCCTTCGGTCATGTCTCCCTGCTCTGCATCGCGCGGAAACATAACCGATGGAGTCCGTGGCCGGCCGGTTAGCTCCTGCGAACACCGGTGCCAGGCCCCATAGTGTCATGGGGCGCAGCAGGAAGGTGCCGAGGATCCGCTTGTTCGACTCGCGGGCCACGGCACGGCGCAGATTTTACCCCGGGGGTTGATACTGGATCAAAGACCCTGTGCAACCACCTCCGCCGCCACGTGGAGGAAGGCGGGCCGGCGCATGGGCCGGCCCGCCTTCGATCGAGGGTCAGGTCTGCGGGGCGCAGGGGTTCGCCTGGCAGGGATTCGCCTGGCCCGCGCGCGGATTCGGCTTGCCCGCGCACGGGTTCTGTCCGGCGCATGGGTTCCGTGCCGGCTCGGGCCGGCTACTGGCGCAGGGATTGGCGGCGGGAGTCGTGTTGAAGGTGCGCCCTAGTTGAGGGTCGATCGAGGCCGCGAGCGCGGCAGGGTTCGCGGTGCCCTCGAGCAGCGCGACGTCATTGACGACGATCGCTCGGTTGTCGCCCTTCTCGATCAGTGTACCCGTCGCCCGGACTCTTTGCTCGGCGTACTGGACGACCGTCGGATTCTGATCATGGCCGGGCATGTCGTCATCGACGAGATGCCACAGCCTCCCCTGGTCGTCGAGGAGGTTGAGGGCGATCCCTAGCTGGTTGGCGCAGATCTCCGCGCACTGGCGGTGGCCGTCGCCCTTGAGCCCTTGCGCGAGGTAGCACGACGTGTCGACGACGTACCCGACGACTTCGCCCTCGCTCGTGGACGCCGGAGCCGACACATCGGCTGCCGGGTTGACCGCGGCAGTGCCCCCCGAGTCCTCGGCGGAGCCCGTGTCGCCCGTCCCCTGACATGACCAACCGAGAGCAACGATTCCGGCGAATGCCAGAAAACGAGTGTGATGAACCAGGTCCATATTTCTCTCCTAGGTAGCGGTCGCTCGACCAGCGCCCTCTCAATCTCCGGGACACCTGAGGGTTCAGAATTCTTCCGGACGGCGGAAGAACTCGCGTTCCGCCCGGTGTCTATTCTTATGCATGAGGCGTCTCCGGACCCTACCGCGTCCGCACGCTTTGCTCGCGATCACCGCTGTGGCGATCGGCGCTTCGTGCGGACGCGGCGCGCCGCTCTCCGAGAAGACCAGGGAGAACGGTCGGGCGGCGGCCCCGAGTGAGCCCTCTCCGGAAGCCGCCGCCCACGCCGCATGGGCCGGGCCGCGGGCTTTCGATGTCCCGCTCTACCCCGGCACCGACGAGGCCACCACCCTCGTAACCGCGATGCGGGCCGCGTGGATCGCCGACGGCGAGCCTGCGGCCCTCTTCCCGGCTCGCTTCGGCGAGCGGGTCTACGCGACCCAGGATGCGTTCGAGCAGGTGCGCGCCTTCTATCGGCCTCTCGTGGACCACGTCTTGATGGACCATGCAATCGAGAGCGGTGGCCACCACGACCAACAGCGGCTCTTCACCGCGATCGCGAGCGCACCCGACGGGACACTCGTCAAGCTCACGATCAGCCGGCCGTTCTTCCGCTACCCCGATCGGCTACGCATCGATCGCACTGTGATCCAGATCGGTCGCTTGGGGAGGAGGTCCTGAGCTCCAGGGGACGTTGGGTCGGAATCGTCGCTGCGACCGTGATCGTCGCTTGCCGCGGGGAACCTGTCCGGGAGAAGGCGCCGCTTCGGGCCCCTACGCCGGAACGGCTCGCTGAGCCCGGTACCCGCGGGCATCCCACACGAGGGCGCTATCCGCACGCCGGCCTTCGAGGACAGCCGCTTCTGCGCGGCCTGCCACCAGTTCGAGCAGCCCGCCCCCAACGGCAAGCCGCTCGAGAACACGCTGCGCGAATGGGAGGCGACGCCGTACGCCGCCCGCGGCGTCGGCTGCCAGGCGTGCCACATGCCCGATCGCCGGCATCTGTGGCGTGGGATCCACGACTCCGAGACGGTACGCTCGGGTGCGACGTCCGAATGGATCGTGCGGGGCGACCCGCGGGCAGCCGATTTCGAAATCCGGTTGGGTCTCGCGAACACCAGGACCGGCCACCACCTTCCGACGTACGTGACTCCCGCGATCGATTTGGAGTTGGCGTTCGTCGGTGCCCGCGGCGACACGCTCGCGACGCGCCGCACAACGCTCCGGCGCGACGTGGTCTTCGATGGCGCGGATTGGGTCGAGCGCGCCGGCACTCGGATACCTTACGGTGAGCGGCATGAGATCGCGTGGCGGGGCCCTGCACCGGCCGGCGTGGCGCGGGTGTTCGGACGTATCCGCGTGCGGCCGGACGCATTCTACGAACGGTTCTTCGTCGAGCTCCTCGCGCAGACCCCCACGGACGATCCTGCACGGCCGCACTTCGCGGAAGCGCTAGCACGCGCGCGCGCGACCCCTTACGACCTGTGGTCCCACGAGGAGTCGCTATCGCGGTGATCATTCACGTGCCGTTTGCCGCCTCTTATCGTGCGCGGTGACGGGTGCCGAGCGGACAGCAACTAAAGGAGGGTGGACATGACCACGACGCACGAAATTCGGGTCTCACGCTGGACGATGCCGATCCTCAGGATCGGCATGGGACTCTTTCTCATTGCCTGGGGCCTCGACAAACTGATCGCCACGGAGGGATCGATCGGGATCTTTTCGCACTTCTACGGGCTCGATGTGGGCGGAGCCGCGATACGGCTTGCCGGAGCCGCTGAGATCCTTCTGGGCCTGGCTCTCGCCGTAGGCGTGCTGCCCCTCGTGACGGCTTGGATCCAGCTCGTCGTCAACGCGATCTCCACCGCCGCGAGCTGGAAGCAGATCATCGACCCATGGGGCATCCTGGGGCTTACCGAAGGCGAGACGCACCTGTTCCTCGCCTCCATCGTCGTCATGGCCGTCTCCGTCGTGCTCGTTCTCAACGCGCGGTCTCGGAACCTGATCCGCGACACGGAGGAGTGAACGATGAATGACGTGCTGTTTCCGCGCTCCTCGACTACTCGGATCTGGCCCTTTTCCTCCTCCGAATCTGGCTCGCCATCCTCTTCGGCTGGAGTGGCTGGTCGCACGTGACCAAGCCGCGCGAGCGGACCAAGAGCATCGAGATGTCCGTTCCTGCTCCAAGACACCAGATGTGTCGAGAATTCATGCAGCAGCGCGGGCTCCGCCCACATTCTAGGTGACGAGCGCCTCCGCCCCGCCGAGCGAGATCAGGTCCCGCCCGGCTACGCCGCTGCGATCACGCCCCTGGGCCCACGAGGGGGCCACGGTCAGGGCGTAGAGCAGGAACAGCGCAAGCATCGATCGCGTCCACGTCTCTCCTCCTTCGTTGAGTCTTCATTGCGATATCCCATAGATGTGTATCGCCTCCCACTGAACCGGCCTCGGTCATGTCTGGTTCCGCCGCTTTTCATCCGAGAACTGTCGCCGGGCCAGAACCCGGGCCACGTAAGGAGACTCACACTGGATCGACGGCTCGCCGCCTATCCGGCGCAGCAGGAGAGGTGCGCGGGCTCTCGCGTGAAGGATTGGGCTGCGAGCTTGAGACCTTCGACCTCGGTGAGATAGGGGAACAGAGCATCTGCCAGATCGCCGACCGAGAGGCCGAGCTTCACGGCGAGGACCGCAGTCTGGATCACCTCGCCGGCGGCCGGCGAGAGGACGTGGACGGCGAGGATCCGCCCGTCCGACTCGCGAGCGACGATCTTGATCATCCCGCGGGTGTCGCGGTTGGCTAGAGGCCGCGGGACGTCCTCCATCGCGAGCGTGCGCGCCACGACCTCCTCACCGCGCTCGCGCGCCCGCTCCTCCGTCGGCCCGACCGAGGCGACCTGGGGGTCGGTGAAGGTCACCGCGGGCATCGCCGACAGGTCGAGCCGGGCGCCGCCTTCGCCGACCGCATTCTCGGCGGCGATCGTCCCCGCCTTCGCCGCCACGTAGACGAACTGCGGGTGCGGCGTGCAGTCGCCGGCGGCGAAGATTCCCCCACTCGTCGTCTCCATCGATTCGTCGACGATGACGAAACCCTTGCGGTCCGTCTCCACGCCGGTGGCCTCGAGGTCGAGGGCGTCGACGTTCGCCCGCCGTCCCGTCGCAACGAGCAGGCGGTCGCCTTCGAATGCTCGCTCGCCGCCGTCGACCTCTGCCACGAGCCGGACTCCCTCGCTCCGCCGCTCCACTGAGCGCACCGCGGCCCCGGTGTGGATCTCGATCCCCTCGTCAGCGAAGTACCCGGCGAGCGCGCGGCCCAGCTCGGCGTCCTCGTTCGGGACGAGCGTCGGCAGCGCCTCGAGGAGGGTCACGCGGCTTCCCAGGCGGGCATACATCTGTGCCAGCTCGGCCCCGACCGCGGAGCCCCCCACGACCAGAAGCCGCTGCGGGACTTCGCCGGCCGCGAGCGCCTCGACGTTCGTCCAATAGGGTGTTTCCGCGAGCCCCTCGATCGGCGGCGTCCAGGGGTGCGAACCGGTGGCGATCACGATCCGGTCCGCTTCGACCTCCCGATTCCCGCCGTCGCCCAGCTGGATGGCGACCGAGCGGGATCCAGTGAGCCGCGCCTCGCCGGCCACGAGTTCGACGGACGGGTACTCGGCCAGGACATCCCGGTACCGCTCCCGCCGGAGCCGCACGACCAGCTCGTCCTTCTGGGCGACGAGGCGCCCGAGATCGACGCGCCCGTCCGTCGCCGGTATACCGTCGAACGGGTGATGCGCCCGATGGTGGTGGATCTCGGCCGCCCGGATCAGCGTCTTGGACGGCACACAGCCGACGTTGACGCACGTCCCGCCGATCGTCCCGCGCTCGATCATCGTGACTCGGGCGCCGAGATCGGCCGCGCGGATCGCGGCCGCGAACGCCGCCGAGCCGCCACCAAGGATCAGCAAAAGGCGTTTCGCCGCCGACCGGTCGTCGTCCGGGCGCTCGGGGCCGTCACGCCCAGCCGGGCGGGCCCTATAGCCGGCTTCGCGCACCGCCTCCAAGAGAGCGTCGACGGTCGTCGGCCCGCTCGCCTGCACCTGCGCCTGACCCTTGGTGAGCGACACGTCGGCCTCCAGGACGCCGTCGACGTCGACCAGGGCCCCGCGCACCTTCTCCGCGCAGTGCTCGCACGTCATCCCCTCGACCACCAGATCGTATCGCGCCATTCCGCGCCTCCCTTCACGTGGCCCGCGCGGCGCGTCCACGCCACACCAGCCACCCGTTCCATATGGATGCGAGAACCAGGAGAACCAAGCCGAAGACCGTCACGGCACCGGCGATCCACAATCGGGCCAGGGTGAGAAGCGACGCTCCCAACCCCAGTCGCTCGGGCGCGGCGCGCGCATGGCGCGCGCGGTCGCGACGGAGAGACCACATTGTCACCCCGAGAAACAGGATCAGAAGCGGGATCAGGATCGCGTCCCGGAGTAGAAACCCCAGGCCCGCCGCCGCCAGCGCACCCACAACCGGCGACACTCCCAGGCAGCAGAGCCCAGTCACGATGCTGCCCAGCGGCCCCCACTTATCCGCGTGCATCATCGCTAATCCCCCGCCACCGAAAGCTTGCGATACCGCTGCCGATCTCGGCGCACGGCGTGCTTCACTCTTCCGACCGCGAGCGCGCAGCAGAACGCGTGCGTGACGCGGAGCTGGGAACCTTCACTTCGCCCGCCGGCCGGCGCCTCAGCTCCCGCCACCTCCATGGGCCCGCACCGTCGGATGGAACCCGACCGCGTCGACCGCTTCGATCATGCGCTCAGGCGAAACCTTCGCGGGATCGTACTGGACGACCGCACGACCGGCGCCGGTCTCTTCGTCGTACTCCGCCTCGGCCGAACGGACGCCGTCCAGCCGTTTCAGCGCGACTTCGGTCGCCGTGGCGCAGCCGCCGCAGGTCATGCCGGCGACGTCGAACTCGACCGTCGCGATCGCCGCCGAGGGAGCCCCCGCCGCTCCGGTGGTGGAAGCGGCGGGCTCGGAGACCGACGGCGACGGGCCCTCGGCGCGGCCGCCGCGGCCGCACGCCGGGCAGAGGAACGTCACCGCGCCGATCGCGCCGGCGACGGCGAGTGCAGGGAGCTTCCATGAACCGATCATGTTCGCCTCCTCAGAGGATCCAGGTCGACCAGGTGGGAAACGTCGCGAACACGAGCGCCAGGATCGCGCCCGTCCAGAGCATCGCCTTGCGGCGCCGGAGCCGCTTGGCGGCTTGATCGTCGGGCGCGCAGCGGGGGCCGGGGCCGTAGACGGAGTAGAAACCGAGGCCGAGGAGGACCGCGGTGAGCCCGAGGAGATACGGCCGGAACGGCTCGAACGTGCTCGCGAGCCCCGCCCCGCCGATGCCGAAGGCGACGTAGAGCAGGGGCCCGCTGCAGCACAGCGACGCGGCGAACGCGGCACCGACCGCGCCCAGCGCGGAGAAGAGCGACTTCATCGCCCCTCCCCCGCCGCGGCCGCCTCGCGGCGCGCGAGGGCCGGGCCGAAGTTACGCGCGTTGAGCCGCCGGCCGAGCGAATATCCCTCCTCGAGGGAGCAGAGGAACGTGCCCGGATGGCGCGCGATCCACGCCTCCCCCGCCTCGCGATCCGCCAGGAAGAAGACGAAGTGGCAGAACCGGGCCATGACGTTGGCCGCCGATCGGTCGAACGTTGCCGCCACGGGCGAAAGAAAGGACAGGACCGCCGTCTCCCGGCTGGCTCGGGTTCTCACGTGTGGCGCAGGAACTGGTCGAGCGCGTCCTTGAAGCGGTGGAACGCCTCCTCGCCGCTGCCGGCGCGCACGCTCTCCAGGACGCACGTCTCCATGTGGCCCTCCAGGAGCTGGCGCGCCGCGCCGTTGACCGCGCTCTTGAGTGCCGCGAGCTGGATCAGCATCTCGTCACAGCTCTCGTGGTCCGCGAGCATCCTCTTGATGCCGCGGACCTGTCCCTCGATGCGGCTCAAGCGGTGGTGAAGCGCTCTCTCGACCTCCTGGTCGAGGTAGACCGTATCGGCGCAGGTCTCTCTCGTCATCGGCACCTCCGGTCGGGTGATCGCATCGTGCTCTATTATACCCCCCTGGGTATACAGAGGCAACTCGATTTTCGCGAGGCGCGACCCATGCCAAAACACGATGGGGATCGAGCTCTTCGGGATGGTGCGGTTCCCGTAGGGTGTTACGCCGACCCGGGTACGAGGCTCATGAGAAGGTCCTTGAGCCGCTCGGGCCAGGTCGCCGTGAGGGACCATGGGCTCGCCTGCCGAACCACGAATAAACGCCCGCGCTTCTCCTTCACCTCCACGGACGTCTTGCCGTTGCGGCGACGTCGGAAGCGCAGCGTGACACGCGCCTTGCCGACTCGCAGGTCGTGGAGCGTGATCTCCGGCAACCAGGCCGGGAGATACGGATCCACGATCAGAATCCGCAGCGGCGCGTACGGGTAGAGTCCGAGCATCGCCTGCAGCAGGCAGAGCACCGCGCTCGCCGACCACGCCTGGGGCGAGTTCGTCTGGGGGTACAGCGCCGGAAACGGATCCCGCAGGCCGCGCTCGTGGCCACTGAACACTTCGGGCAAGCGATAGCCGGAGAAGAGCGCTAGCGCGTCGAACTGGACGCGCGCGAGCAGATTCACCCGCTCCGGCAAGTCGTACCGGCGGAATCCAAGGGCGAACGAAGCCTGCTCGACCGGCCACACCGTCCCTCGGTGATAGCTGTACGGGTTGTAGGCGGGGTGGTCGGCGGAGAGCGTCCGAATCCCCCACCCTGAGAACATGTCCCGTTTGAACAGTCGCTCCACACAGGCAGGAACACGCTCCTTCGTCACGATCTCGGTCGCGATGCAGTGGCCCACGTTGGAGCCGATGGATCGGATCGGCCGCTTCTCGGCGTCCAATCCCATCATGTAGAAGCCCTCGTCTTCCATCCAGAACCGCTCGTTGAAGCGCTCCTTGAGCTCGCCGGCTTCCCGGAACAGGCGCTTCGCCGGTTCCCTTTCGCCGAGCCACCACAGGACCTCCGACATGTGCCGCTTCGCGAGATACGCGAAGCCCTGTTCCTCCACGATCGCGTGCGGTCGCGGCGCTTGCGAACCGTCTACGTGCACGATCGCGTCGCGCGAATCCTTCCAGCCCTGGTTCTCGGTCCCCTGATCGGAGCGCGACAGGTACTCGTAGAAGCCGTCGCCGTCACGATCGCCATAGCGGTCCATCCACTCGATCGCCCGCATGGCGTGGGGAGCGAGGCGGCGCACGGTTTCCAAGTCTCCGGTCCAGTGCCAGTACTCGGAGAGAACGACCGCGTACGCGGGCGAGGTCGTGACGGAGCCGTAGTAACGTCCGCGCGGGTTTACGTTGAGCACCTCGAGCGGCCCGGAATGGGCCTCGTGGAGCATCCGGCCGGGCTCCTCGTCTCGCCAGTCGTCGACCTCCCTCCCCTGCCATCGCGGCAGCTCTTCCAGCGCGCCCGCCATCACCTCCGGTCCGGTCAGGGCCATCTGCCATGCCGCGGTGAGCACGTCGCGGCCGAAGAGTGCGACGTAGTTCGGCAGCCCCGCGGCAGGGACCCAGTGGTGGCGGCCGTGATCGAGGTCGTAGAGCCGGAGGGCGGCCAGGTCGCGCTTGGCTGCCTCGACCGCGGACGCAATGAGCGGCCCCAGCGTGCGGCTCTCGCCTGAGCTGAAGCAGGTGGCCGACTGCAAGAACGCGCGTCGACGGCGCTCCCAATCGTCGTCCTCGTCCTCCCCTCCGTAGCAAGCGGCACCGGGGCCGGGAAGCGGCTCCCCCTCCTCGAGCGGGATGTAGTCGACGCAGGCGTGCCACGTCGCGCCCGGCGCCAGCTCCACATCGACCATCACCGCCCCCGACTCCCACCTCGTACCGGGGCAAGCCGTCACCTCGACGCGCAGACCGCGATCGAGGCGGGCTGTGCCGCGCTCCTGTCCATGGTCGTAGGCGCGCTCGACTCGATAGCGGAGGACGAGGGCCCCGCCGCGCGCGGTCGCCTCCCACTGGACGCTCCGCTCCCCCGACTGCTTGCGCTCGCCCGAGCGCGCCTCGACGAGATCCGCGAAATCGCCGTCCAGCTCGAGCGCCAGCCGAAAGGACATCGGCTCACGCGTGTAGTTCGTGAGGTCGACGTCCTCGTGGAGTCCCACTCCGACGTGGCGCCAGATCCTCAGCTCGAGCGTCTGCTGCGCCGCCGCCTCCATCTGGCCGCTCCCCTGGTCCGCCTGTTCCGCCTCACGGTTCGGAGGCGCCAGGATGTAATATCCGAGCCACGACTCTTGCTCCACGTTGGAAAGCGCCACGGGGTGGGGATCCCGGCCGTCGATTGTGTACTTCAGCCGCGACACCAGTCGCGTCTCGTGCACGAAAAGTCCGTGATCCCCGCGGCCGTCGATGAACCCGTCGAGGGAGGTCGTCAGGACCGTTCGGCCTCGGCTGACGTACTGATGTCGCCCGTGGGGAACGAGCCGCGCAAGCGGAGCGGCCGCGTTCTCGGGGTCTCGAGACCGAGGGTCAGCGGACACCGATCGAGCCGCCGCCCGTCGTCAGGATCACGACGTTGCAGAAGAGGTACAGGAGCTCGTAGTACCACCCGGAAGCTCCTTCGCCCCAGAAGCCGGTCTTCCAGAGACGAAGGCCTTCTTCCACACGGCGCCGAGCATGACGACGATGAAGGCGCCGGCGGCGGCCTGCTCCCATAGGCCGATGACCAGGAAAACCGCGCCGAGCAGTTCGACAGCCCCGAGGCCGAAGGTCGCCGCGGGCGACATCCCGAGGCCCTCCCCCCGCTCGCGTGGCTTCGTCACGTGCGACCAGCCGCTCCACCCGAACAGGAGCGCGATCCAGATCCGGAGAAGGAACAAAGCCCAGTTCATGTACTCGAGCAGAGCGGGAACAACGACGTCGTTCATCGTTCCTCGTCGATCGGTTGATGGCCGCGCGCCGGCCGACCTGTGACCACAGGCTCGCCGTCGCGCGGCCCTACATCAAAACGTGGGAATTGTACACGACGCCGGAGACGCCGCAGATGCGACGTCTCTCGACGAGGATCGGATCGAACGCCGTGCCGATCGCGCACGGCGGAAAAAACGCGACGAGAACGCCGCTACGCGCTTAGGACCCCTTCGGCGAGACCATCTCCTTCATCATCGGCCCCATCGTCGTCTCATCCAGGTCAGCCGTCCCATCACCGGGCTCGAAACGAAGACCTTGCGTGTACGGCGCATCGCGTCCCATCATGAACGCGGTCGCCTGCTGGGCATACGCCTCGCGGGCCTCCTCGACGGTCTTCACGCCCGTCGCCACTTCGTGCCCGAGGTTCAGCGCCAGATAGTTCATCTCCTCCATGTCGCAGCGCGCTGAGAGCTCGCCCTTCGTACGCTCGGGAATCACGCTCCCGTCGAAGGCGGCTATGTCGTCGTACTTGTCGACCGGCACCCGGTAGTCGACGAACTGTTCCAGCACGTCGGTGTGGGGCTTGGGGAAGTTGTGCGGCACCTCGTCCCGGTAGACGATCGTCCGCTTCCAGGGAGCGTTGTCGTACCAGATGAGGAGGCTCGGCGTGGCCTCGTTGGGAGGCCCGTATTTCTCGAGCGTCGCTCGGGCCGCCTTCCGCGAGATGTCCGGCCAGTCCTCGAGGACCCGATCGACCTCCGGCCAGTCGACCAGACCGCGTGTCCCCTTCTCGCCTCCGCCTCCGGTCATCTCCTTCCCGAGCGCACGCGCGGTCGAGCCGATGGCGTGCTGGATCTTGCTCTCGTCCATGAGTCTTCCTCCTTACCTCCTCAGGTCCTCACGTTGGCGGCCCGAACGCCTCCACGCCGGGCCCTCCTCATCCGACCCGCACCGAGGCGGCGGGTGACCCGGCCCTTGCGCGGGGGCTCAGCTTGCCGTATCCCGCGCCGAGGACGAGACCGTACATCAGATGGCCGAACAGGCTCCCCACGGCGACCATCCGCATCTCCGGCATCATCAGGGGAGCGAACGCGGGCATCTCCAGAAGCAGGGGCATCAGGATGAGACCCCCGAGCACCCACCACACGATCCCCCAGACCGCGCCCCAGCCGAGTCCGCCGCCGATGGAGTGGACGCGTCCACCGAGAAGCAGTCCGAAGAGCCCGCCGATGACGGCACTGTTGAACAGATGGTAAACCCAGCCCACGGCCAGGCTGGTGGAGCCCACGACCATGGCGACCATCGCCATCATGGGCACCCGCGTCCCTTCGGGTGTCGGGGCGGTCATCATCTGCATCATGACGCCGAAGAGAATGCCGGCGAGGACGCCGGCGACGGCGCCGAGAACGATCCTGCGCATCGCTGATCCCTCCTTCAGGACGAGGTGAAGTGCCGGAGCGTGCCGCAGCTCGCGAGGCGCATCGCTTGCACGATGCACTCGCGTGCGAAGCGGTCGAGCTGGTCCTCGCTGAGTGCGCCCACCAACGCGTGGACGAGTCCGGCGTCGCGCCACAGCACCATCCGGTAGCCGCTCTCGGCGGCGCGTGTGAGCCCGACGCGCATCGGCGGGGGTTCCGAAGAGGACGGAAGCACGAAATACGACAGCGGCCGGTCGCCTACGGCGTACTCGACCACCGCTCCGCGGCCGTCCTCGGTGAGGCAGATCCGCGCACCGCTGAGACTCCCGCCGCTGAACTCGGGCACGTGGACGGCGAACGGCACGCGCGCCGAGAGCCACCGCTCGATCTCGCTCCTGTCCGCGGAGATCAGGCGGTCGCCGCCCACGGCCTTGGCGTGCTCGGCGGCGAGGATCGAGACGAGCGGAGCGACGGGAGAACGCGAAGGGAGCAGAAGGAGCGCCCCGACCACCAGTACGGCGGCGATTGCCGCGGCGGTCACCCCCTTGCGCCACCCGGAACGGGCACGCGCCGAACGAGCCTCGGCCAGCCGGCCATAGATCCGCTCCCGCAGCTCCGTCGGCATGGCATCGTCCGAGAGCGAGGCGCGGACCGCGTCCCGCACGGCCGCCATGTCGGCGAAGAACGCGCGGCAGTCTCGGCATGCACCGGAATGACGCCGTGCGGCGACGGTCGCCTCGTCGGCCGCGCGAAGGCCCGCATCCGGCCAGAGGAGTCGCCGGGCATGTCCACAGGAATCGCTCATGTCATCTCACTCGCTTTCCTGTCGTTCTTGACCGCCTCCGGGGATTCACGCGAGAGGATCTCCCGCAGCGCTCGACGGGCGCGGAAGAGCCGCGAGGCGACGGTGCCCTCCGGCAGATCCAGGATCGCGGCGACCTCTCGCTGGGAGAACTCCTCCACATCCGACAGCAGGAGCACGACGCGGAAGCGGGGATCGATCTCCTCGACAGCCTGGCGAACGTTCTGTCTCACGGCGAGCCGATCGAGCCAGTCATCCCCCTGCTCCTGCAGCGCCCAGGCCGCGAGCGCACTCTCGAACCGGCCCTCGTCGAGATCGCTCTCGACGCTCACGCGGCGGCGCTTGGCGGCGCGCACCCAGTTCAGATGGGTGCGCACGAGGATCTTGAAGAGCCACCAGCGGCCGGCGCCGAAGTCCCGGAGCTGTTCTCGGCGTTGGAACGCCCGAAGGATGGCGTCCTGCAGCAGATCCTGCGCGTCGTCGGGATCACGGCAGAGTCTGAGCGCCGTACGATAAAGAGAGTCGAGGTTGGCGCTCAGGAGATCCTCGAACGCCCGCTCTCCCCGCAGCGCTGCGCCGTCGACGGAGCCCACGGCCGGCCTACCCCTCAC
>JBHEOA010000110.1:0-11113 GCA_046261835.1 Gemmatimonadota bacterium
TCCCCGGGCCCTTACGCGACACTCGAGCAGGCGCGTGAGGCGGGGGCGGTTCCGCTCGCCTACGGCGCTTTCGTCAACAACGTCGTTACGTTCTTTCTAGTCGCCTTCGCCGTTTTTCTGATCGTGAAGACATTCATCCGCAATGCCTCTCGACGATTCCTCTCAAGGCCTCGCGTTGCGCGCATTGCACCGTGGAGCTCGCGCCAACGGCCTGACGCGATAGGCTGCCTCAGCGCAGTCGGGAGCCTCTGCCGAATATCAGCGGACAGCAGCAATAGCCGCTGAGTAGACGTGCCACTGACGTTGTTCTGCCGACGCCCCATCGACCACGGAGCGCCGCAGCGTATACGTCCCCTCGAACTCCTGCTTCTCCCCGCTCGCCGTCACCGCTCGGACCCGCACAGGCACCTCCACGTAGCGTGAACCTGCCGCCGGCTCGACCCGACCGGGCTTCCCGACCTCGGCTCCCACGCGGATTGTCTCCGCGAAGCCTGCTGCGAACTCCTCGAACGTCTTCCCGCTCGCCGCGCCATCGTCACCCCATAGTTCGTACGCGCGTCGAAAGTCTCGCGCGTTGATCGCCGCGTAGAAGAGACGCACCACCTCAGCAGCCTCTTCTGACGCCGAGGTCGAGTCCGGCATGGGAGGTGCAACAACCTCGTAGGCGCTGATACGCCATCCCCCGCCCCTGCTCAGTCGAAGTTCAACTCGCTCCCTGAAGGCCGCTCCGCCTTGCGTCGCCTCCTCGCTCGTTACTAGACCACCTCGCCTAGTACCTGACAGATCCCCGCTCCCGCTGGCCCCATCGAATCGACCTCGATCCGCTCCGGCCACGGGCTCGAGACCTGCCTCCCCGGAGCACCGGCCGGTTCGGCGATCCACGTATCGAGGAGGCTCGGCGTGACGAGCGATCCATAGACCTCCCGGATCTCCCTCACGACGATGCTGTCCGGTTATCGGTCCTCGAGCGTGACGAAAAGAGAGCGGCGTGGTCGGCCGTCCACCGTGCGGGTCCGGTGACCGCGGCCGGCCGTGTCCTCGAGGAGCAGCACGTCGCCGCCACGGAAGCGGCGCGACTCGCCGTCCCCCACCTCGATCTCGATCTCGCCGTCGAGGAGAACGACCAGCTGGCGGCGAGGTGCAGGGTGCCAGTCGTAATCGTAGTCGGGTTCGTTCGTTCGGAAAATCACGCGCCCCGCGCGCCACGACTCCGACAGCGCACCGATCGAGCCGGCGTCCTCGAGCGGGACGGCGATCTCGTCGATATGGGTTACGCCGCTCGTGTCCGCCCGAATGCGCGTCAAATGGAAGGTGTGACTCACCGCTCGAGCGCGGCCCTGTCCCAATCACCCAGGTCAGCCGCCGCCTGGTACGTGCTGTGGAGGAACACGAGGAGCTCGTGGTCGGGGTCGTCGGACAGGCGAACGGCCTCGTACGGCAGCACGAACTCACGGAGCTCGGGGTGATAGTAGGCCCCCGCCGGCTCGACGCGCGCCTCGCGGAAGCCGGTCGGCTCGGGATAGGCGTAGGCGTAGAACATGGCCTCCTCGATCGCGCCGCCACCGGGCCAGAGCCCCGCGCTCGACAGCTCGTGGGAGTACCCCTCACGCGCGACGGAGTCGCCGACGTTGGGGATGCCGCCCGGGTGGGGCGGCGCTGTTCGCCCCGAGAAACGCGTCGCCGCGAGGTCGAAACCGCCCCAGAAGAAGTGAGACGGGCTGGCCTTGCCGAGATACCGCCCGCGGAATCCCGTCAGCACGCGATCGGCTTGGACCAGGGCGCGCCAGAACCGGTTCGCCAGCGCGGCATCGTACGTGCCGTGCTCCCGGTCTTCGGGAAACGGGACGATTGGGCCTGGAATCTCGACCGGCATCGGCCAGATACGGACCGCAACGCCGAGATCCGAGAGCGCGGCCATGACATCGCGGTAGAAGTCAGCGACCGTCCTCGGCGCTAGCGCGATGGTGCGCGTCTCGCCGTCGTTCGTCGCGATGATCAGGTCGTGATCCACGAAGTCGAAGTCGATCTGGAGGGTGCGGTCGCGGTAAGGCATGGGGAGGTCGTGAGACCGCGCGAGGTCACGTAAAACGTCACGTGCCACCAGTGGTTGACTGGAGTCGCGAGGGCGAGACGAATCTTTCCGACGATCTGGCTCCACCGATGGAGAGTAGCGTACGTGTCGCCCCATTCGGCCAGCGAGATGCTCGGCCACGCGCTCACGCCGCTCCGAGCTTGGCCTCGTCCAGGTAGCACCACTCCCATGCCTCGCCCGGTTGGAGCGAGCGGATGATCGGGTGGCTCGACTTCCGATGGTGGCGCGTGGCGTGATGGTTCTTCGACTCGTCGCAGCAGCCGACGTGACCGCACGTCATGCAGATCCTCAGATGCAGCCAGGTGTCGCCCATCGCCAGGCACTCCTCGCATCCGGGCGCGCTCGGCGCGATCGGGTGCACCTCGTCGAGGTGGACGCACACGTCTCTGTCCTCGGCCGTCGTCTCCAGTGTCACGGTCCTGGTCGTGTCGATCATCGGTCCTCCTTCCCCACCGCCTCATCGACGATCGCGCGGACGTGGGCGATCTCGTCGTCGTTTACGGTGTGGCCCAACCCAGAGTAGATCCGCTTCGTCACGTTCGCCTCCATACGCGCCAGGGCGCGCGCGGTCTCCTCGACCCGGTCGAGTGGAACGAACGGGTCGCGGTCGCTGCACCCCAGGAAGATCGGCGTTCCCGCCAGCGATCCTGGATAGTCGCGCGGCGTCCCCGGAGCCCCGATCAGTCCGGCGGCGAGTCCCGCGATCCCGCCGTACCGTCGTGCGTTTCGCGCCGCGAACTCGAGCGCGAGACAGCCGCCCTGAGAGAAGCCGATCAGGAGCACCCGTTCTGCCGGAACCCCAGCCAGCTCCAGTTGCTCGACGAGACCGCCCACGCGTTCGAGGGCGGCGCTGAGCCACGGCTCGTTGTCGGACAGAGGCGCGAGGAAGCTATTCGGATACCAGGCGTTGCCGTTCGCCTCGGGCGCGACCCATGCGACCTCGGGCCGATCGACCGCGTCAGCGAGCGAGAGGATCCCACGCGCAGTGCCGCCCCGCCCATGAAGGAGGATCGCCGCGGCACGTGCCTGCTCCCAGGAGGGACCGGCGGTGACGAGTGGCCCCTGATCGCGGAGCGCGCTCCGGCCCGTGCCCGGTGTCACGCCCTCACCGCGGGGCCGTGCGACGTGCGTCCTCCGGCACGACCTCGAGCTCCAGCTTGCGCCCACGTCTGAGGACCTCGATCTGGCTGGCGAGGCCGATCCGCTCCTCGAGAAGGAGGCGGTGGAGGTCGTCGACGCCTGCGACCGCCGCTCCGGCGAAGCCCACCACGATGTCTCCCTCACGAAGTCCGGCGCGCTCGGCCGGGCTCTCCGACTCAACCGATCTGACCAGGACACCGCCCGAGACGGCCAGCCCGTGGCGGCGGACACTCCCTGGATGGAGCGAGATGTTTTCTCCTGCGATCCCGATCCGACCGCGACGCACGTACCCGCGCGTCAGGAGCTGCACAACAACCGTCTTCACCGTGTTGATGCCGACAGCGAAGCAGAGGCCCTGCGCGGGGAGGATCGTCGCGGTGTTGATTCCCACGACCTCCGCGCGCGTGTCGGCCAGGGGACCTCCCGAGTTGCCCGGGTTGAGCGCGGCGTCGGTCTGCACCACTTCCTCGATCATCCGGCCGGTCACCGATCGCAGCGTGCGCCCGAGCGCGCTCACGACGCCGGTCGTCACCGTGTGCTGGAATCCATAGGGGTTGCCGATCGCGACGACGAGCTGGCCCACGCGCAGTCCCTTGGAGTCCCCGAGGCGGACGACGGAGGGGCTCTCCCCGTCCACGCGCACGACGGCTGCATCGGTTTCGGGATCATCCCCGACCAGTCGCGCCTCGACCTCGACCCCGTCCGCGAGCGTGACGCGGAGCCGTGAAGCTCCGCGCACCACATGGCTGTTGGTGAGCAGAAAGCCGTCGGGAGCGAAGAAGAATCCCGATCCCTGCCCGCCCTGTCCCCGGTCGGCGCGGCGCCCCTCGCCGGTCGATACTCCGACGACCGCCGGGCCGACGGTCTCGGCCACGCTGACGACCGCGCGCGAGTAGGCGTCGAGGAGCTCCGTCTCGTCGGAGGTGGGAGCACTCGACGAGCGCTCGAGGTCTCGAATCGTATCCCTTATGTTTTCGATCGCGATCACCGTTCTCCTCCCCGAAGGTGCTGCCATAAAGATGCTGTCGTACTCAATGGGGCTTCACGCGAAGGGATCCGACGCGTCAAGCCCGGCTAGTCCTGAACGGCCATAGGCACACACTGGAGCCGACCCACGCGAGCCCCACGTTGTGGTCGACGCCGTGCATCTTTCCGCGCGACAGCCGCGTGAGGTTGATCGCCAGCGTCAGGTCCTCCGCGCCGTGCGGGCGGATGAACATCATCCGGATCTCCACCTTGACTCCCTTTCCTTCGGTGTCGATCAGCGCGGGCGCATAGTGGACCTTCTCCTGGATCAGCCAGTGATCCCGCTCCGACTCTGGAATTGAGTCGAGGTCGGCCTGCTCGAGGTCGATCCGCACGCCGCGCCCCGCGAACGAGAACAAGGGCTTGAGGATGTAGCGCGACGGATCCCGCGGCGGGCCGCCCTCGCTCAGGACATCCGCCAGGACGCGCGTCCAGGGAAGCGCAGGGTGCTCGATCAGGGGCAGCGTGTACTTGGACCAGATCCAATACCAGTTGGGATGTGCCACCCACTCGACGTCGAGATCGTCGCGATAGTCGAACGGCAAACGGACGTCGAGCTCGCGCAGCTCGTCGAACACGATCCGGTGATAGATGCGGCGTACCGGAATCGATCGACCCTCACGACGGGTGAGGAGCCTGCGCCCCTCGCGGACCAGGTCCTCGGGGCCGGCGGCGTGAACATCGAAGAAATCCCGCGTCGCGTGGAAGTCGGGACGCGTCTTCTGCCGCTCCGGATGGAGATCGAGAAGGACGACGTGCTCGGGGTCGTGTGCTCCGACGATCGCCCGCTGCAAGAGATCCAGATAGCTTTCGCGATCGAGGCCGGAAAAGAACGGCACCCAGGGCAGGTCGAGCCCCCGAATCTCGTTCAGGATCTCCCGCCACACGTCGCCGTAGACAACCTGCATCGCGTAGAGCGAGGCGAATCCCTGGAGCTCGATGACCCGCGGCGCAAGCTCACCGTCGTGGTCGCGCACGATCGCCAGGTCGACCGCCACGAAATTGGGCAGCCTGTCCATGCGCGGAACGTGGTACTCCGCGGGCACGGCGCGAACGCAGCGATCGATCAGCTCGGGCTGCCGCAGCCGCTCGACGATCTCTTCGGCGACTCGCGCGCAATCGTCGCGCAGCTCATCCGGCAGGAAGACAGGCGTTTCGGCGATCCGGAAGTCGAAGGTGGACTCGAGCCGATGCTCCAGCTCCGCCTGGAAACGCCGATGGAGGGCATCCACGTCCTGGGCGTTGAAGATCGACCGATAGACCGGATCCACGCGCTAGGGTTCTTTCAATTTCAGTGCTTTCAACGCCCCGCCGGCATAGCGAACGTCTCGATGTCGACCTGGTACCGCCCCTCCTCCATCACCGCCTCCCCATCCAGCCATGCGCTCGAGCCGCACCCCACCAGGTCGATGTGGCTTCCGGCGGTCCATGCAGCCCCGGTGTGCTCGCCGTACGGGTGACCGAACGCGATGTGGACGCCGATCATCTTCTCGTCCTGGAGGATCTCGCCGATCACGTCGCGGACCGCCAGGTTAGTGCCGAACGCGAACTCTCCTAGCCGGTCGCCGTTGGGGTCATGCGAGATGTAATCGAGGAAAGCATCGCGTACCTCGGATCGCCGACAGGTCACCTCGACGATGCGGGAATTCTCGACCGTGACGGCGAGCGGCGTCTCGCGGAGAATTCCCACCTCAGCTCCCAGCCAGTCTCCCAGCACGCCGTCGCATACGTACATACCGTCGACGCGCTCGGGGCAAGTGAAGACCTCTCCGCCCGGCAGATTCCCCCATACGTCGACGCTGATCATGCCGGAGGTGACGAGCCACTGGATCGAGGGCGAGAACGTCGCCACGAGGTCGGTGCCCGCCGGGCTTGTGACCCGAATCTCACGTGCCTCACGCGCGCGCTCTCTAAGCCACCGGGATAGGGCGTCCACCTGGGGGAAGTCGGCACGCATTCCCTCGCGCATGATTCGCTCGCTGATCGTCACCATGTGCGCGTGGCGGATCCGGCGGCGGTTGACGATGTCGGTCATCATAATGCGCGCCCCGAGCTCCCGCGGAGCAGCCGAGGCGGCGTAGCAGCTGACGTCGGCTTCTTCGAGCGCCGCGGCAAGTGGGGCCGGGAAGCCCTCCAGCGGGCGCGATGCGTAGTCCTCGAGCAGGAACGCCTCGAACGCGTCGGTCGCGCTCATGAATTGATCGGCGAGCGCTGCTCCCACAGTCCGCGTTGCGTGATCGGTGATCAGGACGCACCGATCGCCTGGCTGGACAGCGAGGCAGGTGAATACGGCGTTGACGGCCCCGTCGACGAGCGCCGGATCGTAGACGACGTCCTCCAACCGCCGGGCCCTCACGTTCCCTCCGCCAGCATGTCGGCCGAGATCCCGGAAACGACGTGCGCTTTCTCCGCCAACTCCCCGAGGGTCCGCTCTTCGACATCCCCGAGACCATGCTCCGTCTCGTCACAGACATGCTCCACGACCTTGTTCAGGTCGTTCGTCTCGCGGAACACTGCCAGCTGGCGATCGGCGCCCGTGCCGTTTTCGAGGATCCAATGGATCCTCTCGATCTCCTCGCGCGACCCGAGCTCGTCCACGACCTCGTCGATGAACTCGAGGAGCTCCATCATGAGGTCGCGAGTCGGCACCTCGGTTTGTTTGCCGAAGTCGATCAGCGTGCCGTCGAGCCCCCACCGCGCGGCTCGCTGCTTGTTCTCGACGATGAGCGCTCGCCGATAGAGCCGGAACCCCAGATTCTGGCTGTGGAGCTTCCACAGCTTGGCGACGACGGCCTGGACCAGGGCCACGATCGTCACCGTCTCGTCGACGCGCATCGGGATGTCGAAGATCCGGAATTCGAGCGTGGGGAAACTCGGATGGGGACGGATGTCCCACCAGATTTGCTTGCCGTCGAGGATACACCGGGTCCGAACGAGCAGGTCCACGAACCGCTCGAATTCTCCCCACGACGCGAAGTAGTCGGGGATCCCCGTGCGTGGAAAACGGTCGAACACCTTCGTGCGGTAGCTCTTCCACCCCGTGTCCCGGCCGATCCAGAAAGGCGAGTTGACGGAGAGCGCGTACAGGTGGGGCAGGAAGTACCGTGCTCCGTTCATCAGGTGGACCGCGGTTTCGCGATCCTCCACACCGATGTGGATGTGAAGGCCGAAGATCAGGTTCGCGCGCGCTACCATCTGGAGGTCGTAGAGGAGCTTGTCGTAGCGGATGTTCCCCCCCGTGATCTCGACGTCGGCCCAATGGGTGAACGGGTGAGTCCCCGCAGCCGCAAGACGCAGGCCGTGCTGGCGGGCCAGACGGCAGAGGAGTCGCCGGGTGTTGGTTACCTCGCGCCGGACCTGTGTCACGTCCTTGCAGATCCCCGTCTCCAGCTCGATCACCGGCTGATGAAGCTCAGGGTTGATCTGCTCCTTGAGCAGCAATCGCCCCTCCTCGAGCACCTCGCTGATGTGGGAGCGGAGGCCGCCGGTCGTGGGGTCGATCACCTGGAGCTCTTCTTCCACCCCGATGGTGAGCGAGGGACGTCGTTTCATGCTCGGGCCACCAGTGCGCGGCTCGGCCAGTCGCCGGCAAGCTCCAATGGACGCGGATGGAATGCCCGCTCGATCAGGAACACGGCCGCGTTCTCGAGCACCCACTCGAAGTTGTCATCGCCCACCGAGAACCGATCGCAGTCGGGCGCGGGATTCATGAAGTCGATCGCGTAGGGGATGCCGTCACGCACCGCGAACTCGAGCGTGTTGAAGTCGTACCCCAGGGCAGTGCAGAGCTTGAGGCAGTCCCGTTCCAGACGCTCAAGGCGATCGGGCGGGACGGCGACGGGCCAGCGAACGTAGCGGCGATCGAAGGGCTCCGACGGGTCGTAGGGCATCACGCGCACGCGCTTGCGGCCGAGCGCATAGCAGCGGTAGTACTCCGTGAAGGAGATCGCTTCCTGGGCGATCATGAGGACGTCGCGACTCTGGTCGTAGGCGGCGAAGAACTCGGCTGGGTTGGCGGCCCGATGGACGTCACGCCACCCGCCGCCGTAGGCCGGCTTGAGAAAGATGGGGAAGCCGAGATAGTGGAACATCGAGTCCCAGTCGAGCGGCCATTCGAGGTTGGTGAACGTATCGGAACTGGTGCTGGGCGGCAGATGCTTATGGGGAACTAGGACCGTCTTGGGAACCGCAACTCCCGCCTCTGCGGCAACGGTGGTTCCTATGAACTTGTCGTCAGCGCTCCACCAGAAGGGGTTGTTGACGACCGTGGCGCCGCGCGCCGCCGCGAACTTGAGATATGTGCGGTAAAAAGGGACGTCGTGGCTGATCCGATCCAGGATCAGCTCGTACCGCGGGAGCTCGTCCATCCGGATCAGGCCCACATGCAGCGGCTCGGCGACTACGCCAGCATGCTTGGCGTTGATCCGCTCGATCACGGCCCCCGGGAACTCCCTCTCGCGGCCGAACAGGATGCCGATTCGTTTGATGCTCAGCGAAATCCTCCGGTCCTCGTCGCGCATAGACGCGACCCCTATACTTCGTGCCCTCTAAAAACCTTTCAAGATACAACTGAACCCTTCCGGAGTCCGCATGGAACGTCAGTATACGCAATGGGAGAGCCCGCATCTGGGCCGCACGATGGAGCTTCTGTGGTTCGGCCACGCCGGTCGGCCCGTCGTCGTCTTCCCGACGTCGATGGGACGCTTCTTCCAGTACGAGGACTTTGGCCTGATCGGCGGGCTCGCCCCCCTCATCGAGGCCGGCGCGGTCCAGTTCTGCTGTGTCGACAGCGTCGATGCCGAGTCGTGGTACAACAAGAGCGCTCCCCCGGCGGCCAGGGTGCGGCGCCACGACCAGTACGACCGCTATCTGCGCGAGGAGGTCTTTCCCTACATGCGGCAGCGCACTGGACGCGACGACTTCGTCCTCTTCGGGTGCTCATTCGGAGGCTACCACGTGATGAACCTGGCCTGCCGTTATCCCGACGAGGTAACCAAGGCGATCGCCTTTTCCGGGATCTTCGACATCCACAACTATCTCGATGGCTATTGGGACGAGCTATGCTACTTCCACTGTCCCACCGCATTCGTTCCCAACATGAACGGCGAGTGGGTCGGGAGGCTCTCCCGCGTCGGGTTCGTGATTGCGACGGGCGAGCACGATCACCTGGCCGGAGAGAATCGCCGCTTCATCACGATTCTGGACGACAAGGGCATCCCCATTAACGGCGAGATCTGGCCGGGGGTCTTCGGGCATGACTGGTCGTTCTGGACCGACCACCTGCCACGTTTCCTGCCGTAAGTCCCGGCCGGCGGTAAATCCCGTTCTGCCGGTTCCACCATCGCGGCCCGGATTATAGAATAGGGGATCTTGACCCCGGAAGATCCCTCCACCGAGTTCGCCGACCGTCAGCTCGCCGAAGCGTGGGGCGCCCGCGGCGCTGCCGTGCCCGCGGACCACGCATGGTTCGGACATCCCCGCGGTCTGGCGACGCTTTTCTTCACCGAGATGTGGGAACGGTTCAGTTACTACGGGATGCGGGCGATCCTCATCCTGTTCATGACCGCGGCCGCGACGGGCACCAATCCCGGGCTTGGGTTCGAAGACGGTCAGGCCGCAGCGATTTACGGCCTCTACACCGGACTGGTGTACTTGATGGCGCTACCCGGCGGGTGGGTGGCCGACAAGCTGTGGGGCCTCCGGAAAGCGGTGTTCGTGGGCGGGTGCATCATCGCGGCGGGCCATTTCTCGCTCGCCATCCCGTCGATGCCGACGTTCTACGTCGGGCTCCTCCTCATCGTGACCGGCACCGGACTCCTCAAGCCCAACATCAGCGCGATCGTCGGCGATCTCTATCCCGAAGGCGGCGCGCGCCGGGACGCGGGCTACTCGGTCTACTACATGGGGATCAACCTGGGAGCCTTCCTGGGGCCGATCCTGGTGGGCCTCTTCGGGGAGAACTACAACTGGCACTGGGGATTCTCGCTGGCGGGGATCGGCATGATCTTCGGCGTCATACAGTATCGGCTGGGAATGAAGCACCTCGGCTCTGCCGGGATGTTCGATCCGGAGGAGCGCTCGATCGTGATCCGCCGGGCGCGCAACTTCTACATCACGCTCGGCGTCGTCGGCCTGCTGGCGATCGGAGCGGTGTATCTCGCGGTCGTGGTCCTGGGCATCGACCTCCAGCGAATCGCGCGGGGGCTGGGTGTCGCGATCGTCGCGCTGACGATCGCCTATTTCGCCTACCTCCTGATCGCCGGCGGCCATACCTCGCTCGAGAAGCGGCGGCTCCTGGTCATCTTCTGGCTCTTCGTCCTCGCGGCCCTCTTCTGGTCCGGGTTCGAGCAGGCGGGCTCCTCGCTCAACCTCTTCGCCGAGAGGCTGACTGACCGCGTCGTCCTCGGCTGGGAGGCGCCGGCCAGTTGGCTCCAGTCGGTCAACGCGATCTTCATCATCCTCCTGGCCCCCGTTTTCGGCTCGATCTGGACGTGGCTCGCCCACCGCCGTGCGAACCCCTCGATACCGGTCAAGTTCGGCCTCGGGCTGATCGGTCTCGCGGCCGGGTTCTTTGTGCTCGCTTGGGGCGCCGCCAACGCATCGGCCGAGAACCCCGTCTCACCCTCGTGGCTGGTCGTCACGTACTTCCTCCACACGTGCGGCGAGCTCGCCCTCTCCCCGGTCGGACTGTCATCGATCTCGAAGCTCGCGCCGCGGAGCCGGGTCGGTCAGATGATGGGGATATGGTTCGTCGCCACTGCGCTGGGCAACCTGATCGCTGGCCTCGTCGCCGGGATGCTCGAAACCCTGCCGCCCTCGGATATCTTCCGCACGGTGGCGATCATCGTGGGAGGG
>JBHEOA010000111.1:0-18854 GCA_046261835.1 Gemmatimonadota bacterium
CCACACGACGCCGTTGCGATCGACGTTGTACGCGCCCGGCGCCACGATGTCGATCCGGTCGATGTGCTCAACCAGCGACTCCCACGCCGGCTCCTGGTCGACGTAATAGAACAGCCGCTCGATGGGCTGCTGCGCCCGCACTGCCGGAGCAGGGAGCAGGAGCGCTAGCGCTAGTAGGCAGCCGAGTCGAATCAACGATCACGTCTCCGGTACACGGCGGTGACCTCGAAGCTCATCCTGGTGAATCTACGGATCGCATGCGGCCCGAAACAACGCGGGCGCCGAGATGTTCCGGCGCCCGCACCTCACAACTAGGTTCGTTAACGACCCGCCTGTCAGCACCCCGCGTTCGGGTTTCGGGTGCACTCGGACAGCGGCACGGGGAAGAACTCGAGCGTCGGTTCGATCGCGATGAAGTCGTCGAGCCGGCGCGTGTCACCCCACCGCAGCCCCTGCATGTAGAGCTCGTACCTGCGCTCGTAGGCGATTTGCGTGAGGACTTGCGCCTCCGTCGCGAGCTCGGCGTCTGTGAGGGCCGGCAGCCCGGCCACCGGATCGAGCGGGTTGGCCGAGGGTCCAGTGCGAACCGCGTTGATCATCTCGCGCGCGGTCGCCAGGTCCCCGAGCCGCGCGCTCGCCTCCGCGATGATCAGACGGATCTCGTCGGGCAGGTAGACCGGGAAAGCCTCGGTGGTCGTGACGAACTTCCGGTTCGCCTGAAGGATCGAGTCGGGGTTGCCGCGGATCGTCGCCGCCGTGGTGTTGACCCAGAAGTCGGGCCGCTGATCGCCCGCCTCCGCCTGTTCGACGAAGGAACGGAGTGGCTGGGTGTAGCGAAGGCCCAGGGTCGTAATCTGGGTGATCGGGTTCGGCGTCGTCGCCGTGTACGTGAACACCGAGAACACGCTCAGGTTCACCCGCCGCGCGGCGGCCAGCGCCTGGGTGTAGTCGCCCTGCGCGAGGTACGCGCGCGCCAGGTACGCGTCGACGCTGTTGCGGATGTCGAAGCCCGTGCCGAGAACCCTGCTTCGGAAGGTGGCCAGATCGGCGTCGGTCACCGTAGCGAGATCGCTGCGCGCCGCCTCGAGCTGCACGATGGCCTCGGCGAGTACCTGCTCCCGCGCCACGGGCGTGGGCGCTGTGACGGACACATCGATCGGCGCGCGCTCGTATTTCTCGGAGAGCCAGTAGAACGACATCCCCTTGTACAGCTTAGCGAGAGCGACGATGCCCGTCTGGATTCCGGGGCCGAGGCCGACCTGCGGCGCGTGCTCGATCAGGAGATTGGCCGAACGGATCACCCGATACATGTCGAGCCAGGCATGCGACACGGTCCCGAACGACGGATCGATGGCGATGCCGGTCACCAGCACCTGATACGAGGCCAGCGCGAGGGTCGTCGTGCCCCATTCGTCGGTAATCAGCGCCGAGTTCTCGACCACAGCGTCGATGTGTCCGGCGAACTGCCCTTGCATGCCGACCGCGAGGGCGATGATCCCTTCCGGATCGGAGACCGATACCTCTTCGACAGGGGCATTGGGGTTTTGCTGGTCCAGGTCGCAGGCCGGAACGGTCAGGGCGACGAGTGCGATCGCCCAGGCGTAGCGCATGAGTCGGATCGTCATATCGTCTCCCTAGAAGTCGAAGGTCACGCTGGCGGAGTACGTGCGCGGAATCGGCACGTTCGAGAAGTCGACGCCGATAGCGACGGTGTTGGCCGCGAACAGGTTGATCTCCGGATCGAGGCCGGTGTAGTCGGTCCACGTGTAGAGGTTGCGCCCCGCCAGCCGCACGCTCATGCCTCGCGCGCCGAATGCCTGGACCCAGGTCGGATCGAGCCGCCACGTGGCCGCGACCTCCCGCAGCTTCACGAACCAGCCGGGCTCGATGTACTCCTCGTAGGCGTTGAAGCGCTCAGCGTTTCGAGCGTAGTAACCGACCGGCTTGTCGCCGCGGATCTCCTCGATCAGGATGGGATCCGATCCCAGGAAACCCATGATCCGGCGGCTGAAGTTCGCCACGTCGTTTCCAAAGCGGCCGTCGAGGAGCATGTAGAACTCGAGGTTCTGGCCCCAGCTGATCGTGTTGCCGAGGGATGCTACGAGATCGGGGTTCGGATCGCCCAGGATCCGCCGCGCGGCGACGTTGTTCTCGTTGCGTGCGCGCCGGGGACGCCCGTTGGCATCCAGCCGGAGGGTGCCGTCCTCGTTGCGGTCGTAGAACCAGCCGTAGAAAACGCCCAGCGGCTGGCCCTCGATGACCCAGTTCAGGTAACCGAAGAGGAGCGAGTCGGCCTCGGTGACGAGCTCGTTCACCTCGTTCTCGTTGCTCCCCAGCGAAAGGCGGCTGCGCCACGAGAGGTCTTCGCTGTCGAGGTTGACGGTCGTCAGCGACAGCTCCCAACCGCGATTCTCGAGCACGCCGATGTTCTGGAACTGAGAAGTCACGCCGCGGCTCTCCGGCAGCGGCACGGAGAGGATCAGGTCCTCGGTCTCATCCCAGTAGGCGGTGAAGTCAACGCCGAGGCGCTCGCCGAGAAGCGAAGCCTCGAACCCGGCCTCGATCTCACTCTCCCGTTCCGGCTTCAGCGTGACGTTGCCCAGCTGGGTGCTCGGCACGCGCCCGGGCTTCCCGGAGAAATTGAGCGACACGAAGTTATTGAAGACCTCGTATGCTCCCGGCGGCTGGCCGCCGCTCTGGCCATAAGCGGCCCTGAGCTTGAGCTGATCGAAGGCCCCCGCGAGGAAACCCCCTTCCCACCAGCTCTCCTGATCGAGTCGCCAGGCGGCGCCGATCTTGGGGTAGAGCTGCCAGCGCTCGTCCTCGCCGAACGGAGAGGCGCCCTCGTAGTTGACGGCGCCCGTCAACGTGAGCCGGTCGCCGAAGGAGAGCTGCTCCTGGAGGAAGAACTCGGCGCGCTCGATGACGGCGAGCGTCTGGGAAGCGAACTGGGTCGCGCCGGCCACCGTCTCCTGGCCGGGCGGCAAGTCCTGCGCGGTCGCACGGATCGTCTCCCCGCTGTCCCGGGTGTACCGGAAGCCCGCCAGCGACGAGAGGTCCATGCTTCCCCCGAGAGGAGTGTCGTGGCTGGCAGTCGCCAGTGACGTGATCTGACGCGAGAAACGGGTCGGGGTCTGAATCGAACCGGTGAAGGCGGGCGTGAGCGAGAGCGGCGGCTGGAGGGAGGTGTTCTTCAGATCGTAGTCGTCGATGCCCAGCATGTAACCCACCCGCAGGTTGGAGAGCAGGTCGTACTGCCCCTCGACGTTGCCGATGAACCGCTTGACGTCTTCCGAGGTGCGCCAATTCTCGATCACGTCGAACGGGTTCGCGAGTCCCAGCGGTGTGTAGGGAAAACGTCCGAGCTCGGGATTGAACGCGGGGTTGAAGGCGTTGGGCGTGAAGGTGACGTAGGTCAGCACGCCCTGCGTCTGCTCGCCTTCGGGAACGAGGTTCGCTTCCGTGTCGATGTAGTTCGCGCGACCGGTTACGGCGAGGCGGTCGTTGACCTGGTGGGTCAGGTTCAGCCGCACGTCCTTCTTCTCGTAGTCCGTCGACTCGAGGGTTCCGTCCTCCCGGATGTAGTTGCCGGAGAGGTAGTAGGACGTCTGCTCGTTGCCGCCCGAGAGCGAGAGCGAGTTCGACGTGCCGTAGCCGGTGCGGAAGATCTGGTCCTGGATGTCGAACCGCTGGACCGGCGTGCCGACCGCCCCCAGCCCGACCGCGTTTTCGTTCTGGGTGGCCACCGGCTCCATCAGGAGATCGTACGTCTCGGGGTTGTCGTTCGCCTGGACCGAGGTCGTGAAGGTGATCCTCGGCGCTCCCTGCTGGCCATGCTTGGTGAAGATCTGGATCACCCCGTTGTTGGCGCGGGAGCCGTAGAGCGCCGTCGCGGTCGACCCCTTCAGGACCTCTACGCGATCGATGTCGTCGGGTGAGAGATCGGCCAGTCGATTCGTTAGGCTCGAGTTCGCTCGCCCCCCGCCCGTAGCGTTGGCCGACACGCCGATCAACGCCTCCGAAGAATTGTCGATGATGATGCCGTCGACGACGATCAAAGGCTCCGCGCCGCCGAGAACCGACGAGGCCCCGCGCAACCGGATCGAGACGCCTCCGCCCGGCTGGCCGTTGGTCTCCAGGATGACCGCCCCTGCGACCTTGCCCTGAAGCGCCTGGTCGATGGAGACCGCCCCAGGGGCGTCGTTGATCTCCTCGCCGGCGACGACGGCGACCGAGTTGGGCAGCTTGGCGCGCTCGGTCTCCTGGCCCGCGATCGTGACCGCGATCGCTTCCATCGGGAGGGCCGTCTCGCGCAAGGTGACCTGTTCGGCGCTGACCGCGCGGTCGGCGCCCAGAGTCACCTGCCGGGTCGTCGTGTTACGGCCCACGAACGAGTACTCGAGCGTGTACGTGCCGCTCGCGATCTGGGCGCGGATCGTGTACTGACCGTTCTCGTTCGTGACCGCGCCGAAGTCCGTCCCGCGGATCTGGACCTGAACGTTGGAGAATGGCCGGCCGCTCGTGGCGTCGACCACCGTTCCCTGGATGATGTAGGGCTGGTTCTGCTGGGCGCGCGCGATCGGCGCTAGCGCGAGCACGAGCGCCGGCAGGATCATGGCGACCCGAACGAAGTTTCGTTTCATCCGAAGACCCCCGTGGGGCTGTGAGTTGGAGAGACGTCCACCGAATGCTATGGATTCAGTCTCGAATCGGTCAAGCTTTTACTCCTCCTGTGGTGCAGGGCGGGGGGCTCTCGGCGCCGTTCACTCGACGTACAGCAGCGCTCGTTCGCGGCGGGTGCGAAACCTCTCGCGCCCGTCGGCCCACTGTGCGACGATCTCGTCGAGCGGGCTAAGGGCGTCGATCGCGTGGCGAAGACGATCACTGCCGGCAAGACGATCGAAGTGCTCGATTCGCCATTCCCAGCGATCGCCGGCCAGCCGCCGCGCCTCGAGAAGGGCCGCGACAGCGGTCGTGACGGGGTCATAGGCCGCTCGATCGGTGACGACGAAGCGGACTCCGCGCACAGTCTCGCCGGCGTACTTGTCGTCGCCGGGATCGATCGGCGTGAAGACGGCGGGCTCGACCCGAACGCCTGGAAGCCGGTATGTGGCGAGCCGCGCGACGAGGGCGTCGCCATCCAGCCATGGCGCGCCGATCCACTGGAACGCTCGCTCCGTGCCGCGCCCGACCGAGAGGTTCGTCCCCTCGAAGAGGACGGTGCCCGGATAGTGGCTCGCGCTCTCGAGGTCGGGGATGTTGGGGGACGGGGCGACCCACGTCAGCCCCGTCGCGTCGAACCACGTGTCCCGCCGCCAGCCTTCGACCGGGACGACGTGGAGCTCCCCGCCGATGCCGTGCTCGGCGTGGAAGAGCCGCGCCAGCTCGCCTGTCGTCATGCCGGAGCGCAGCGCGATCGGGTGGAGGCCGACGAACGTCGCGAACGCGGGATCGAGCACATTTCCCTGGACATGGGTGCCGCCGGTCGGGACCGGCCGGTCGAGGACGACGAACGGGATCCCCGCCTCGCTCGCAGCCTCCATCGCGAGAGCCATCGTCCACTTGTAGGTATAAGTGCGGGCGTCGAGGTCCTGGATGTCGAAGACGAGCACGTCCAGCCCCTCGAGCATGGCGGGGGTCGGCTTCCGGGTCTCGCCGTAAAGGGAATGGATCGGCAGATCGGTCCGTTCGTCGCGCCCCGACTCGATCCGCTCGCCCGGACGTGCGAGCCCGCGGATCCCATGCTCGGGTGCGAACAGGGCGACGAGCTCGACGCCCGGCGCCTCGTTCAAGACGTCGATGGCGTGGCGGCCGTCGCGCGCGAGCGCGGTCTGGTTGGTGACGAGCCCCACACGCTTGCCGAGCACGAGGTGGAGCGAGTCGGAGATCAGGACCTCGAGGCCGGGGCGGACGACCGCCCCGGCGGAAGCCTGCGACGCTGGCGCCGGAATGCGCGACGTCGGTGGCAGAGTGCGCGGCGCTGCCGCGCAGGCCACCGCGACGCAACCGAGCGCCAATTGACCTAGCAGCCTCAAGAGGCAACACTCCTGACGATGCCGAACAATCCGGCGAAGCCGCGTTTCCCCGAAGGTACAGCAGCCCGCCTGATCGACGAAGGGCGCGGCGATTGAGGACGCAGGCCGTTGTTCTGATCGTGGCGATCGGGTGCGTTGCCCTCGGATGCGCCGCGCGCGGCGAGAGCGGTACCCGACGGAACGAGGTTCCGGCGCTCACGGGACCATCCGCGCCCCTTCCAGACGACGCCCGCATGTGGGTCGACGAAACCTTAGCGGAGCTCACGCTTCGCGAGAAGGTCGGCCAGCTGACGAACGTCTGGATCCCGGGCGCTTACGTCTCGACGAACTCGGGGGAGTTCGACACGCTGGCGGCCTGGGTCGAAGAGGGGTTGGGCGGCGTTACAATCTCGATGGGGTTACCCCACTCGTACGTCGCCAAGCTGAACGCTCTCCAGGAGCGCGCCAAGGTTCCGCTCCTCGTCGCGGCCGACATGGAAGCGGGCCCTGGAACGCGCATCAACAACATCTATTCGATCCCCCACCTTCTCCCCCAGGGCGGCGGCACGGTCTTCCCGCCACTCATGGGCTTCGGCGCCATCGGTGACGAGGACTACGTCAGCGAGCTAGGCCGGATCACCGGCGTCGAGGCGCGCGGCGTCGGGGTTCACCTGGCCTGGGTTCCGGTGCTCGACGTCAACTCGAATCCCGAAAACCCGATCATCAACACGCGCTCCTTCGGCGAGGACCCCGAGGAGGTCGGGCGCCTGGGCTCGGCCTTCATATCCGGCGCCCACGCAGCCGGCCTTCAAACGACCGCCAAGCACTTCCCCGGTCACGGTGATACGCGCGAAGATTCGCACATCGACCTGCCGGTCCTCGACGTGAGCCGCGCGCGGCTCGACTCTCTCGAGCTCGTACCGTTCCGCCACGCGGTCGGCGCGGGAGTCGATGCCGTCATGAGCGCCCACGTCGCGACACCCGGGATCCTGGGGCCCGAAGGGTTGCCGGCCACGCTATCACCGTACTTCATGACGCAGGTCTTGCGCGAGGAGATGAATTTCCAGGGGCTGGTCGTCACCGATGCGCTCACGATGGGTGCGATCCGCCGCCATTACACACTCGGAGAGGCCGCGGTGCTCTCGGTCGAGGCGGGTGCCGACGTGGTGCTCTATCCGCCCGATCTCCACGTGGCGATCGAGGCGATTACCGAAGCGGTCGAGTCGGGCCGGATCTCCGAGGAGAGGATCGACAGTTCCGTCCGTCGAATCCTGGAAGCCAAGGCACGTGCAGGGCTCTACCGCGAACGACTCGTTCCGCTCGAAGCCGTGGACGAGATCGTCGGAAGCCGTCCCCATCTGGCGTTCGCCGAGAGCGCGGCGGCGCGCTCGATTACACTGCCGCGCGATCATTCCGAAATCGTTCCCCTCGGCGCGCGAGTCGGCCGCGTCCTCTCTGTCGCCTACGCACGACACGACGACGTGATCGCCGGTGGGATCTTCGATCGCACGCTCGCGCGTCGTATCCGGGTCGTCGACGCGGCGCGCGTCGAGTCGCGCTCGAGCGCCGATGAGTACGAGCAGCTTCGGGCTCGCGCCGACTCGGCGGACATGGTCATCGTCTCGGCGTACGTCCCGCCACAGGAGAATGTCGGGACGGTCGGTGTGCCCGAGCGTTTCGCGTCGTTCGTGGCGGAGATCGCGAGGTCGGGGAAGCCGCTCGTCGTCGTGTCGTTCGGCAATCCCTATCTCCTGACCGGCTTCCCGGATGTCGGGACGTACCTGATCGCGTGGGGAGGTGTGCCGCTCATGCAGCGCGCCGCGGCGGCGGCGCTCCTCGGCGAGGCGGCGATCGGGGGGCGGCTGCCGATCTCGCTGCCACCGTTTCATCGTCGCGGCGAGGGGCTCGAGCGCGCGGCCGGGCTCGCGCCGGCCACCGCGGCGGGGTTCGATCCCGCCGCGCTCGCCCGGGTCGACTCGGTGATCGAGGCCGCTATCGCCGACTCGGCGACGCCGGGCGCCGCGCTCGCGGTGGGCCGCGGAGGGCGGCTCGTCCGCTCGCGAGGCTACGGTCGAATCGACTGGAGCTCACCCCGTTCGGGTGGGCCCGCGCCAGACGCATCCGTCGCCACCGCCGCGACCGACTCGACGATCTGGGACATCGCCTCTTTGACCAAGGCGGTAGCGACGACGACGGCCGTGATGCAGCTCGTCGCCGAGGGTGCGATCGAGCTCGACCGACCGATGGCCGACTATCTCCCGTGGTTCGGAGCTGAGGGGAAGGAGTCGATCACGGTGCGCCAGCTGCTCCTCCATCGCGGCGGACTCCCGCCGTTCCGGCCGTGGTGGCGCGCGGCCCGTCACGATGCTGCCGGGGACGCCGCGCCCTTGGGCCGCGGCGCGTACCGCGACTCTCTTGCGGCGCTGACGCTGGTCGCAACGCCGGGCGACTCGACGATCTACAGCGACCTGGGGTTCATCGCGCTCGGGTTCCTGGTCGAGGACGTGGCGGGCGAGCCGCTCGACGCCGTCGCGCGCGAGCGGGTCTTCGCCCCGCTCGGCATGCGCGAGACGACGTTCACCCCGCCCGCCGCCTGGCTCCCGCGCATCGCGCCGACTGAGGTCGACACTTTCGCTCGACGCGGCCACGTGCGCGGGATCGTCCACGACGAGAACGCTTGGGCGATGGGCGGCGTGGCGGGTCACGCCGGCGTCTTCGCGAGTGCACGCGACCTCGCGCGCTTCGCCGCGGCCCTGCTCGACGGCGCGCGCGCGGCCCCCGGCGTGCCCGGCGCCGTGCCCGCCCCACTAACCGGCGCACCCGCCCTCCCCGGCGCCGAGACCGCCCTACCCGTTTTCGATCTTGCGGTCGTCGCGCGGTTCGTCGCGCGACACGACACGACTTCGAGCCGCGCGCTCGGATGGGCTACGCCGAGCGAGGGGTCGTCGGCCGGCCGCTTCCTCTCGGAGCGTGCGTTCGGCCACACGGGCTTCACCGGCACCTCGATCTGGATCGACCCCGAGCTCGACCTATTTGTCGTCCTCCTCACCAACAGCGTGAATCCGACGCGCGAGAACTCCAAGCACTTCGCCCTCCGCCGCGCGGTCCACGAAGCAGTCGCATGCGCGATCAACGACGCGTCGCGCCCGGCGCTCTGCCCGGTCACCCTTTCGTCGCATGAGTGACCCTCGCTCGTTTTTCGAGGGTGTAACGGGTCACCTCGCGTTCCGCGTTACCCCTACCCATCGCGATGCTCCGTGATCGCAATCGATTGGGCCGTTGTCGCTCTCTACTTCGCCATCTCCGCGGCGATCGGCATCGCGATGTCGAAGCGCGGCGGGCGCTCGCTCGACGACTACTTCATCAGCGGCCGCGCCCTCCCCTGGTGGCTCGCAGGCACCTCGATGGTCGCGACCACCTTCGCCGCCGACACGCCGCTCGCCGTCACCGAGCTGGTCGTGCGCCACGGAGTCGCCGGCAACTGGCTCTGGTGGAACATGGTGATGAGTGGGATCCTGACGGTCTTCTTTTACGCGCGCCTGTGGCGACGCGCCGGCGTCATGACCGACGTCGAGTTTACCGAGATCCGCTACGCCGGGCGGCCGGCCGCGTTCCTGCGCGGTTTCCGTGCGCTCTACCTCGCGCTACCGATCAACTTGATCGTCATGGGGTGGGTCAACCTCGCGATGGCCGACATCCTCGGCGTCGTCCTCGACGTGCCGCGCCTATGGGCTCTGGGCGCCTGCCTCGCCCTGACCGCTCTCTACTCGATCCTCGCCGGGCTGTGGGCAGTGGTTCTCACCGACTTCTTCCAGTTCGCCCTCGCGGTCGCCGGTGCGATCCTCCTCGCCGTCTTCGCGGTTGACGCGGTCGGTGGAATCGAAGCGCTCGAGCGCGGAGTCGCGGACGTCTACGGCTCTCGTGATGCGGCGCTCGCTCTCTTCCCGCGTGACGGTGAGGCATGGATGCCGGCGATCACGCTCGCCGTCTTCCTCGGCGTCAACTGGTGGGCGAGCTGGTATCCCGGGGCCGAGCCGGGCGGGGGCGGTTACGTCGCGCAGCGGATCTTCTCGAGCAAGAGCGAGCGCGACGGCGTGCTAGCGACCCTCTGGTTCAACCTCGCCAACTACGCCGTGCGACCGTGGCCGTGGATCCTCGTCGCGCTCGCCTCGACGATTCTCTATCCGGGACTCGAGAACCCGCGTGAAGGGTACCCTCGCGCGATCGTAGATCTCCTGCCCGCCGGCCTCCTCGGCCTGATGGTAGCCTCGCTCGCGGCCGCTTACATGTCGACGATCTCGACCCAGCTCAATTGGGGAGCGAGTTACCTCGCCCGCGACCTGTACCAGCGGTTCCTCGATCCCGGCGCCAGCGATCGCCGGCTGGTCGCCGTGTCGCGGGCCGCGACGACGCTTCTTCTGTTCGCTTCGCTTCTCGTCACGTACCTCATGGGGACGATCGAGGGGGCGTGGCGCTTCCTGCTTGCGCTCGGAGCGGGGACCGGGCTCGTCCTGATCCTCAGGTGGTATTGGTGGCGGATCAACGCATGGTCGGAGATCGTGGCGATGGTAGCGTCGCTGGTCGTGAGCCTGGTGCTCTGGTTCGGCGCCGGCCTCGACCCCGATGACCCGGTCGAGTGGGCCTGGATCATACTGGCGACGGTTGCCGCCTCGACGGTGGCGTGGCTCGCCACAACGTTCCTGACGGCGCCCGAGTCTGATGCCACGCTCGTCGCCTTCTACCAGCGCGTCCGCCCCGGCGGACCGGGCTGGGCGCGGATCGCGCGTGCGGCAGGCTACGGCCGGGAGCCGATCGCGGGGAGCCCGTTCAACGCGCTCAACTGGCTCGCCGCAGTCGTCGCCGTCTACAGCGCGTTGTTCGGCGTAGGCCGCTTGATCTTCGGCGCGACGTCTTCCGCGACGGCGTGGCTCGGGCTCGCAGCGCTGGCATTCGGGTGGATCGCGTGGGATCTGCGCCGCCATCCGGAACGCGACGTATCGACAGGTGAAGAGCGGGGTGTCACACGACCGTGACGATCGCGGAACTGACAGAGCGTGAGCGCATCCGCACGATCGTCATCGAGGACTACGAGCACCTCGGCGAGGTCGTGGCGGCCCGCATCGCATCGCTCATCGAGGCCAATGACGCGAGCCGTCGACCGACGGTCCTCGGCCTCGCGACCGGTTCGACTCCGCTCGACGTCTACCGTGAGCTCATCCGGTTACATCGCGAGAAGGGATTGTCGCTCCGCCGCGTCGTCACGTTCAACCTCGACGAATACTACCCGATGGACCCGGAGAGCCTCCACAGCTATCACCGCTATATGTGGGAGAATTTCTTCGCACACGTCGACATCGATCCGGTCAACGTTCACATCCCGCGCGGCGACATCCCCGAGAACGAGATCGAAGCACACTGCCACGACTACGAACGCGCGATCGAGCGATCAGGTGGGATCGACATCCAGCTGCTCGGGATCGGTCGGACCGGCCACATCGGGTTCAACGAACCGGGCTCGGGCCGCGAGTCGCGCACACGCCTCGTCTACCTCGATACCGTGACACGCCGGGACGCCGCGGCCGACTTCTTCGGCGAGGACAACGTTCCGCTCAAGGCGATCACGATGGGGGTTGCGACGATCCTCGACGCGCGCGAGGTGATCCTGCTGGCGACCGGCGAGCACAAAGCGAAGATCCTGCGCCGCGCGATCGAGGGGCCGGTCGATCCCGACGTTGCGGCGACCTACCTCCAGGAGCACCCTCACGCGACGATCTACCTCGACCTGCCGGCGGCCGCCGAGCTCACGCGCATCAAGACCCCCTGGCTGCTCGGCGAGGTCGACTGGACGCGCCAGCACGAGATCGATGCGGTGGTGTGGCTGAGCGAGCAGGCAGGAAAGTCGATCCTGCGCCTCACTACCCAGGATTATCGCGATCACCATCTCTCGTCGCTGGTCGCCCGGTACGGTTCCGCCGGCCCGATCAACGGCGAGGTGTTCAACGCGCTGATCTCCAAGATCCGCGGCAAGTCGAAGTTGCCGAGCGGCAAGCAGATCGTCGTCTTCTCGCCGCACCCCGACGACGACGTCATCTCGATGGGTGGGATCCTGCGGAAGCTCCACCTCAACGAGAACGTCATCACGGTTGCCTACCAGACGTCGGGCAACATCGCCGTCTTCGACTACGAGGTGAGGCGATACTTCGATTGGATGCGGCGGGTCGAGCGGTCGTTCGCGATGGACGGCGCACCGCTCGAGGCGCTGGCGAATCGGATCGAGGCGTTCCTCGCTGCGAAGAGTCCGGGTCAGGTCGACATCCCCGAGGTACAGGAGATCAAGCGCACCATTCGCGAGTCGGAGGCGGTCGCCGCGCTCGAGACCCTGGGGATGCGCGGCGAGCAAGCGCGGTTTTTGAATCTGCCGTTCTACCAGACCGGCCAGGTGAGGAAGAATCCGATCGGCGAGCGCGACATCGAGATCGTGCGCGAGCTGCTGGAGGAGGTGCGGCCCGAGATCGTATTCGCAGCGGGCGATCTGTCCGATCCGCACGGCACGCATCGGATGTGCCTCGACGCGATCCGCGCCGCGCTAGACAGCTATTCGGGAGCGCCTCCAGAAGTGTGGCTCTATCGGGGCGCATGGGAGGAATGGCCCGTCTCGCAGGCGAGCGTGCTCGTGCCACTGAGCGAGGACGAGCTCCGGTACAAGATCCTCGCGATCTTCAAGCACGAGTCGCAGAAGGACAAAGCCCCGTTCCCCGGCCCCGACGAGCGCGAGTTCTTCCAGCGGGTCGAGGAGCGGAATCGGGGAACGGCGGCGGCGCTGGAGCGACTGGGACTTCCCGCGTACTTCGCCATCGAGGCGTACGTGGTGGAGCGCGAGGGCGCTCGGATCGACCCGCCGCTCGTGCCGACGAGCTCGATCGGCTGAGGTGACGGTCCACCCGCTCGACCTCGCGGTTCTCCTCGTGTACCTCGTCGGAATCACGGGGTGGGGGATCTGGCTGGGTCGCGGGCAGAAGGGCGGACGCGATTACTTCCTCGGGGGTCGTGAGCTTCCCTGGGGCGCGGTTACGCTCTCGATCATCTCGACCGAGACGAGCACGCTCACGTTCTTATCGGTTCCCGGCGTCGCCTACCTCGGGAGCTTCACGTTCCTCCAGCTCGCGTTCGGTTACGTCGTGGGGCGCGTGATCGTAGCGTGGGTGCTGCTCCCGGCGTACTACCGGGGCCAGCTGGCGACCGCGTACCAGCTCCTCGAAGAGCGGTTCGGTCGGGGAACGCGGCGCTTCACGTCGGCGATCTTCATGATGACGCGGCTCCTCGCCGACGGCGTGCGTCTCTTCGCGACCGCGCTTCCGCTCGCACTCCTGACCGGCTGGCCACTGCCTGTTTCGATCCTCATCATGGGAATCGGGACCGCCATCTACGCGTATACCGGCGGGATCCGCTCCGTCGTCTGGGTCGACGCGGCTCAGACCGGCATCTACATGGCGGGAGCCGTCGCCGCGTTCATCGCCTTGGGGCTCCTCGTGCCCGGCGGCTGGGGGTCGATTCTCGACTCGGCGGCCGTTGCGGGGAAGCTGCGCGTGATCGATCCCGTCCTCGACTTCAGCATCCCGTACACCTTATGGGCGGGGCTCGTCGGCGGCGCTTTCCTTTCCATGGCGTCGCACGGGACCGATCACCTCATGGTTCAGCGCGTATTGACCTGTCATGATCTCGCCGGCAGTCGGAAGGCGCTCGTGACGAGCGGGTTCGCGATCATCGTCCAGTTCGCGGTCTTCCTCGCGATCGGGGTGGGGCTCTGGGCATTCTACGAAGGACGCGAGTTCGCGCGGCCGGACGACGCGTTCGCGACCTTCATCGTCGAGGAGCTTCCGCCGGGAATCTCGGGACTCCTCATGGCGGGCGTGTTCGCCGCCGCGATGTCGACGCCGATCACCGCGCTGGCGTCGGCCTGCACGTACGACTTTTGGGCGCCCGCGGTCGGCGCCGAGAGCGACGATCCGCGGCTCCTGCATGTCGGACGTGCTTTCACCGGGATGTGGGCGGTGCTCCTGATCGGTGCGGCGATCGCGTTCATCCCGCTCTCCCGCGAGGCGGCCGCGATCGAGGTGGCGCTGGGGATCGCTTCGATCGTCTACGGCGGGCTTCTCGGCGGGTTCGCGCTGGCGATCTTCGCACCGCGCGCGAGGCAAGCCCACGCCATCGCGGGGATCGCGAGCGGCGTGGCGACGGTGACCGTGATCTGGCTCCTCGCCCGCGCCGAGGTCGCGTGGCCGTGGTTCGTGCCGATCGGCACCGCGGTCACGTTCGCGGTCGGCTGGACGCTCTCGCGATTCGCAGACGGTCGCACGTCGAGCAATCCTCCCGTGGACGAGCTCCCGGCCGTTCCGTGATCGCTCCACGACGCTCCGCGATCATCTTGTATCTGGCGCTCCTCATCCTCGTCGTGGCCGCGATCGTCATCCTTTTCCGCTGGAGCGAGCAGCTCGAGGAAAGCCCCGTGCAGGAGGAAATCGCGCAGCCGATGTCCGGGCCGGCGGAATGATACCCGGGCCCCCGGGATAACGGCGCTAAGCGGCTGGCGTCCTCGCGGGAGGTACTTACATTGTAAGCACAAGGAGGGAGGTTCGTCCATGGTCCGCAAGATCTTCCGCACCGGAAACAGCATGGTGGTCTCGCTACCACGGGAGATGCTCGAGTCGATCGGGCTCACCGAGGGCTCCGAGGTGATCATTACCGAAGACCGGAAGCGACGCCGGATCGTGATCGCGCCGCACGAGGTCGAGGTCGAGGGAGTCGACGAAGAGTTCGCCAAGCAGGTCTCTGACTTCATCGAGAGGTATCGACCCGCCCTAGAGGCGCTGGCCGATCATTGATTCCTCTTACCACCGCGCAGGTCCTCTTCCTGCACGCGCGCCTCGTCGAAGAAACCGGTGGGTCCCACGGCGTTCGGGATCTCGGCCTTGTCCAGTCCGCGGTCGCTCGACCACTGGCATCCTTCGGCGGTGAGGATCTCTATCCGAGCCTGATCGACAAAGCCGCGGCTCTCCTCGAATCCCTCATCGGGAATCATCCTTTCATAGACGGCAACAAACGGACAGGTGTCGCGGCGGCCGGCCTGTTCCTGGATCGCAACGGGAGGCGGCTGACCGCAACGAACGAGGAGCTGGAAGCGTTCGCCGTCGCCGTCGCAGAAGGCCGGGTTTCGCTCGACGAGAGTGAGGCCTGGTTGGAGAGCCACAGTCGGTTGATCGAGTTCGATCACGATGAAAACGGCTGATGGTCGATTGCCGGCGGAGATCGTGGTCGGGTTCGTCGCGCGCGGCGGTCGGTTCCTCGTCCGGCTGCGGCAGTGCGACCCCGGGCTCGCCGGGACGTGGGAGCTTCCCGGCGGCAAGGTCGCGCCGGGCGAGGACCACGTCCGCCGACCCGTCAGCGCCGGCCTACGCCGACGGTTCCGTCGGTCGCTGGGTGACGTCGGACGAGTACCGCGCGCTCCCGATCCCCACTGCCAATCCACCCCTCATCGATGCGTTCGCCTGGAGCAGGACGCCGGGGGCGCTGATCCAGCGACCGGAACCAGGGGCCTAAAGCCTTGCAGCAACTGGTACGATCCCGTACCGTTTGCCCATGATCGAGCCCGCTCGCGACTTCGGTGATCTGCTCGACCGCGGCGCAGACCGCTGGCGCGCGCGCCTCCTCGAGGGGTGCTCGGCCGCGGGGTTCGACGGCGTCACGCCGACCATCTGCGAGGTCCTGCGCCCGCTCTTCGACCAGGACGGCTTGCCGATCAGCGAGGTCGGCGCGCGCGCGGGGCTCGCCAAGTCGACGATGACGACGGTCGTTCGCGGACTGGTCCGCGACGGCCTCGTGCGGATCGAGAGCGACGGCGACGATCATCGCGTCAAGCGGCTCTACCTGACGTCGCGCGCCCGCGAGCTCGAACGCGCGATCGGCGAAGGGCTGACGCGCCTGCGCCACCGCGTGACCGCGACCCTGGGACCGCAGGGGCAGCAGCAGCTCCAGCGCACTCTCCAGCGGGTGGTCGACGCTTTATGAGTCCGACCCTCATGGCACCCTCTGCGAGTCACTCCCTATGAGTCACGAAGCGATCCACGACGTCGCGATCATGGGCGGCGGCCCGACGGGCCTCTTCGGCGCGTTCTACGCCGGCATGCGCCACATGAAGACCCTCATCGTCGAGTCGCTTCCCGAACTGGGTGGGCAGCTGACCGCCCTATACCCCGAGAAGTGGGTCTACGACGTGGGGGGCTTCCCGCAAATTCTGGCCAAGGACCTGGCGCAGGGACTGATCGATCAGGGAACCCAATTCCATCCGACGATCGCGGTCAACGAGACGGCAGAGACCCTGGAGCGGATGGATGACGGGCTGTGGCGGCTCCAAACCGACAAGGGCGAATACTTGACGCGGACGGTCGTCATCACGGCCGGGATCGGCGCCTTCCAGCCACGTCGCCTCAAGATCGAGGGACTCGACCGCTACGAGGGCCGCGGCGTCCAGTACATCGTCCGCGACAAGATGGCGTTCGCCGGATTGCGCGTCTTGATCGTGGGAGGCGGCGACAGCGCGTTCGATTGGGCGCTCAACCTCCAGGGGATCGCCGCCGAGATCACGCTGATCCACCGCCGCGAGGGTTTCCGCGCCCACGAGGGGACGGTCCAGCAGGTGCTGGGTGGCGGCGTGTGCCAGGTGCGAACCCACTACGAGGTGCGATGCGTGACCGGCGACGGGCGTATCGAGTCGGTCACGATCTTCGACAATCGGACCAATGAGGAAACGAGGCTCGAGATCGACGCGCTTCTGATCAACGTTGGCTTCGTCGCCGATCTCGGCGCCATCAAGAATTGGGGCCTGGCGATGGAGAAGAAGAAGATCGTGGTCAACGAGCGGATGGAGACCAACCTGCCCGGCGTGTATGCCGCCGGCGACGTGACCGACCACGACGGAAAGCTCGATCTGATCGCCACGGGGTTCGGCGAGGCCGCGGTCGCGGTGAACTACGCCAAGACGTTCATCGATCCGACGGCGCGGGCGTTCCCCGGCCACTCGACCGAGGAGAAGTGGCGGGAATAGGCGAGCTGAGCGGCCCGCGCTCGGCCGCGATTCTCGTCGTGGGGGACGAGATCCTCTCGGGCGAGGTGCCGGATCAGAACACGCCGTTTCTCGCCCGGCGGCTGTGGGAGCTCGGGATCCTCGTCGAGCGGATCGTGGTCGTGGGAGACCGGCGGGAGCCGCTGGCGGAGGAGATCCGCGATCTCGCCGGGCGCTACGACTTCGTGCTCGTCGCCGGCGGCATGGGACCGACCCACGACGACGTCACCCGGGCGGCCGTGGCGAAAGCGCTCGGTTTGCCGCTCGAGGTCCACCCGATCGCCCGCGAGCTCCTGGCCGGCGACTACGGCGACCAGCTGACGCCGGCCGAAGCGGCGATGGCCGAGCTCCCGCGCGGGGCGCGCGTCCTCCGCGGCCGGGGGCGGCTCGCCTACGCTTTCCGCGTCGCCAACGTATTCGCGTTTCCCGGAGTCCCGATCCTGCTTCAGGACGTCTTCGACGCGGCGGGCGAGCAGCTTCTCTCGACGCCGTTTCACAAGGAGACGATTTGGGTGCGGGGAAAGGAGGGCGACTTCTCGGAAGCCCTCCGCGAGATTCAGGACGAGCATGTCGGCGTGGGAATCGGTTCGTATCCCGTCTTCGTTCAGGGGCGGTACCGGTGCAAGCTGGTGCTCCGGGCGCGCGATCGCGAGTCCCTGGCGGCGGCCCTCGGGGCGATCGAGGCGACGCTCGAGCTCGAAGAGGCTCCACCTCTCGAGAGCTAAGCGCGGTACACCTCCTCGCCGCCGGCGTCATCGAACGCCTCGGCAAGCGCTTCGGCATCCTCCGCCGTGTGCGGCGTGACCGCGAGGACGATGCCACCCTTTTCGATCGCGGTGTGGTACACCTTGGCGCGATCCTCGCTGATCCCCGCGCCGACCAACGCGCCGACGAGGCCGCCGGTGATGCTTCCCGCGCCCGCTCCCGCCAGCCCAACCGCGAGCGGCCCGGCCACGATGAGACCCAGCGGCGGGATCGCCACCACCGTCCCCAGCGCCAAGAGCGCCCCGGCGAGCGCCCCGACGGTCGCGCCGACCGCGCTCCCCACGCCGGTACCGGAGAGGGCCTTGGTGTGGTGCTCGATCTCCACCCGCTCACTCGGGTAGTATCGATCGCGCGCCTGCTGCGACATGAGAACTGTGATCTCGCGGTCGGTGTAGCCGCGCCCCACCGCATCCGCGTAGGCCTTCTCGGCGTCCTCCGCTTTCTGAAATACCGCGCTCACGACCCGCGTCCCCTGCGGATCGGTCTTCGTGTAATCCGCCATCGTCATCCTCCATAGCTGTCGTGTTTCCCACCACGGCCGTTCCTTTGGGAGCATACGGCCGCGTGTGGACTATCGCTGTCGGAGGTCTGACATGTCCGGGGCAAGGGGCGATATTGGGTCGCCTCCGCTGGGGAGTAGCTCAACTGGCAGAGCGCCGCGCTGTTAACGCGGTGGTTGCAGGTTCGACTCCTGCCTCCCCAGCAGAGCCTCGCCGAGGAACGCGAGGACCCGCGGCCACGAGTCGGCGTTCGCGCGCACGTTCTCGGGTGCAGTCCCACCGAGCAGGAACGGTCCCTGACCGACGGGCGATGTCGGGAGGTAGGGGAGCGCGATCGCGTGGCCGGCGCCTGGATAGCAGAGATTCACGACCGGATGGGGGTGACCATGTTCCGCGAGGCGCCTCGCGATCCGATCCGCGTTTTCGCACGCAGGGCCCATCTGGTCGTCGCCGCCG
>JBHEOA010000112.1:0-4598 GCA_046261835.1 Gemmatimonadota bacterium
CCTGAGTCGCGCGCACTCAAGGACGCGGAGTCCCGCACCATACAGCAGGGACGCCATGAGCCATGGCGTCCCATTCAGATGGTCGAGAATGCCAGCGACCTCGGGGCGTGTGAGAACGACCGGCAGCCGCGCCGGACGCCGGGCACGCACCAGGTCGTCCAACCACCCGAGCTCGACCTTCAAGACCTCGCGGTACAGGAACAGGATCGCGCTCAGCGCCTGGTTCTGCGTCGACGCGCTGACGTTCCGTTCGACCGCCAGGTAGGTGAGGAACGCGGAGACCTCGCCGCACCGAGCTCGCGAGGGTGGCGCACGCCGTGAAAGCGGACGAAACGGCGGATCCATGCCACGTACGCCTTCTCCGTCCGACGGCTGTAGCCGCGGACACGGATAGCCGCGCGCACTTGGTCGAGTAGTCGAGGTGCCCGTGACTGCGTGAGAATCGCTCTCTCGGACACGTTGACCTGGAGCGCCTGCAACTACTGCGCCGGTTGCCTGGAACCGCCAAGTCATTGTGTGGCGGCTCCGCTGTCACCTTCACAGAGCTCGCGCGCCCGCGCGCGTGTTCTCCCCGGGCAGAGAGCTGGCGGCCTGGTTCCGGCGCGAGGAATCTCGTCTCGACCTGTTGAGCCGGGGACATCCGGCGGGGCGATCCAGAAGAGTTTCAAAATCGCTGTGATATCAAGTGTGAGCGTGCTGGGCTTCAGTGGCCCTCGCGAATCAACGTTCGGGTGGACTCTTCTGGATGGCCCCGCCGGATGTCCTGACCCCAGATGCGACGCGAGATTCCTAGTGCCGGATCGCCGCGCCCTCGCGCTCGGCCGCTGCCTCCTCGACGATCTTCGACGCGATGTGGCTCGGCACTTCCTCGTAACCATGGAACAGCCGGGAGTGGTCGCCGCGGCCCTGGGTGATCGAGCGAAGGGTGGTCGAGTAGCGGTAGAGCTCCCCCTGCGGCACCATCGCGCGCACTTTTTGCTTCCCGTTCCCCGCCGGCTCCATTCCCATGATCCGGCCGCGCCGCTGGTTGAGGTCGCCGATCACGTCGCCCAGGTACTCGTCCGGCGTGTAGGCCGTGACGTCCATGATTGGTTCGAGAATCACCGGGTCGGACTGTTTGGCGGCCGCCTGGAACGCCATCGATCCCGCGATCTTGAACGCCATCTCGCTGGAGTCGACCGAGTGGTATGAGCCGTCGTACAACTCGACCCGCAAGTCGACCATGGGATAGCCGGCGATCACACCCTTGGTCAACGCCTCCTGGATTCCCTTGTCGACGGCGGGGATGAACTTGTTAGGGATCACCCCGCCCGTGATCTTGTCCACGAACTCGTAGCCCGAGCCGCGCGGCAGTGGGACCAGCCGGATCCAGCAGTCCCCGAACTGACCGCGCCCGCCGGTCTGCTTCTTGTACCGTCCCTGCGCGTCGCCCTTCCGCTTGATCGTCTCGCGATAAGCGATCCTCGGCTGCGTCATGCGCGCGCCGACATTGAACTTGCGCTTCATCCTCTCGAGGACGATCTGGAGATGGAGCTCTCCCATCCCGCGAACGATCGTCTGCCCGAGCTCGGGGTTGTACTCGGACGTGAAGGTCGGATCCTCCTCGTGCAGCTTGGCGAGCGCGTTCCCGATCTTCTCCTCGTCCCCTTCCTTCTCGGGCTCGATCGCCACCGCGATCACCGGTCGCGGGAAGTCGATTCCCCGAAGCAGGACCGGACGACTCCGATCGCACAGGGTATCACCGGTATGCGTCCCCTTGAGCTTGGGCGCCACGCCGATGTCGCCCGTCACGAGGCGTGGGATCTCGGTCCGATCCCTCCCCTGCATGACCGCGAGGTGGGCCATCCGCTCGTCCTGACCGCGGCTCGCGTTCAGGTAGTCTTTGCCCGCCTCGATCGTCCCGCTGAAGACGCGGAAGTACGACAGCTCTCCCACGTGGGGCTCGGTGGTCGTCTTGAAGATGAGCGCGCTCGTCGGCGCGTCGGGCTTGGGATCGACGAACACCTTTTCGTCCGAGCCCGGTCGTGTGGCGCGGATCTGGCGCCGCTCGGTCGGATTGGGCGTGAGCTCGACGACCTTCTGAACGAGCGATCTCACCCCGCGCAGCTCGGTTCCCGATCCGCAAAAAACCGGGTACAGCTCGCCCCGGGACATGCCCCGCTTCATCGCGTCGAGGACTTCTTCGCGCGAGAGCTCCTCGCCCTCGAGGTAGCGCTCGATCAGCGTATCGTCCGTCTCGGCTACGGTCTCGATCAGCTCGCGCCGATATCGTTCGTACTCTCCCCTCACGTCGTCCGGAATCTCGCCGATCTCGCGTTCGCCCTTGGCCCCCGGCTTGGAGAGGTGGGCCTTTTCGCTGAAGAGGTTGACGAGTCCCCGGAACTGGGCGCCGAGGCCGATTGGGATCTCGACAGGGATGGCGCGCTCGGACAGGGACGCCCGGATCTGGCGGTAGACCCTGTCGAAATCGGCGTGCTCCTTGTCCAGCATGCTGACGAAGATGATCCGTGGGGTCTTCTCGTCTTCGGCGTACTCCCACACCCGTTCCGTCCCGACCTCGACTCCGGCCACCGCGTTGACGACCAGGCACGCGCTGTCGGCGACGCGGAGTCCCGCTTTGACCTCGCCGGCGAAATCGAGATATCCGGGCGTATCAAGGAGGTTGACCTTGACCCCCTCCCACTCCGCGTAGGCCAGAGCCACGTTGATCGAGATCTGATGCTCGATCTCGTCGGGGGTGAAGTCGGTGAGCGCGTTCCCCTGTTCGACCGACCCCATTCGGCCGCACGAGCCGGCCAGCCATGCCATCGCATTGACCAGCGTTGTCTTGCCCGAAGCGCCGTGTCCGATGACGGCCAGATTACGGATGTTCTCGCTTTCGTAGACTTTCATGCCGACTCCTCGATCGTCCTATTTAGTGAATGGCCCCGGGGCGCCCGAAAAACGGGTCGGTGACCGGCAGGGGTCGGTAAACTGCGCCGACCCGTCATCAGTGTCAAAGAGGCTCGTGATCGACTTAAGATTGCCGGGACCGGCTCCTGCGGAACGCGTAGTAGGCCGGGACGCCGAGCGCGGCCAGACCCAGGCCCGGCCAGGTCGTGAGCGGCCGGTAGACGACGAGGGCGAGGAGCACCCCGCCGGCAAGCACGAGGAAGATTGCCGGCACGATCGGATATCCCGTCACGCGGTACGGTCGCGCCATGTCGGGGCGCTTGGCCCGCAGCCGGAAGACGCAGGCCACGGTCGCGGCGTGTGAGAGTAGGATCGCGAACGTCGCGTAGTCGAGAAGATCCGAATAGAGGTTCCCGAATACGCCATCCGACGAGAACGTGCGCGGCAGGACGAGCAGGCACGACCAGATCCCCTGCAACACCAGCGACCAGCCCGGCACCCGCGCCCGGTTGAGGCGTCCGACCCGGCGGAAGAAGAGCCCTTCCTTCGCCATCGAATAATAGATCCGGGCCCCTGCCAGAATCTGCGCGTTGTTGCAGCCGAAGGTCGCGATCACGATGAGCCCTGCCATGATGAAGGCGCCGTACCCGGGAATCACCGTCTCCAGGCTCTCGCTCGCCACGCGATCCGCGGGGGCCGCCTGGATCGCAGCGAACGGAAGTGTCGTCAGGTACGCGAGGTTGACGAGCAGGTAGAGAACGACGACCGCCGCGACGCCGAATGCCAGCGCGCGCGGCAGGTTGCGCCCCGGATCCTTCACCTCGCCGGCGGCGTAGGCCAGGTTGTCGTAGCCGGTGACGGCGAAGTACGAGCCCATCTGGCTGATCGCCAGGCCGACGACCAGGCCATACGCGGTCAGGGCGGACAGCGTACCGGCGATCGGCTGGGCGTCCCGAACGGACCAGAACGCGCCGAAGTTTGCGGAGACGGCGTCGGCGTTCCGGCCGATGACGAGCCCGGCGACGACGAGCGCGATCAGCGCGATCGTGTTGCTCGTCGTGAAGATGTTCTGGACGATCCGCCCCCAGTCGAGCCCGCGGGTATTGATCCAGGTGAGGAGCACGATCGCCCCGATCGCGACGAGCTGACCGGTCGACAGGCCGATCGCATAGCGCGATACGATGGGGATCGGCTCCAGGATCCAGGCATCCTCGGCGATCCCCGGAATGAACACCCCCGCAAAGCGTGCGAACGCGACGCCCAAGGCGGCGATCGTCCCCGACATCGCGACCAGGAAGTAGATCCAGCCGAAAAGGAAGCCCCAGAGCGGCGAGAACGCCTCGCTCAGGAACACGAACGAGCCGCCGGCATTGGGCATCATCGCGCCGAGCTCGGCGTAGGCGAGGGCTCCCGTCAGGGCGAGCGTGGCAGCGATCAGCCACGCGACGAGGAGCCATCCCGGCGCCCCCACCTGCCGCGCGATGAACGACGACACGAGGAAGATCCCCGAGCCGATCATCGAGCCCATGACGAGCATGGTCGCGTCGTACAGGCGGAGGCCGCGGACGAGCTGTTCGGGTTCGGATCGACGTTCCTTCGCCTCGATCATCCCGGACACTCTATTGAGACTCCATCAACTGCACCAGCAGGCGGTGGAAGCGGTGGGGGCCCTGCTCGCGCGCCGGCGAGTAGCGGCCGCGGTCGTA
>JBHEOA010000113.1:0-16769 GCA_046261835.1 Gemmatimonadota bacterium
CGCTCGAGGGCGGCTCGGGATGAACCCGACCGACGGCTCAGTTCCGTCTGCAATCGCTTCGTCTAGGGCCGAACCTGGATATTGCCCCGCTCGACCCGGTGAGGTCCGAAGTTCGGGTTGGGAACGTTCGCGCTGGCGCAGAAAGCCTCGTTGGCCGCCTCGTCTCCCAGACCGATGAGGGTGCTGGCGTCGGGATGGTCCTTGGAACCCTCACCGTTGTCGATCGACTGGGCCCAGACGAACATCCCGACCGGAAGATCGGCGTCGTTGCTCTTGTCGATCCGCCCGCCCCACTTGGCCCGGTTGGCTGTCATGGCCGGAATCTCCGGTGTTCGCTCGAGTACCGGGGTGTCGTAGATCTGGAAGCATGTAACGCGGCCGCTGATCACGTAGGTCTTGTCGACGCTGCCGTCGTATTGCCGGTAGTGGTAATGCCCGCTCACACTGCCGTCCGCGTGACGCTTGGCGTTGAACGCGAAGTCGTTGTCGACCTCGCCACCGAAGATCCCGCCATTGAAGTCGGCAGGGACCAAGAAGTGGTAACCGCCAGACGCAGAGCTGACGACGGATTTACTGCTGAGCGCCAACGCATCCCCTTCCGTCCCGGTATCGGGCCCGGTCGCGGGATCCGACCCGCATCCTCCCACAATGGTCGCCCAGAGCGCCATATACAGTGCTCGCTTCATCATACGGTTCTCCTCTCGCCTTGGACTCGAACGGCGCCGACACCATGCCGAGGCGCCGATTCGACGGTAAGAGAGGGTCCGCCAAGGAGTCTTGCCCGAACCGCCACTTTGGCCCGAAACGCACTGCCGGGCTAAACGGCGGTCAGGACCCCTTCATTTGTCAGATGATGGACGAGCGACCCGTACCCATCACGATGGGAAGCGAGCGCTTCCGGACGGCGCTACTGGAGAACTTCCACGTTACCCACGCGTGGTTTCCTCCCGGCGCGGTGCTGGAGCCGCACGTCCACGAGCGCGCCACGTTCGCGGTGATGCTGGAGGGGTCGTTCGATCTTTCATTCCCCAGGCGGAGCTACGAGTGTACGCCGGCAACCGTCTTCACCGAGCCTCCGCAGGAGCGTCACGGCAACCGGATAGGACGTGCAGGTGCCAGAGTCCTGGTCGTCCAGCCCGAGGATACGAGGACCGGACTACTGTGGCCGTGCCGGAACATCCTGGAGAGCGTACACCACGATCACCATGCGGGCATCGCCGGGCTCGCTCTACGCGCAGTGGCAGAGATCGAGGCGCCCGACGCTCTCGGGCCGCTGGCGCTCGAGGCTCTGGCGCTGGAGATGCTGGCGACCTCGTCCCGACGAAGCGTTGCCGAGCGTGCCGACGGCCGGCCGCCGTCCTGGCTCGAGCACGCCCGCGAGCTGGTCCACGCGCATTGCCGTGAGAACCTCCGGATCGCCGACATCGCTGATGCGGTCGGCGTCCATCCGATCCGACTCGCGCGTGCCTTCAGGACGCACTACCACCTGCCCCTCGCGACCTACGTGCGGCGGCTCCGCCTCGACTGGGCTGCCCAGCGGCTTGTCGACTCGACGGATACGCTGGCCTCCATCGCGCTACAGGCAGGCTTCTCCGATCAGAGCCACTTCACCCGCGCCTTCACACGTTACACCGGGCGGACTCCGCGTCAGTTCCGGATCGCGCGGAACTGAAAATCCAGGAGCGCTCCCGCTATCGGTGTATCTCCGCCTCGATCCGCCGGTCGGGCACGAGCCATAGAAATGCTACGAAGACGTACAACCCGATCGAGATGGATCGGTTCACGAAGGCCAGCGGAATTGCGGCAACGTAGAGCGCAGCCGAGACTTTTCCCTTTACGTCGCTTCCCAACGCTCTTGCGAGCCTCGAGTCCGGACCCTGCTCGGCGACGATCGCGGTCTGAAGGATCAGCCACGCCGCGGCTGCGAGGAGGAGGACCCCTCCGTAGACGGCGGTCGGCAATGGCGCGAAATCGCTCTCTCCCATCCAGCGGGTGACGAACGGCACCAGCGACAACCAAAACAGTAGATGAAGGTTGGCCCACAGGATCTTGCCGTTGATCCGGTCCGTGGCGAGACAAAGGTGGTGGTTGTTCCAGTAGATCCCTACGAAGATGAAGCTCAGGACGTACATCAGAAGGACCGGAACCACCGCTCGTAAAGCCGGCAAGTCGGCGCCGTCGGGAACCGCCAACTCCAGGACCATGATCGTTATTATGATCGCGATCACGCCGCTGCGCGACACCCGGAGCACGTCCGACGCCGGGCGACTTCCAGGTGATGTGGGAGTACCCAGCGCCGTCCGCCCAGCCCCTCTCGATCGCGGTCGACGGGCTCGGACGACCCTACCTCTACGTGGCCGAGAAGGAAGGCGGGGTCGCCGTTCTCGACATCTCGTCCCAGGGTGTCCGGCCCACCCGTGCCGGCGGTGTGACCCTGGGCGACGATCTCGTCTACGTTACCTACATCCGCGCGCCGATCCCCTTCCGCGGTACCTGGTCCGGGATGCGTGGCCTCCTCGCGACCCCAGCGATGAAGAACGACGGGGGCTGAGCGCTCCTTGGCAAGGACGCTTCGTCGAGACAGGTTGTCTCGGTGGGGCGACACACGGTCGCCGATGGTAGTGGCAGCCAAGGAGGGGGATTCACATGGGACGGTGCGTGCACTGCGGCAACGAGTACGACAAGTCCTTCGAGCTCCAGCTTTCGAACGGCGACCGATACACCTTCGACAGCTTCGAGTGCGCGATTCACACCGTCGCGCCGACGTGCGGCACGTGCGGCTGCCGCATCATCGGCCATGGGCTGGAAGCGAACGGTCGCTTCTTCTGCTGCGACCATTGCGCCGAGAAGGCGGGAGTCGAAGGACTACGCGATCGGGTCTGAGACCGACCCGGCCCTCCCCTTGATTGGGTTGACAGCGGTTGACGCCTGTACAATGATCCCGGTCACGGACCAACCGCTTTCTTACAATCCAGACGGAGACGACTCATGTCGAGGATCACTCAGGGATTCCTCGCGCTTGCGCTCGGCATCGCCCTGATCGGTTGCGAGCGAGAGGAAGCAGCCGAAGAAGAGACGATGGCCGAGGACACGACCGCCATGGCCCCCGAGCCTACAGGGATCTCGCTGGCGGATGTCGCGGGAACGTGGAACATGACCGGAACGACCGAAGCCGGAGAGGCCGCTCCTCCGTACGAGCTGACGGCGACCGCCGACCAGACGGGTTGGGAATTCCGCTTCCCCGACTATCCCGACCGGGGCACCATTCCCGTGCGGGTCCTCGAAGTTGCGGGTGACAGCGTGGTCACCGAGACAGACACGTTCGAAAGCGCGTTGCGGCCGGGCCTTCAGGTGTGGACCCACGCGGTCTACCGTCTCGAAGGCGACCGGCTGGTCGGCAACCTGGTAGCGCACTACGAGACAACCGAGCCCGACTCGGTGCTCCACATCAGTGTCGAGGGAACTCGCGCGCCATAGCGGCAGGAACCGTTTTTCTCACATCTAGCCGGAGATGACCATGTCCAGGATTACCCAGCGATGTCTCGCGGTGGCGTGTGGCATCCTTCTGATCGGTTGCGCTCGAGAGGAGCCCGCCGAAGAAGAGACGATGGTCGAAGACACCATGGCCATGGCCCCCGAGCCTGTTGGCATCGCGTTGGCTGATGTCGCGGGAACATGGACCGTGAACGCGACAACGGAAACCGGACAAACCGTCCCCCAGTACGATCTGATCGCGACGTCCGACCAGTCAGGTTGGGAGATCCGCTTCCCGGATCGGGATCCCATTCCGGTGCGCATCGTCGAGGTCGCGGGGGACAGCATCCTCGTCGAGGCGGGGCCCTACGAGAGCGTGCTCCGACCGGGCGTCCAGGTGTCGACTCACACGGTCTACCGTCTAGAGGGCGACCGGCTGGTGGGCACCACGATGGCCCACTATGAGACGACCGAGCCCGACTCGGTGGTTACCGTCCGGAGCGAGGGTACTCGCGCGCCGTAGCTGCGAATTCCAGGACGGTCGTCAGGTCGGCGGTCGAGCCGGGACTTACTTCTCGAGGAGGTCCTTCAACCGCTCGAGCTGCTCTGCCCAGTACGCCTTCTTGCGCTCGACATCTCGGGCGTTGGCCAGTTTGGAGTGCTGGACCTGAACCTGAGTCCTGGACTCGCCCTTCGGTGTCAGCCCGACCTCGACCGAGGTCTTGCCATCGATCCAGGTCATGCGCAGCGACCGCCCCGGCGCGGCCGTGCGGATCGTGACGTCGGGATCGGCGAGCCAGCGCGCCCGCTTGCGGCCGTCCTTCCAGGCGGCGAATACGTCCTCCGGCGATGCAGCGATCGTCTTGCTGCGGCCCGCCTCGTAGCCGCGGGCCGTCTCATGCTTCTCGCGCATACCGCGCGCCTGCTCGTATCCTACCGTGACCATCTGTGCCCACCAGCCGGGCACCTTGTGAGCTTCGTTGAGGAACCTGGCGATCGTGGGATGATCCATCGCGCGCGCCCCGGCCTCGTCGAGGATGGCGAGCCACTCCTGCCACCCCTTGCCGGTCGCCTGGCGTACCGCCTCGCTGCCGATCCCGGCGATACGCTCGCCGGCCTCGATCAAGACGGACTTGCGGGGAACGGTTTTCTTCGTCGCCTTCTTCTCGGCGGCTTTCGCCTTGGTCGAGGATCGCTTCGCCGAGGATTTCTTGTTCGATGTGCGCTTGCTAGCCATGGGGTCCCTCGCGATGTGGGCTCCTTGGTAAGGACGATTCAACCTCGTTGCCCGCTCGGTCGTAAGGCAAGGGCTCGATGACCGCCGACCGCCTCGTCGAGCTCTCCGACGTCCTTGCAGCCCGGAACGTCGTGGCGGGGCGGATCCATCGAACTCCGGTCTTCGAGTCCGCCACGTTGAGCGCCATGACCGGGACGCGCCTCGCGATCAAGCTCGAATCCTTCCAGAAGACCGGCTCGTTCAAGGTCCGCGGAGTCCTCAACAAGCTCCACCACCTGAGTGCCGAGGAGCGGCGGCGCGGCGTAGTCACGCTCTCGGCGGGGAACCATGCGCAGGCGCTGGCGTGGGCCGCGAGGGATCTCGGCATCCACGCCGTGGTCGTGATGCCCGCAGGCGCGGTGAGAAGCAAAGTCGAGGCGACGCGCGGCTACGGCGGCGAGGTCGTCCTGACGGAGGGGGATCTCCTGGCGACCTGTCTCGAGATCCAGCGCACGCGCGACCTCGTCCTTGTGCATCCGTTCGATGATCCGCTGGTCATCGCGGGCCAGGGGACGGTCGGGATCGAGATCGTCGAAGAGGTGCCCGACCTCGAGGTAATCCTGGTCGGCGTGGGAGGCGGGGGGTTGATCTCGGGGATCGCGACTGCGACCGCGGCGCTTCGCCCCGGTGCGCGCGTGATCGGAGTCGAGCCGGAGGGCGCGGCTGTCATCAGCCGCAGCCTGGAGGCGGGGGAGCCGCTGCGCCTCGAACGCCTCGACACGGTGGCCGACGGGCTGGCCGCGCCGTTCGCCGGGCGGCACACACTGGCCCACGTGCGGGCGCGTGTGGCTCAGGTCGTGACGGTGCCCGACGCGGCGATCGTGGATGCGATGCGGATCCTGCTCGAGCGGTGCAAGCTCCTCGCCGAGCCGGCCGCCTCGGCGCCGCTGGCCGCGCTTATCGCCCGACGGTTCGTGCCCCCGCCCGGCGCGCGGGTCGTCTGCGTGGTGAGCGGTGGCAACATCGACGCCGAGCGCCTCAAGGCGCTACTGTAGCGTCGATGCAACGGGCCGACGTCCTCCGAGGCTGGGGCCGGATCCTGTCCGGCTACCGGCCGTCGCTCTCGATCGAGATCACGACACGCTGCCCTCTCTCCTGCCCGGGATGCTACGCCTACGAGCCAGAGCACCTCGGCGGCACCCCGCTCGAGTCGCTCTCGGACTTCCAGGGCGACGATCTCGTAGCACGCGTCCTTGCGCTCATTGATCGCATGCGGCCGCTCATCGTCCACATCGTCGGCGGTGAACCGCTCGTCCGGTATCGCGAGCTCGGCATGCTTCTCCCGCAGATTTCCGCCCGCGGAATCCACGTCGAGGTGGTGACCAGCGCGGTACGCCGTATCCCGCTGGAGTGGGCCGAGATCGAGCGCGTCGCCATCGTCGTCTCGATCGACGGGCTTCAGCCCGAGCACGACGCGCGCCGGAAACCAGCGACCTACGCGCGCATCCTCCAACATATCGAGAGCCACCGGATCATCGTCCACTGCACGATCACGAGTCAGATCGCCGAGCGCCCTGGCTACCTCACCGAGTTCGTCGAGTTCTGGTCCGAACGACCGGAGGTCGGCTCGATCCGATTCAGCTTCTTCACCCCACAGGTCGGCGCGTCGGATCCCGAGATCCCCTCCCCGGTGGCCCGCGCGGCCGCGGTCGCTGATCTAGCACGGCTCGCGCCGATCCATCCCAAGCTGCGGGTCACGCCGGGCATGTTGCGGGCGTACCTCAAACCGCCGACGAGTCCCGACCGGTGCATCTTTGCCCAGGTCACGGAGTGCGTGTCAGCCGACCTCGAGACGCGAATCACTCCGTGTCAGTTCGGGGGGACGCCGGACTGCACGCGCTGCGGCTGCGTCGCCTCGATAGGGCTCGAGACGCTGGGGGAATACCGCCTTCCCGGGGGCATCAAGGTGCATCGGTTGTTCGACGCCTCGGGACGGATCGGTACGCGCGTTCGCCAGGTTCGGGAACGGCTCGCGGGCTGACCCCCTCGCCGTCTGGTCCTCCGACTTGAACGACCTGAAGGGTTCACAGCGACTCCCACGCCTTCCCGCGCCAGCCGTGGTCGATCTCTCGGTGGAAAATCTCGGCCAGGATCTCGAGCGACTCGGCGAGTCGTGGCCCGGAGCGGTTGAACCACTGGACGCCATCAGCAAGCGCGACGCGTCCGGTCCGCACCGCTGAAAGGTCCTTCCATTCCGGCCGGCTCGTCAGCGGACTCATCTCGGCGCGGGTCCGAGCCAGATCGAAGCCGCACGGCGTGACCACGATCACTTGGGGATCGGCAGCCGCGAGGTCTTCCCACGCGAGACGCGGCGAGTGCTTCCCAGCTTCCCCGAAGAGGTTCTCTCCGCCCGCTATCGCGACCAGCTCCGGCATCCAGTTGCCGCCGGTCATGAGAGGCTCGATCCACTCGATCGTCGCGACGGTCGGGCTCTGGGGCTCAGCCCGGGCCTGCGCCGCGACATCGTCCATCCGGGCGGTGAGGGCCTCGATCAAGGACTCCCCCCGCGACGCGACGCCGAGGGCGTCCGCGACCCGCCGGATGTCATCCCAGACGTCGGCCAGCGCATGAGGCTCGAGCGATACGACGCGGGGCAGCATATCCGTCCACTCGGCAAGCGCCCGCTCGACATCGCGCAGTGAGACGGCGCACACCTCGCATTGAGTCTGGGTGACGATCAGATCGGGCCGAAGCTTGCGCAGCCGATCGGCGTCGACGCGGTAGATCGAGAGGGCCTCCTCGACGAGCGCGCGCACCTCGCGGTCGATGGCGGCGCTGGAAGCCCGGATATCGATCTTCGGCGCGGTGACGGCTGGGAACCGTTCGACCCCCGGCGGCCAGTCGCACTCGTGCGAGCGCGCGACCAGCGCCTGCTCGCAGCCGAGCGCGCAGATGATTTCAGTGGCGCTGGCCAGCAGAGACGCCACGCGTTCCATGGCTCGAAGTTCGCTCCGTGGCTAGAAAAGGTCCACTTTGATCATGGTACACTTTGACTCCACTCGATGTACGCTTTCTGACCGAACCTTGGGTACGAGTGGACTAGACTGAGTTGAGGGCCGGCCGCCAACTCTACGATGGGAGGTCCGTTATGTATAGCAAGGATCAGAGGCTCGAGATCGGCCGTCGGCTACAACAGACCCGCAGCGCTCGTGACCAGCGCACGTTCGCCGAAGCGGTGGGGTCCGTTCAGCAGACGATCAGCAAGTATGAACGCGGCGAGATTCCCCGCTCGTGGCTCTTCCTGAGCCGCCTGGCGGAGCAGGAGAACGTCGATCTCAACTGGCTGCTCGCCGGCTTTGCGGCCTCGGGCGAAGGCGAACCGGGCATCGAAGAGAAAAGGAGCGGCACGGAAGGTAATGGTCGTGAGAAGGCCAGCCGATCGGGTCGGGAGGAAGAGGAGGAATCGTTCGCCCAGCGTGGGGAACGTGTGCTTTCGCGGCTCTGATTTGAGTCGCGACGGCTGGCCGGGCGCGGGCGTCGTCGAGCGATGACGCCCGCGCAATGTTCTTAGGGGGGCTTTTTCCGGGCCCCCCGTTCTTTTTCGGGCCCCTCGTTGTTAGAATGGGGCGCCCGGCGACGCCGCCCCAACCCGCAAGCGGGAGGTCCCCATGGAAGTCGGCACGCGCGTGATGCGTCTGTTCGTCGACGTCAAGAAGCGCGAGGTCGAGCCTGCCTTCCTGTTCTTCCTGTTCTGGTTCTTCGTCATCGTCGTGTTCCAGGCGCTTCGCGCGCTCAAGAAGGGTCTCTTCGTCGAGCACCTGGGATCGGAAATCGAGCTTTACGCCAAGCTGACGAATATCGTCGTCGCGATCGTCGCCGTCGTCCTGTTCAGCTGGCTCTACAACCGTTTTGGCAGCCGGGTTCTGATCCCGGCTCTCTGCGCGATCTTCATCGCGGCGTTGCTCGGATTCGCTACCGCCCTGAGTGGGGGCGGGGTGCCGGCGCCGTGGCTCAACTGGTCGTTCTACCTCTTCGGAGATGCCTGGTCGACCATTTGGGTGACGACGTTCTGGGCGTATCTCAACGAGCTCACCCACACCGAGCAGTCGAAGCGTCTCTACGGCTTGATCGGGGGTGGCGGGGTCATCGGCGGTCTGCTCGCGAACTTCGCGGTATGGCAGTACATCGAGGCGCAGGGGATCGGCGTCCTGCTCACGGGAGCGGCGATCGTGACCGCCTTCCTCGGCCTCATCATGATGCGTCTCGAGATGCTCGCTCGGCGACCGGACGCGGCGATCGGGCGGCGGGAAACGGATCGGCTCCAAGTGGAGCAGCGCAAGCAGGTTTCCGGCCAACGAAACCCCGCGGTCGACGGGGCCCGTCTGGTCGTCGCCTCCAAGTACCTCTTCGCGATCGCGATGATCGTCTTCCTCTACGAGCTCAACTCCCAGATCCTCGACTACCAGTACTCGACCGCGGCGCAGGCGGTGGAGGGCGCGGCGGAGACGCAGGCGTTCTTCGGCCGGATCGGCACGATCATCGGCGTCATCAGCGTGATCACCCAGTTCTTCCTGGTGTCGTTCATTATCCGGAAGTTCGGCGTCACGACGGCCCTTCTCATCCTGCCGGCTGCGATGGCGGCGGCAAGCGGCATCTACTTCGCGGTGCCGATGCTGACGACGGCGGCCCTCTTGACGATTTCCGACAACTCGTTCAGCTACTCGATCAACCAGACCGCCCGCGAGACCCTGTTCGTCCCCACCTCCGCCGACGTCAAGTACAAGGCGCGAGCGTTCATCAACATGCTCGTCCAGCGAGTGGGCAAGGGCGCGGCGATCCTAATGGCGCTGGCCTTCGCCGCGATGGCGGACCTTCCGATCCGTTACCTGTCGATCCTGGCGTTCGCGGTGATCGTGATCTGGGTCGGCTTCGCGTGGTACGCCGGCCGCCGCTTCGATAGCATGACCGGAGACGAGGCGGGCGAGCGGCTGGAGGCGGCACTGAGGTAGCTCCGGCCACGTAGCTCGGAGTTCCGCAGTGGTAGAGCGGCGTGGGCGTTTTCGTTCCTGCCGGCCGATATTAGGCTTTTTCCGATCAAATTCCTCGTAAACCTACCGCGCCCAGGACCGTGAGCGAGCCGCAGAGTCGCCTCCCCCACCGCCTCTCCGTCGTCTGGTTCACCGATCTCGTGGGCTGGAGCGACCTGGCCGCGCGCGATGAGGACCGGGCGATCGCCCTCGTCCGCCGCTTCCAGGCCGCTGTCCGGGCGGCCATCCCTGCCGACAGCGGCCGGATCGTCAAGTTCATTGGTGACGCGGCTCTGGTGGAGTCGCCGAGCGCCGAGTCCGCGCTCCGGTCGGCGGCCGCGCTCAGGGAGTCGATGGGAGAGGGGGAGGCGGTCCGCACGGGCATCCACCTGGGCGACGTCGCGGTCGCCGCGGACGGGGACCTGTACGGCGACGGCGTGAACACGGCCCAGCGGATCCAGACGGAGGCGGAGCCCGGTCAGATCGTGGTCAGCGAGGACGTGGCGCGCGGGCTCAGGAGCCGTCCGGCGTTCCGCTTCGAGCCGCTCGGCGAACGGACCTTAAAGGGCGTTGCGCCAATGGAACTGTTCCTGGTCGTCGGCGTCGAGGCGCCCCTCGCCGGTGGCTCGACTGCGGAGCCGCGTCGAGAGCCAGTGGCTGCCCCTCGGGACGCCTCGACTCCCGCTCGCTCGATCGCCGTCCTGCCGTTCGCCAACCTGAGCGCCGACGTCGAGAACGAGTACTTCAGCGACGGAGTCACCGAGGAAATCCTGACCGCGCTGACCAAGTTGGGCGGTCTCAAGGTGATCTCGCGGACCTCCGTTATGCAGTACAAAGCGACGACGAAGAGCGTGCGCCAGATTGGAGACGAGCTCGAGGTTGGTGCCGTGCTCGAGGGAAGCATCCGACGGGCGGGAACCGGGTGCGAATCACGGCCCAGCTGATCGAGGCCCCCACCGACGTCCATCTCTGGGCCGAGACCTACGACCGGACTATGGACGACATCTTCGCCATCCAATCCGACGTGGCAGCGCGGATCGTCGAGGCACTCCGTGTCCAGCTCACTCCGATGGAGAAGGCGCGGATGGAGGCGCGGCCGACCGAGAGCGTGGAGGCGTACCAGTGGTTTCTCAAAGGCCGTCACTTCCTTGCCAAGCGAACCGAGAAGACGATTCGCCAGTCGATCGAATGGTTTGAGAAGGCGACTCGGGCCGACCCTTCGTTCGCCCAATCGTGGGCGGGTCTGGCCGACGCCTATGGGCTGTTGCCTTCGCACAGCCAGATGCCGGTCGAGGAAGCGTCCTCCGAGGCGCGATCGGCCGCCCAGCGGGCGCTGGCGCTGGACCCTGGGCTGGGCGAAGCCCATGCCGCTCTCGGCATAACTGCCTCGAACGAGTGGAAGTGGAAAGAGGCCGAGCGGGAGTACGGCCGGGCAATCGAGCTGAACCCAGGGTATGCGACCGCCCACCATTGGTACGGCCTTCTTCTCAGCAATCAGAGCCGTCACGACGAGGCGATCGAGGTGCTGTCGCGGGCCCTGGAAATGGACCCGCTGTCACTGCCGATCCACAACGGCCTGGGGACGGCGTATGTCAATGCTCGCCGATATGACGAGGCGATCGAGATCTACAAAAAGGCAGCCGAATTGGATTCGACCCGAATGCACAGCCACCTGAATCTGGCCGAGACCTACGACGTCCTAGGTCGCTACGAGGAAGCGTTGCGGGAATGGGAGGCCGTAGCCGCTGTGGAACCGGGCATCGTCTCGGCGGCTATGGTGGCCAGCCTTCGTTCAGGGTTCGCCACCGCAGGGCCGCAGGGCTATTGGGAGGCCTGGGTCAACGGGCTCGCATCACGCGACGAGGCTTTGCATCGGTTCTTCCACCTGGCCCGGGCGTCAGCGCAACTGGGTCGCGTCGATGAGGCGTTCAGTTGGCTGGATGAGCTCCTGGGAGACCAAAGCTCCTGGGCCGTCCAGGTCAGCCAGGACCCGGTCTTCGACCCCCTGCGATCCGATCCGCGTTTCGACGCGATCCTTCACAGGATCGGCTTGACGTGACGCGGATCGCCCATCATCTGGCGGCAGTCTGGTTCGCCGACATCGCGGGCTATACCACGCTCGCGTCGCGCGACGAGGACGAGGCGGTGCGGCTGGTCAACCGGCTACAGGAGATCGCGCGGGGGTCGGTCGAAGGACACGGCGGTCGGGTCGTCAAGTTCGTGGGCGACGCCGTGCTCGCTTCGTTCCCGAGCACCGACGATGCGGTGCGGGCGGCGCTCGAGGTGCAGGGGCAGTTCGCGGGTGGGGGAGCCACCGCTTCGGGAAGGCCGTCCCTTCGGATCGGGATCCACGTGGGCGACGTCGTATCGTCGGCGGACGGGGACGTGTACGGCGACGGGGTCAACGTGGCGTCGCGAGTGCAGGGGCTGACGGAACCGGGGGAGGTGTGGGTCAGCGAGGACGTGTGGCGGCAGCTCCGCCAGCGGTCGGGCTTCCAGTTCGAATCACGAGGCGAGCGTCGTTTCAAGGGGCTTGCCGCGCCGATGGAGGTGTACCGCGTGAAGCTGGAGGCGGCCAAAAGGACGAGTACCTCGCACCGGCAGGGGGGAGCGCCGACTGCGTCCGCGGCGGGCGACTCCGAGCCCCATTCGATCGCCGTTCTGCCGTTCGCCAACCTCAGTGCCGACCCCGAGAACGAGTACTTCAGCGACGGGATCACCGAGGAGATCCTGACGGTGCTGGCGCCGGTCGAGGGGCTCAAGGTGATCAGCCGGACGTCCGTCATGCAGTACAAGGGAACGACCAAGAGCGTCCGACAGATCGCCGACGAGCTGGACGTGGCATCGGTGCTGGAGGGGAGCGTGAGACGCGCGGGCGACCGCGTGCGGATCGCCGCCCAGCTGATCGACGCTCGGACCGACAAGCACCTGTGGGCCGAGCGCTACGACCGGAACCTGGAAGACATCTTCGAGATCCAGACCGACGTGGCCGAGCGCATCGTGGAGGCCCTCAAGATGCGGCTCACCCCGCGCGAGAAGGCGCGGATCGCCGAGCGCCCGACCGAGAGCGTGGAGGCATACGAGGAGTACCTGAAAGGCCGCTACTTCCTGCCTAAGCGGACCGCGGAAGCGTTACGCCAGGCGATCGAACACTTCCGGCAGGCGGTCGATGCCGACCCGTCGTTCGCGCAGGCGTGGGCGGGGTTGGCCGACGGCTACGCGCTCCTGCCGTCCTACAGTAACGCGCCAACGGCGGAGTCGTGCTCGGAGGCCAGAGCGGCGGCCGAGCGCGCGCTGGCGCTGGACCCGGGCCTGGGAGAAGCACACGCCGCCCTTGGACAGGCGGCGCGGATCATGTCGAAGGTGGAGGACGCAGACCGCGAGTATCGCCGGGCGATCGAGCTGAGCCCCGGCTATGCAACCGCGCACCACTGGTACGGCAATTTTCTCTCCACCATAGGACGTCACGACGAGGCGGTCGCGGAGCTCCAGAGGGCGCTCGAGCTCGACCCCCTCTCGCTGCCCGTTCACCTCGGGCTCGGCACCTCCTATTTGTTTGCTGGCCGTCTCGACGAGGCGATCCGCACGTACAGAAAAGTGGTAGAGATGGATCCGGGGTACGTCAATGGCCACCTGGACCTGGCCGAGACGTACGACGCGATGGACCGACACGAGGAGGCGATCGAGGCGTGGGAGGCCACGAGCAGGCTGAAGCCGGAATTGATCCCGCCGGATTTCATGGCCGAGCTGCGAGCGGGATACGAGACGGGTGGCGCGCGAGGCTACTGGGAAGCCTGGCACGCAGGCGTCCTGTCGCGGGAGAAGTTCCACGTGCGTTCCTTCTACCTCGCACTCGCCTGCACGAAGCTCGGACGGGTGGACGAAGCCTTCGAGTGGATCGACCAGCTGGTCGCCGAGCGGAATGCAGTCGCCCCTCAGGTCCTGGTTCATCCCTCGTTCGAGACACTCCGATCCGACCCGCGCTACGAGGAGCTAGTTCGAAGGATCAACCCTGCGTGATGGAGCGCGGAGTTCCAGAGCACCGACCGGGCGGTGCGGTCGGCGCTTGACCTGCGCGACCGGTTCGCTGGCGGCTCCCGTTCCGCCGGTCTCGGCGGATACGACCTGCGGGTCGGCGCGCACCTGGGCGAAATCGTGACGTCGGCGGACGGGGACGTGTACGGCGACGGCATCAACGCGGCGTCGCGGCTCCAGGGATCGGCGTCCCCGGGCGAGGTGTGGGTCAGCGAGGACGTGTGGCGTCTGCTCCGGCAGCGACCCGAGTTCGGCTTCGAGCCGCGCGGGGAGCACGCGCTCAAGGGTCTCGCGTCGCCAATGGAGCTCTACAGCGTGCGGCTCAATGCTGGAGTCTCGCCAGGGCAAACGGATGCGCGACCGACGAAGCGTTCGCACTGCTCGACCGGCTCGTGGCGGAGCGCGACCCGCTGGTGTCGGGGGTCTCCACCGAACCACTGTTCGACCCGCTGCGATCGGACCCTCGTTTCGCCGCGATCCTTCGGAAGATCGAGCTGGCCTGACGACAGCGCCCGATGGAAGCGGAGAAGCTGGGCCGCGCCCGCCCTAGCTATTTCTTGATGTCCTTGCCCGCCTTCTCGATCGTCTCCCCTACCTTTCGCTTCGCTCGGCCGTAGTCCTCCTGGACCTCGCCTTCGGCGTGCTCGACTTCGCCCTCGGCCTCCAGATCCGGGTCTCGCGTCCACTCACCTACCTTGTCCTTGGCACGGCCGGTCGCCTGCTTGGTCTTGCCTCTGATCTCGTCCTTGCTCGCCATTGAATCCTCCTTGTTGCACCCAGTTGACACTATCCTAGCATGGATTTTCAAGAGGACCCGTACGGGCTATGACAAGGAGGAAGCGAAAAGGGACGCGACATGCACCGCGCCCCCTCGCATCGGACCTGGTTCTTGAACAGCAGCTTCCGAAGACCTAGCTCCCGCTCACCATCGCCTGCGCCATCGGGCGAATGTAGCCGTAGGCGAAGCCGAGCTGGTTGAAGTTGGCGGCTCGCTCGGCGGCCTCACGGGCGGCGGCCGCATCGCCGGCGGCCTTTTGGGCCTCGGCGATCGCGTAGAGGACCTCGGGATTCTGCTGGTTCGAAGCCTCGAAGTGGGTCAGCGCGGTCGCCGCGTCGCCCTTGGCCAACGCGATCCGCCCCATCAGCTCGTGGTCCTGCCAGACCTCGAACGGGGCCCCGGCCACCTCGTGGTAGGCTGCCGCCCCGGTCTCGGCCGCCGCGACGTCGCCCTTGGCGAGGGCGACTCGGGCCTTGTTGAAGTGATCGTTTTTACGGATCCCCGCCTTCACGCCCTCGGGAACGTCCGCCTTCTCACCTGACTCGAGCGCCTGGGCGTAGTGCGCCGCGGCTTCGTCCGCGTTCCCAGCGAAAAGCTGGACGTCGCCCATCAGCTGATGGTCGCCGGAGACCGCGAGCCAGTCGCTTTCGCCCTCGGCGATCGCATGAGCCTCGCCGAGCGCCGCCATCGCGGCATCAATATTCCCCTCGTGGAGATACGAGGTGGCCTTGTTGATCAGCGCCTGCCGACGGACGCCGCTGTCCGGCGCCTTGTCGTAGAGCTCCTGGAGCGTCGTCCTCGCAGCGTCGCCCTGACCCATCAGCATCTGGTTGGTGGCGATCCCTACGTACGAGAACGTGAACTCGGGATCGGCCGCCAACGCCGCCCGGTACTCCGCAATAGACTCGTCGTGGCGCCCCATCTTCATGAGGAGCTCGGCATAGGAGTCGTGCGGATTCGGGTCGTCGGGGATGAGCTCGATGTAGCGCTTGAACGCCTCCTCGGCCGCGGCGTAGTTCCCCACTGCGCGCTGGGCATATCCGAGGTTGTTGTAGCTGGACGAGTACTCGGGATCGATCTCGGTCGCCCGCTCGAACTCGGCGATCGCCTTCTCGTACTCCTGCCGGCCGATGTATGCGCCAGCCAGCGCGTTGTGCGCCCGCTCGTCGTTCGGGTGCGTCTCGACGAGCTGCTGGAGGAGCTGGAGCTGCTCGTCGGGCTCGCCGCGGACGCCGGCGTCGAGTGCCCGGATCAGGAGCTGCTCGCCCTCCGACGCCTCGTCGACGTTGGCCATCGCCTTCTCGAGGTTGGCGAAGAAGTCGGCGTTCGTCGCCGCCGCGAGCGCCCGCCCGTAATACGCGAGGGCGAATGTCGGATCGGCGGCGATCGCCTGGTCGTATACTGGCCGAGCGTCCCGGGCACGAAGCTTCTCGGCCATGTCGCGCGCCTCGATGTAGAGGCCGCGCGCCTCTTCCGAGGCGCTCGTGATCGGGATCTTGTCCTCGCGCACTGCGTCTCCCTGAGCGCTGGCGAGCGCCGGAAGGCCGAGCGCGAGCAACAACACAAAGAATGTTCGGAGCATGTGCAAGGCACTCCTTTCACCGGCCCATAGAGCCGGGTGGACGGGGAACCGGAGGAGGATCGGTAGAGCTCTCTGTCCGGGCTGGTGGGGCTGGAAGAGAATTAAGTAGATCCTAACCGCGCGTCTGTGTTAATACAAGGAAACGGCATAAATTGGCGTCTTTGCGCCTCAGGGCGTAGGGTTTTGGGCGCCAACCACTTCGACTAAGGGAGGATGCAATGGCGAAGGAGCTGCGCTGCGGCGACGTCGTACCGGGTTGCAACCATGTAATCCGTGGCGAAACCGAGGACGATGTCATGAAAAAAGGCGCTCAACACGCGAGCGAGGCGCACGGCATGAAGGACATCGACGAGGAAACCCAGCGGGTGGTGCGGTCGAAGATCCGAACCGTTTGAGCGGTCATACTTTGACGCCTAACGGCGACTCGCGCGGTCGGCGAACGAGAGAGAGGAACGATGCCGCTCTATCTATCGAGGTTCACCTACACGCCGGAGACTTGCTAGGCTGATTGGCAATCCAGAGGACCGCCGAAAGGCCGCTCAGTCGTACATCGAGTCGGTCGGTGGGAAGCTTCATGGGTTCTGGTACGCCTTCGGCACACACGACGGCTACAACCTATGGGAGGCCCCTGACAACGTGTCCATGGCTGCAGTTGCG
>JBHEOA010000114.1:0-30430 GCA_046261835.1 Gemmatimonadota bacterium
CCGGTCGTGACTCCGGCCCCCGATCACCCGTGGCGGCGGCGCCTCAACCTCCGTCGCCCCACCCCACGATGATCCCTAACCCGCAGAGGGGGGACATTTCTGTTTCAAATCAAGGGCGGACTTTTCTGCTTCAACGGGACAAAAAGCCTCTCTAGTAGCTGAACTATAGAACGATCCACGCAACCGGGCACGGTTCTAAAAGGCACGGTCCTAAAAGCACGAGAGCGTCCGGTGGCGCGGAGGCCTCTGCGGGCAGGAGCTGGCCCGTAACATGGAAAGCGTCGGGGTTGAGACGGGCCTCGCGGATCTCGATGTCTATCTGGGCCCACCCCACGTCGTATTTGCGAGACGTCTGCCGCATCGTCCGCGAGTAGTCCGGATCGCAGCGCGATGTTGTAGACCAGCCTGTCATAACGCCGAACCAGCACGCTCCACGCTTTAGCGTCGCCCTCGGAGGCAAGCCCCAACAACCTCCTCGTCCGATAGCTCGCGCTCGGGCATTCCGTATCTATCCGCCGGATCGCTCACGCGCCGGTGCCGCTGCCGCGATCGTGGATCAGATGGAGAACGCGCGCTACTTGCGTATCGAGGTCGAGGGTGTTGGTGTCGATGTGGACGGCGTCGGGCGCGGCCGCGAGAGTCCCTATGGGGCGTGCGCGGTCGGCGCGGTCGCGTTCGGCGATCGCCTGGGCGTAGCTCGCCACGACGGCCGGGTCCGCCGCCCGCCCGGGCGGCTCCGCTTCTGCCGCGCGGCGGCGAGCGCGCTCCTCCAGCGAGGCGTCGAGGTACACCTTGAGGAAGGCCTCCGGGCAGACCACCGTCCCGATGTCACGACCCTCGACGACGGCCGGACCTCGGCCCACTCGCCGCCTGAGCGCGACGTTGATGATCTCGCGGAGGTCGGGATCGTCAGCTACCCGCGTCACGATCGAGGTGACCGCCGGCGAGCGGATCGCGTCGGTGACGTCCTCCCCGTCGAGACGCGTGTGGAGTCGTCCGCCCACCTGCTCCTGCTCGATCTTCGCATCGGCGAGCGCTTCGCGGAGCGCGCTGCGATCCTCACCCCGCTCGGGGTCGAGCTCGAGACGCAGGGTCAGAAGCGCCGCTGCTCGATAAAACGCGCCCGAGTCGACGAACAGCCAGCCCAGCGTGCTTGCCACCCGACGCGCGGTGGTCGACTTGCCCGTCCCTGCCGGGCCGTCGATCGCCACCACTCGCAGCGGCTGGCTCACGAGCCGGGGACCAGCACGACGGCGTTGAGGTAGAGCTTCTTGAGCGCGTGCGTGAGCCCGCGGAACGCCGGGTCGTCGGCGAGCAGCACGACCCGGCCGCGACCCTTGCGCTCGACGACGGCATACGGCTTTCCCGTCAGCCGCTCGCGCGCCGCGGGGGGTAGGTATCCCGCCAGCGGCGGATGATCGGCGTACGTCCAGACGTTCCCGCGATCGGCCGGCACGAGCTCGGTCGGATCGCGGACGAGAACCGCCGCCTGGCCGTCATCGAACCCGTACCCGAGCGCCGCGGTCGTGTCCACCGCCGCGAGAAGCAACGTCCCGGGGATACGACGCCGGAGCTCGTCCGATTCGCGCAGCGCGTCAGCGCGCAGGGGATCCTCATCGGTCTCCTCGTCTTCCTCGGCTAGCTCGACGTCGGAGAGGCCGCCCTCGTCCTTCGTGAGCCACGCGGCTCCCGCGCGCAACCCGATCAGCGTGCCCCCCGACTCGACCCACTCCTTGAGGCGTTCGATCCCCTCGGCGCCGAGCGCGGCTGCCCAGGCGTCCGCCCCCTGACCGTCGGGGAGCACGATCGCGGTATAGCGGTCGAGCTCGAGAGGCTGGCGGCCGCGGCCGGCAAGCGAGTCCTCCCCCATTCCCGGGCGGGCAGCGATGTCTTCGGTCCAGACGACGTCGAGCGTTAGCCCCGCTTCGACCGCCAGGAGATGCCACCCCGCGCCGACCGAGGTGGGGTCGGCCGCCGGACCCCCGGCGATGGCGATCCGCGGCGCCCGGAGCAGCCGAAAGCGCTCGGATCCGAGATCGATGCCATCCGCGGTGCGGAACGACGTGAGCGGCGTGGCGCGCGCGCCGGCCGCGGCGACCGCAGCGGGACCCGAACGCAGCCCGTCCAGGGAATCGGGTTGGCTCCCCAGCAGGACGACGAACGACCCGGCGGTCCATTTGCGGTCCGCGGCGCGAAACGGACGCGTGGCCACCCGAACGCTCCACCCCGCCTCTGCCAGTCGCGCGGCCGCCACGACGTCGACCAGCGAAGCGTAGGGCCACGCCAGGGCGACCGCGTCCCCGGCGGCGACCGGCGGCCCACCCGGAGCCGGAGATGGAGCTGGAGCTGGAGCGAAGTGCCACCGGTGCGCCGGCGCTCTGGGGGCGACGGCCGCCCGGTAAGCCGGTACGTCGAAGAGGTAAGGGAGCGTCCAGCCCGTGATGTCGTAGAACAGCGACGTGTCCGGCATCGCCACGTCGGGCGCCATCAACGCCGCGAGGTACCGGCCCAGGGGCTGATCGGCCCGGAAGAGGTAGGTCCCCGCCGCCAGGCTCTGACGCGCGGCGGTGCCAGGATACGCCTCGAGTCCCGCCGTGCTGAGCGCCGCGGCCAGGGTGTCGACCCACACCCCCTGCCCCTCGAGGAGCGCGGCCAGCGAGTCGGCGGCCGGATTTTCGCGCGGCACGAGGTAGGCGGCGGGCGCGGACGGCAGGACGCGAGTCTCCGGCCGCCAGAAGGCGGCGAAGTCGGCCATGCGCTCCTCCCGATGGGTGACCGCGGTCGCGATCGTCGACAGAGCCGCGACGAAGTGATGCTCGACCCGCGCTGCGAGGGTCAGCCGAGTGCCGTCCCGCCGGTCGACCATCACTCCGGCGCTTCCGCCGCCTGCCTGCTCGTAGGTCATCCCCGTGGCGCCGAAGAAGCTCGGCCACGAGTCGCCGTAGCCCGGATAGAAGAGGTCGAAGTCCTCCTCGGTGTAGTAGGGCCAACCGCGCTCGTCGAAGGTCGCCGCGTTGCCGGCGCCGAAGACGCCGCCCCACTTCGCCGTGCTCGGCGGGTAGAAGGCGTGCACCGGCGCCGCAGGCGGGAAGAAGAAGTAAGATGACTCGGCATCCATCTCGTGGAAGTCGACGTGAACCTGGGGCAGGGTCGCCAGATACGCCTCCCTTCGCGCCCGCGTCTCGGCCTGCGTCCCCCATGCCCAGTCGCGGTTGAGATCGAAGTAGTAATGATTGGTCCGTCCCGACGGCCACGTCGGGCGGTGCTCGCGCGCGTTCGGGTCGGGATCGGGGACGGCCCCCGCCACCGCCCTGTACCACGTCGCATACCGCTCGTGGCCGTCGGGGTTCAGCAACGGATCGACGACGATCACGGCTTCATCGAGCCACCGGGCGACGCTGGGGTCACCCGAGGCTGCCAGGTGGTACAGGAGCTCGAGAGCCGCCTCGGGTGAGGATGCCTCGTCGCCGTGGACCCCGAACGACAACCACACGAAGATCGGGCGACCGGTGGTGGCCGTCGTGTCGCCTTCACCCGTCATCAGCGCGCGGTTGAAAGCGCGGAGCTCATCGAGCCGATCGAGGTTGCGAGCCGAGGAAACCCATGCCAGCCGAAGCGGCCGGCCCTCGACGGACGTTCCGTACGTTTCGAGACGGATCCTATCGCTCGCTTCGTCGAGACCCTCGAGCACTCGTTCGACGTCACGATAGGTCGAGAACGTTACACCGGTGGAAAAGCCCCGCAGCGCGCCGACGGTGGGAATAGACGAGTCGTACGGTCCGGCCTGCGGTTGGAACGTCTCCTGCGCGAGGAGCGGTCCCGCGCAGGCGAGCGCGGCGATGACGACGCCGCCCGTCCGGCGCGCTAAAGCCATCCTTTCCTGCGGAAGAAGAGGAGCAGACCGGCCGTCACGGCCGTCATGAGGCCCAAGACCGCGAAGTACCCATAGCGCCATCTGAGCTCCGGCATGTAGTCGAAATTCATGCCGTAGACCCCGACGATGAAGGTGAGCGGCAGCATGATGCTGGCGAAAATCGTCAGCACCCTCATGACCTCGTTGATGCGATTGCTGATGATGGAGAGGTAGGCGTCGAAGAGTCCCGACAGCAGATCGCGATAGGCGTCGGCGGTCTCGGTGAGCCGCACGGTCGAGTCGTAGAGATCGCGATAGAACACCGCCTCGGGGGCATCGATCTCCTCGTACTCGCCGCGTCCGATGCGGCCGAGCACATCCCGGTGAGGCGCCAAGGTGCGTTTGATCTCGGCCACTTGACGCTTGGTCGTCAGGATGCGGTCGAGCGTCTGAGGACCACATTTGCTGAAGAGATCGTGCTCGATCATGTCCATCTGGTCTTCGAGCCTCTCGAGAACCGGGAAGTAGTGCTCGATCAGATGATCGAGGATCTCGTAAAGCAGATAGTCGCTCCCGCGCAGATTCACCGGCCCCGCTCCGCGGGCATACTTCGCCTTGACGGTGTTGACCGAGCGCATCGGTCGGCGGTGATAGGTGACCAGGAAGTTGGGACCGAGAAACGCCGCCAGCTTGATCGTCTCGAAGGTCGTCTCGGGCGCGCTGGGGTCGATCCCGCGGAAGATCAGGAACAGATACGGCCCGAAGTCCTCGATCTTCGGCTGGTGCTCGGGTGTGAGACAGTCCTCGATCGCCAACGGGTGGAACCGGAAGGGATCCTCGAGGAGACGGAGCTCCTCGTCGGTCGGTTCCTCGAGATCGATCCAGAGCGTGTCCCGAGAGTCGGAATTCCAGTCGGAAGCGGCGAGATCGGGGAAGGTCTGCGGCGCCTCGTTAGCGCGGAACCGCGTGACCGTTACCATGAGGCGCGCCTGTCAAGGGGTGCAGTCGACGCACCGGAACGCGGTGGGCAGCTCCTCGAGCCGGGCGCGGGGAATTGGCCGCCCGCACACCTGGCACTTGCCATACTCCTTCTGGTCGATGAGGGTGAGGGCTGCCTGGATCTTGCGAAGCTCGTCGGTCTCGCGCTCCTCGAGGCGGATCAGGATGTCACGATCCTTCTCCTCCTGAGCCCACTCCTCCATCTCGCGCGGCGTCTCGTCCAGCCCGCTCAGCTCTTCCCGCAGCTCATCGAGCCGCTTGGTGATCTGCTCCCGTTCGGCCAGGAGGCGCTGCCGGAAGTGCTCGAAGAACGCCGCGTTCCGCGTCACGCGCGCGGCAGGCTTCTTCCGAGCGGTCTTCTTCGCTACGAGCCGCTTTGCGGACCCGCGGCGCGACGCGGCCTTCTTGACGGCCTTCTTCTTGGCGACTGCCTTTTTGGGTGTCTTTTTCTTGCTCGGGGTCTGCCTCTTGGTGGACGCCTTCTTCTTGCCGCGAGCCTTCTTGCCGGCCTTGCTCCTGGAGCTCTTCCGCTTGCCTGCTGATTTCTTCTTGGTCGCCATGCGAGCTCCGTGGCCGGTGGGAAAACGGCCGCTAACGATAGCGGCGAGCCCTGGGCCTCGCAACCGCAGCACTCACGGGAGCTTGTCCAGCCACCGGCGCCACCAGGACCGGGAGGGCTCATCGGAACGACGCGAGAGAACCGCTTCGAGGTCGCGTCCCACGACAACCGTGACGTCGAGATAGGGGGAGGATTCCGCGGCGGTTTCGATCGGAACGCTTCGAAGCTCGGCGGCGACCTCGCGGGCGGCGCCCTCCCGCCCCCCGCGATCGATGACGAACGTTCGTGGATGGTCGAAGCGATCGGCATTCCCGAAATCGACCACGTCGAATCCGCGTTCGCGCAGGAACTCCGTCATTCGGCCCGCTGCTCCCTCGAGACCGGATCCGTTGCGAACCTCGACCCGGATACGAGACCGTTCGATGGCCCGCGCGGCACTGATGGAATCCTGGACGGCCGCGATCGTCGACTCGGGATCGGATCCGCGGTAACGAAACCAGGTTGAAGCGGCGAACGCTCCGAAGAGGATCGCGAAAACGACCACCGCGACCAACTCGAGGCAGCCGCCTCGCCCGAGCTTCATCGCCCTGCTGCCTCCGTCGCCCAGGCGTTCCAGGCGTCGATGCTGATGGGGTGGACCGGGTCACCACTCTCGAGGAGCCAGCCCATCCGCAGGCCGAGGACGCGCCGCGCGGCCACGGCAAGTCCCGCGGCTCCCCTTCTGGCGGTCGCGCGGATCTCAGCGGTCCCTGCCTTCTCTGCGAAGCGTCGAGTTGGTTCGGCGAAGTCGGCTACGAACAGGATGAGGCCGACGACATCCCAGTCGGGATGCGCTGTTGGGTGGTAGCGAACGGCCTCGAGCACTTCGCCATCGACCTCGCCGCGCGATTTGGCCCACGCGGCTGCGGCCTGGGCGTGGAGGAGCTGGGGGTTGTAGGTGAGCGCCCACGGGTCCGGCTCCCACCCCGCTTCCTCGATCACGCGGATCCAGTCGCCGACGCTCTCGGCCTTCAGCACATCATGGATCCACGCCGCGCGGAGCGCCCTCTCTACGGTCGCCGCGGACCACGCGCCCAAGGTCGCGATCTCGCTGGCGGTCTCGGCCACCGCCTCGACATGCGCCAGCCGCGAAGGGCTCAACCGACGCTCCGCCTCCGCGCGCAGGACCTCGAGTCCCGCCGTCACACCGCGCCTTGATGGAAGTACGGGGCCAGAATGGCGCCCTTGGGGACCGTCGTCCGGACGAGGTAATTCCAACCCTGGAGCTCGGCCCCGCGCCCCACGTCGGAGTCGACGATGCGCGAGAAGGGTCCTATCACGACCTCTTCACCGATCGAAGAGGCGCCCTCGATCAAGACTCCAGGGTAGATGACCGTGTCCGGACCTATCTCGACCTGGTCGTCGATCATCGTCGTCTCGGGCGCCAGGAACGATACGCCCTCGATCATAAGGCGCTGGCGGATCCGATCGCGCAGGACCGCCTCGGCGGCGGCGAGCTGGAGCCGGTCGTTGATCCCGGCGAGCTCGCCAGGATCGGAGAGCTCCACGATGCGAGACGGCGTTCCCCCTTCGGCGAACATCACCATGACGTCGGTCAGGTAGCGCTCGCCCTGTACGTTTTCGGGCGATAGACGCTCGAGAAGAGGCTGCGCCGCCGACCAGCGAAAACAATAGACGCCGGTGTTGATGATGCGGCGGGCGCGGATCGCCGGGTCGGCGTCTCGTTCCTCAACGATCCGCTCCACGTAACCTCGTTCGTCCATCACCACGCGGCCGTACCCTGTCGGGTCGGCGAGCTCCGCCACCAGCATCGTAGCCGGCGCATCGTGACGGCGGTGGACCTCGACGATCTCGCGCAGCGTGCCCTCCGTCACGAGCGGCGTGTCGCCGCAGCAGACCAGGACGTCGCCGTCGAACCCGGCAAGCGCCGGAGAAGCGGACTGGAGCGCGTGGCCCGTGCCCAGCGGCTCGTCCTGGATCGCGAACTCGACGCTCGGCTCACCGGCGACCGCGTCCCGCACCCGTTCCCGCTGGTGGCCCACGACGCATACGATCCGATTCGCACCGACGCCTCGCACCGCATTCAAGACCCAGGCGATCATCGGCCGGCCGGCCAGCGGGTGGAGGACCTTGACGATGCGCGACTTCATTCGCGTGCCGAGACCCGCCGCAAGAACGACTGCCGCGAGATCGCGTCCTTCAGACGTCATCGGAGCGGCGCGTTGTCGATGAGGCGTGTTCCACCCACCCGCGCGGCGATGATCGCCAGCGACGTTTCCGACACCTGTTGGACCGGAGCGAAGGTGTCCCCATCGACGACAGCGGCGTACTCGACGGCGACACCTGGCGCTCGGACCAGCTCCTCGCGCATCGCCGCCTCGATCGCCCCCGCCGTCCGTTCCCCACCGCGCACCACGTCCACAGCTCGGAAGACGGCGCGTGAGATCGCCACCGCCTCGCGCCGCTCGTCGGGCGACAGGTAGGCGTTGCGGCTCGAGTACGCGAGGCCGTCGGACTCGCGCACCGTGGGTGCGACCACGATCTCGATCGGGAAGTCGAGGTCCCGCACCATCCGCCTGACCGCGGCCGCCTGTTGAGCGTCCTTCTGACCGAAGATCGCCAAATGGGGCTCCACGATGTGAAAGAGCTTCGCGACGATCGTGAGGACACCGTCGAAGTGACCGAGCCGGGCCGCCCCTTCGTACTGCTCCGCTATGCCCTTCACCCTCACCCTGGTCAGCGTCGCCCCAGGAAGGACCTCGGAAGGATCAGGTGCAAAGACGAGGTCGACCCCGCGCCCCGCGGCCATTTCCAGATCGCGCTCCAGGTCGCGTGGATAGCGGTCGAAATCCTCCTGCGGCGCGAACTGAAGAGGATTGACGAAGACCGACAGGACGACGACGTCGCTCCCCGAACGCGCACGATCGACCAGCGAGAGATGCCCTTCGTGAAGGTATCCCATCGTCGGAACGAATCCGACGCGGTGTTCCTTCCGACGTTCGAGGTCGAGAGCGGCGCGACACTCATCGATCGTCTCGACCACCTTCACGCGAACGACTCTTCGTCGCCCGGGAAGCGCCCCTCGCGCACGTCCTCGGTGAATCGGCGCAGCGCCTCGCGTGACATTTCTCCCAGCTCGGCGTACCGGCGCACGAAGCGTGGCCGAAAATCGGGGGTGAGACCCAGAAGATCGGGGGTCACGAGGACTTGACCGTCGGTGTCAGGGCCCGCCCCGATACCGATCGTCGGGACCGCGATCTCCGAAGTGATCCGCGCCGCCAAACCACGGGGAACCTTCTCGAGGACGATGGCGAACACACCCGCGTCCGCCAGAGCGCGGGCACCGGCCAGGATACGCTCCCCCGAGGCGTCGTCTGCTCCCCGGAGCGGATAGCCGCCGAAGGCGTGGACCGACTGCGGCGTGAGCCCGACGTGGCCCATAACCGGAATCCCCGTCTCGACCATCCGCGCGACGGTCGTCGCCGAGCGTTCGCCCCCTTCGAGCTTGACCGCTTCGGCCTCGGTCTCCTTGAGGATGCGCCCGGCATTCCTTAGCGACTCCTCGGGCGAGATCTGAAACGAGAGAAAGGGCATGTCGACGACGAGAAAGGTGTCGGGGGCTCCACGCCGCACGGCGCGGGCGTGGTAGATCATCTCTTCCAGCGTGACCGGGATCGTCGTGGTTCGACCGGCGAAGACGTGAGCTACCGAGTCACCCACCAGGATCCCATCGACCCCCGCCTCTGCCACGTATCGCGCGAGGAGCCAGTCGTAAGCCGTGAGGAAGACGATCTTCCTGCCCTCCTTCTTCATCGCGCGAAAAGTCCGGACGTTCGCCGCCATTTTCAACGGGCTGCCGGGAGCCATGCGGAGGGGACCCCGATCTCTCGCAACAACGCCAGAAAGAATGGTCTCGCCGCCAGCCGCGGATGCGGCACCGTGAGACCCTGCTCGTCCATCGCGCGGCCGTCGTAGAGTAGGAGATCGAGGTCGATCGTCCGCGGTCCACGAGGCGGGCCGGCGGCGCGATCGCGGCCCAGTCCGCGCTCGATCTCGAGGCACGCTTCGAGGAGGTCGCTCGCGCTCAGCGTGGTCTCGATCGCCACCACCTGGTTGAGGAAGTCGGGCTGGTCGAGGACATCGACCGGTGCGGTTTCGACGACCGCCGAGGTCGCAACCAGGCGGACTCCGGGCCGCCCGAAAAGGCTCGCGCGGGCGAGGCCCAGTACCCGCGCGCGGTCGCCGAGGTTGGCGCCGAGGCTCACGTAGGCCCGCGCGGCCGGGGAGCGGTAGCGGGTCTCGATCGTCACGGCCGCTCGATCTCGATCTCGACGTGGTCGGCGGGGCCGGGGAGCGCCGCCCATGGCTTGCGGCATCGAACGAGCACGCGCTCGACGCCGCGAACCGCGAGGACTCGTTCAGCGATCCGCTCGCACAGCGCCTCGATCAGATGCGGCGGATCGCCTCCTTCCAGCGCGCCGGCCGCCGCCCGGTACAGGTCGCGGTAGTCGACACCGTCGGCCAGCCGATCCGACGCCGCCGCGCGCGCGAGGTCGGCCTCGACCTCGAGGTCGACCTCGATCGGCTGAGGGCTCGACCGCTCGTGCGGTAGGTCGCCGATCACCGCGAAGAATCGCAGCCCCTCGAGGCGGATCGTCTCGCTCACGGCACGAGCAGGACCCGAATCGAGCGCACCACTCCCCCGGCCACCAATCGCACGACGTAGAGCCCGGCGGGCACCGCTTCCCCCTCGTCGTCGCGTCCGTCCCATGCAGACCCCTGCTCACCGGGGACGACCGGACCGCTGACGAGCGTACGGACGAGGCGGCCGGCGACGTCGTACACCGCCAGGTGGATCGTCGGTTGGGCGGTTCCCGCCACTTCCGGCACGGCGAACAGAATCGTCGTCGTCTGCCCGTGGCGGAAGGGGTTGGGGAAGTTCTGCTCGAGGACGACCGCCTCGGGCGGAGGAGGCGGAGGCGGCGGCTCGATCCCCAGGATGCGGCGGAAGTAGGCATCGCGAGCGGCTGCGGCATTAACCCGCAGCTCTTCGAGCGTTGCGGCGCCGACCATCGCCACCGCCACCGTGTCGGAGCGACCTGCGGCGAGCGCCGACGGCCCCGCGCCGATCACCTGCCACAAGTCGCTCGGTCTCGTATCGGTCGTCCGTGTCTGTCCGCTCGACAGCGCGTCCCATTTTTCACCGTCCGAAAACTCCTCTCCTCCCTCGAACGCCTCCGCAGGCACGAGTCCGCGCCTGCCGCTGATTCCGATCGAGTCGCGTCGGAGAACCGCATAGGTGACCAGGCCGGGAGCGGAGACGTCGAGCCACACGACGCCGAGCGCCGGTTGACTCGAGGCCCCCTGCACGAACCCGAGGAGATTGCTCGGATCCCAGCCAGCGGTCTCGGCCGGCTCCTCTTCGCTCCCCGGAAGGTCCCAGTCGGCGAAAAGACCGAGTCTCAGGCCGGTCAGGTTTTCGGTTCCGGTGTTGGTCACGATGTACTGCAGGATGATGAAGTCACTCAGCCCCGTCTCGCCGAAGGCGTAAGACTCCTGGCGCACGCGGATTCCCAGCGGCCGGATCGCATGGCGATCATCGTAGATGGCGACGAAGCGTTGAGCTCCGGCCGCCTCATCCGCGACGAGAGGCTGGTCGTGGACCGGGAAGAAGTCGGTCTCGTTCTGGGCATCCTCGCCGTAGGGAATATCGTCGGACACCCGGTCGGCGGAGATCCCCGCCATGAAGCTCGCGTGGAAGAGCCAGTTGGGGCTGTCGGATGGGAAGCGGAACCCCTGGCCGCGTAGTCCGAACTCGCCGGCATGGCTGCCGTTGTAGTAGCCGAGACCGCCGAAGTTGGTGACCGAGAGGCGAACCCGACCGCGGTCATGGGTGGCAAACGTCCCCGCGATCGGATCACCGGCCTTGAACACCATCTTGAAGGGGCCGATCAGCGCTCCCTGGATCGACAGGACGAGCGCCAAGTCGCTCCCCGGCGCGACCGCGGGATCGATCTCGACGCTGAACGAGCCCCCCGACTCGGGACCAAAGAAGGCGCCCGTCGTCGCGGCCGCGAGCGTCACCGTCGACCGCGTGACCATGACTTCCGGAGTCGGGCTCGACAGCGTGGCCGTCGTCGCGGGGATTGCCGGACCGTGATTGGTGAGGAGCGGCACCAGGTCGTGGGTCGCACCGGGTTGCAGGACCAGCCCGGTGCCGGCTTGCGCGGGGGCCAGCCCCTTGTCGACCGCAACGCCGCCGGCGAGGCTGGCGGGACGGAAGCCGACGAGTCGCGCCAGCGGCTGTGTCGGCCGCTCCACCTGCGCGATCGCGGCGGCCGCGTCGATCAGCCCACGACCTGTGGCATTGTCGTCTCCGGGCACGCCGAGATCGCGCGCCGTCTCGAGGAGGATCGCCTTCGCCGCTTCCGGCGTGATCGTCGGATTCTTGGAGCGCATGAGCGCCAGCACCCCGGCCGCCATTGGGGTCGAGAACGACGTTCCGCTGAAGGTGCCGTCCGCATTGAAGCGAGTCCGGCTGGGGACGTTCGCGCCGGGGGCCACGACCTCGGGCTTGATCGCGAACTGTCCGCCGCACCTGGAGGGCCCCCGCCCGCTCGAGGATAGAGGCTCGTCGGAAGAATCGACCGCGCCGACCGCGAAGGCATTGACGGCCGAGGTGGCGCGGTTGGCCGGTGTCGTCACTCCTTCCGGACCGAAGTTGCCCGCCGACCATACGACGATGGCCCCCGCAGCCTCGAGGGCGTCGATCGCGTCGTTGAAGACGGGGTCGCACCGAATCTGCTGCGTGTCGCTCTCGATGAGCCTGAGCCCGTAGGAGTTGCTGACGACGTCCGGGACGTCGCTGGTCGTGGTCGGGTCACCGTCGGGATCGGCGGCCCATTGGAGCACCTTGAGCGCCGTCGAGACGTAGCCTTCGAACGTGAACCGCGCGTCGCGGAAGACGTCGCCCGCGATCCAGGTCGCATCGTAGGCCACCCCGAACGATTGCTCGCCCCCGGTCATGATTCCCATCGTGGCGGTGCCGTGACCTCGGGAAACCGGATCATCGTCCGTCGGGAACACCGTCAGGTCGTTGGGTGCGAACCAGGTCGCCTCCGATCCCGCGACCAGGCCCCGCCAGCGATCTTCGAGCGTGTCATCTTCGCCGTTGACTCCGGTATCGGTGTTGGCCACGATCGCCCCTTGGCCGGTGATCCCCTGGGCCCACACCTCCGGCACACGGATCCGCTGGAGCTCCTCGGTGGGCGGGACGGTGGTTCCCGAAGCCGCGGGGGTCCCCGCATCCAGAACTAGCAGTCCATCGGGCTCGACCGTCGCGATCGCGGGGTCGGCGATGAGACGAGCAATCCAGGCGGGATCGATCTCGGCGACGATCGCGTTGGCGATCCACAGGCGGTCGATCTCGATCAGCGCACCGGCAGCCTTCGCCTCCTCGATCACGGGCGCGGCGGCCCGCATCGATTGGAGATGGGTCTCCCGGAGCCCTTCGACTACGAGCTCATGCCGTGCTTCGAGCGAAAGCGAAAGCGTGGTCGCTTCGACAAGGAGGCGCGCACGGTCGGGTGATTCGGCGAACCGGACGATCACCCGAACGGGTGGGTCCGGCACTTGAGCATGCACGGTCGCCCACGGGGCCGGCACGCCCAGCACCAATACGAGCGTACTCGTGCGGACGCTACTCTTACCAATGAAGTTGTAGACCATCACATCAGCTCCAGCTGGATGTCTCCATACCCTCCGGATCGGATCCGCTTCAAGCTCTCGAGCCCGGCATCGACGGGCATCTCGATCACTTTGACCGCATCCGGGGCGTGGCGAAAGAGGTCCTCGAAGACACGGCGCCAATCGAGTGAGCCCTCACCGATCATCAGATGATCATCCGAGAACATGTCGGTATCATGGAGGTGAACCTCCCGAATCTCGCCCGAAAGCTCGCGCCACCACGTCTCCGGGCCCACGGTGCCGTAGATGTGAGCATGGGCGACGTCCAGGGTGAACGCCACGTGCCGCGGATCGAGCTGAGCGCGGAGCTCGAGCAGGAGCTGCGGGGTGGGCTCGAACATGTTCTCGAGGCACAGCGTGAGCCCGGCATCGGTCGCCAGTCCCACGATCCGTTCCCAGGTCTCGAGCGACAGCGCCATCCAGCCGGGAAAGGCCGTCTGCGGCAACAGCGGCAGGAATCCCATGTGGAAGTTGATCTGCTTGGCCCCGAGCGCTCCGGATACGCCGATGGCGCGCTCCCAGCAGCGCCGGGTGTGTTTGCGGATGACGACGTCGAGGCTCCCCGGATTGAGGTCGAAGATCGGCGCATGGGCGGTGACGAAGATCCCGCGCGCCGCGAGCTCATCCCCAAGCCTACGAACGGTGGTCGTCTTGTCGAGGTTGAGGAGCCACTCGGTGTCGAAGAGGGTGATCTCGACACCGAGTCCGCTTTCAGCGAGACGATCCAGATGGCGAGTGACGTCGGCGAACGCGATGCTGAGCGCGAAGCGCTGGGCCACGCTCCATCCTCGAGGGCTGTCGCGGGCCGGTGGCCGCGCGGGAAACGATCGCTGTCAGCGAGTGGACGGCTTTCCGGAACGCGGCGGGAATCTAGCAGTCGGTCATGATCGGAGAAAGACGCTCGCGACGTCGATGCCGTAACGCTCGGGCTCGACGACCGCCACGACGGTCCGCAGGAAATGACCGGCGTCGTCCTTCTCCGCCAGGCTCACGATCGGCCCGTCGATCCGGTTCCCCTTCGCGTCGGCCACGATCTTGACGCGCGGGCGATGAACGTTGCCCGGATCGGGGTCCGCGGCGACGACCACGACTAGCTCGAACGAGTCGAGCACGCAGACGCAGCCCACGGGGTAGATCCCGAGCAGCGAGATGAAGGCCTTGACGAGAACGGCGTCGTACCGCACGCCGCGCCCTTCGTAGAGGATCCGGATCATTTCGGCGGGGGTGATGGGATCGGTCTTGTAGATGCGCGGTGTGGTGCCGGCGTCGAAGGAATCGGCGATCTCGACGATCCTGGTGTAGAACGTCAGCTGACGCGGCGCGGACAGCTTCGGATATCCGGACAGATCGAGGTGAAGGTGGTGCTCGAAAGCCACCAGCATCTCGCGCGCCGGCAGGGTTGCGGGCGCGCGGTCGGTGACGAGCCGCCTCGCCCCCCGCCACGTGTGGCTCTTCATCCATTCCCACTCGTCATCCTCCAGCTTGGCGGGCTTGTTGAGAACCTCGGGGGGCACCTCGGTCTTGCCGATGTCGTGCAGCAGGGCCGCCATCCCAAGTTCATACAACTCGAGTCTCGCGAGGCCGATCTTCTGTCCCAAGGCGATCGAGAAGATCGCCACGTTGACGCAATGCGTGAACGTTGGCTCGCTGTAATCGCGCAAGTTGGTAAGGCCGAGGATCAGGGTCTCGTCCTCCAGGATCTGGTCCACGATCGTCTGGACAGCCCGTCGCACTCGATGGCGCCGGAGCGTGCGCCCCGAGCGGACGCTTTCCATGAGTTGACTGGTCACGGCAACGCTGTGGCGATAGGTGCGCTGGGCGCGCTCCTGGGCGTTGGGATCGATCGTCAACTCTTCGGTCGATTCCTCTTGCGGCGGCAGGAGATGAACCGACGTCACGCCAGCCCCCCGGAGCTCCTGCTCCACGAGCTCGAGGCTCGCATCGGCCGCGGTGTGCTCCATGCGTAACAGCGCGGCCACGAACCGGGACGCCTGATTGACGTCGAACGACTGGGACCACTCGAAGCCGCCGATTCCGAGAGTGCGGAGGAACCGGATCAGGTTCATGCAAATCGAGTGCGTGCGCAGCTCGCTGCGAATGCGGCAGTCGTTGACGAGGAGAGTGCTACCCCCCGCGTCGAGGCGTGCCGTGCCGTCGATGCGGGTGATCTCCTCGACGGTGTGCACGAGCCGGTCCGCGGCGGCACGAAGAGTCGCGTTGGTGGGCTCGTAGAGCTGCGCCGAGCGCAAGGCCACGAACAGGTTCTGCACCAGGTCTCGGCCTAGGCCGTGAATGGGGCTCGATACGGCGAGCTCTTTCATGGTTTGAGCGCCCCGCCGGTCTCCCAAGCGCCGAGAACCTCGAGCGCCGCCCGCTGTACCAGCGGGTGACGCGCGCTGGAAGCCTCCTCGACCAGAGACCGCGCTTCCGGCGTGCCCACCGCCCCGAGCGCGACCAACACGCACGCTTGTTCCTCGGGATCGACCTTGCGCAGCAACCCACCACGGCGGCGCAGCCGCCTGCCGAGATCGTCGACCACGTCGCGGCCACCCAACGCTCCGTACGCCTCGTAGAGGAGGCGTCGCTCGGTGAGCGAGCGATCGCTCGCTTGATCGAGGAGTGACTGCACCCGGGGTAGGGCGGGAACGTAGCGATGGGATACCACATGCCGAAGGGCATAGAGCCGGATCGTCGAATCGGCGTCTTCGATCCTCCGAGCGACCACTTCCAGCGCCCGGCCGCCGCCGATATGCTTGACGGCCAAAAGCGCCTCGCGACGAACCGAGTCGTCTCCCGTCTCGAGCGCTCGAGCTAGCGACTCGAGGAACGTGCCGTCCGCCACGAGCGCGGCCAGGTAAGCGGCCAGGCAAGCGACAGCCGGGTCTTCGTGCGCGATTGCGGCGCGCAGGAGGGCCGGCTCAGCCCGGACGAGATCGATCATCACCTCGGCGAGGGCTGGTCGCTGACAGAGCCGCTTGAGGTCGCCGCAATGCGCGAGGAGCATCGGCAGTCGGCCCCGGCCGAAGGTCCGGTAGTAGGCCCCCGCGATTTCCTCGGATACGTTCCCTTCCTCGACGCGGTTGGCCAATCGATGAAGCACGTCCGGGTCGAGCGCCCGGTCGAGCAACGCTGAGAGCGCCGGGGGCGCCTCCTCCCCTGCCCGGCTTCTCATGTAGGGCAAGAAGACTTCGTGGAGCCGAATGATCTCTTCGTACAGCGCGTCGTCGAGGAACGACTCGTGGATGTCGGCGATCGCCGAGTAGATCGGCGCTGGATCTCTGGGCCCCATGACGTTCAGGACCTCGACCAGGCACGTAAGCGTCTCCTCGAGAAGCGTGCGCTCCTTCTCCGACTCGATCGCCCGCTGCAGCGACGCCATGTCTTCTTCGTCGAGGAAGTAGAGCGTGGAATCGACCTCGCGCAGGAATTCGGCGGCGCTCTTGTCCTCGTCGAAGAGAACGATCGGCTCCTGGTCGCGGCCGAGGACCAGCCGCTCTTCTTCTGCAGGGGGCGTCCAGTCCTGGTCGAGGAGCTCCTCGACGAACGCGTAGCGGATGTGGACGAAGTGCCGGTCCCAGAGGCGAGCCACGAGGTCGAATTCGTCCTCGGCGCCCGCGAGCGCGGCTGCGGCCACCTCGTCGAGGAAGACGCCCAGCTCGTCGCCCGTTAGGCCGGGATAGAACGAGAGCTGTCGGACGCCTTCACGGTACAGGAGGAAGACGATCGAATCGCGGCCTTCGGGCTGTTCGTGGACGGGCATCCCGTCGACGAGCAGCCGCTCGCTCTCGAGAACGAAGTCGATTCCACCGGACTCTTCGAGCAGCGCGGCGATCCGTGCGCCGGAGTGCTCCTCGCTCTCGCGGCGCTGGGGGTGACCGGAATCGTAGAGACGCCGCACCTTGAATGCGCGGATGAGCTCGTGGACCACCTCGAGACCCGCGCGGGGGTGCTCTTCGAGCGGGAGGGTCGTCGTCACGGGGTCCATGGGGATCGAACCCGAGCTGGGTGCAAGAGATGCGCCGCCGATAGGAACCCTTGATCGAGCCATTGATTTTCGGAGTCTGTTCGGGTAGGTTTGGACACCGTTTCGACCGATGCCCGCGTCATGACGCGGGCGCGAGACACGAACCCAGTCCGTGATCGAGCCCATCGAGGAGCGAGGCATGAACCTCACCAAGCGCCAGCGCGAGATCTACGACTTCGTCCGTGAGTTCCTCGAGATCCATGGGTATGCCCCGAGCCTCGAGGAGATCGCCGCCCATTTCGGGCTTTCGTCGGTCGCCACAGTCCACGAGCACCTCGAGCACCTGCAGGACAAGGGCGTTCTGCGCCGTGACCCTAATCGCAGTAGAGCGGTCGAGATCATCCGCCCCGGACTCCGGACCGCGGTCGAGCTTCCGCTCCTCGGCCGCGTCGCCGCCGGGCAGCCCCTGGAGGCGATCCCCGAGGAAGAGACGATCGCGGTACCCGAGGATATGCTCGGTCGCGGGGAGACGTTCGCGCTCCGCGTGCGAGGCGACTCGATGATCGACGAGCACATCGCCGAGGGAGATTACGTGATAGTCGAGAAGCGCCAGACCGCCCGGGACGGCGAGCGGGTGATCGCCCTGATCGATGGCGACAGCGCGACCCTCAAAGCATTTCATCGCGAATCCGATGGGACGATCCGCCTCGAGCCCGCCAACGAACGGCTCCAGCCGATGCGCTACGCGCCGGAGCGGGTTGCGATTCAGGGGGTTGTGATCGGGGTCCTCCGCAAGTACCGGTAGGCGGGAATTGAAAATGGCGAATCTCTGCGTTGCGCTCCCTCGGACGGCCTGCGGCGTACATTTTCACTACGCCTCGGTCGTCCTCAGTCGCGACGCCTTGATATTCACCATTTTGAACGCCCTGGGTGCTTTAGCGACCCCCTAGCAGCCGGCGTCTCATTTCATCCATTTGCGCGTGGACCGGGCCGGTGGTGACCAGTATCTTGGCCGCGCGTCGCGGGATGGGCCCTCTTCAGCGACCGAGCCCGACTCCGAGCAAGTCGGAGCGCGTCAAGGCCGTCCTTGAATACGACGGCACTGCTTACCGCGGATGGCAACGCCAGGCAGACGCCCCAACGGTGCAGGCGACGTGCGAGGCGGCGCTGGCTGAGGTCCTGCAAGGTGACGTGGCGGTGGTCGCCGCCGGGCGCACCGACACCGGCGTCCATGCGCGAGGCCAGGTTGTGCATTTCGATCATGCGGCCCGGCTGGGGGCGGCCGAGCTCCAGCGGGCGTGGAACGCGCGGCTTCCGGACGACATCTGGGTCGCGAGTTTGACCCCGACGCGGCCCGACTTCCACGCGCGTCACGATGCGCGAGCGCGGACGTATCGGTATCGCGTGACGATGGGCCCGAGGTGCCATTCCCCCTTCGTTCGACGCTACGCGTGGCCGGTCGCGGGGGCCATGAACTGGTCGCTGATCGAGGCGGCGACGGGCCGCCTCCTGGGCGCGCATGATTTTCGGCCTTTCGCCAAAGGCGCGCCGCCCACCCGCGCGGGAGAGCCCCCGGGGCGGTGCACCGTCGTGACGGCGCGCTGGCGAAACACGCGCGAGGGGCGCGCGCTCGAAATCACGGCCGATCGCTTCCTGCGCCACATGGTGAGGGCGCTCGCGGGCGCGCTGGTCGCGATTGGCCGTGGGCGGATCGGCCCGGATGAGATCGACAGGGCCCTGGCGGAAGGCGGGCCTCGACCGGCGGCCGGCTATGCGCCGCCCAACGGACTGTTCCTGTGGAGGGTCACTTACTGACGGGACAATGAAGGGGATTCGCGGAGACCTGGTCGCGGCCGCCCTGGCGGCCCTGCTCCTCGGCGCGGGGGCGCTCTGGCTTCTCACCGCGCGCGGACCCAGCGGTCTCGAGCGCGCCATCGCGGTCGCCCAGGAGACCACCGGCTCCATCGACATGTCGCGGCGCACCGCGATCGTCGCCGCCGCTCAGCGGGTCGGGCCTTCGGTCGTGTCGGTCAACGTCGTGGCCACCCAGATCGTGCACGAGCGAGGAGCCGGTCCCTTCATGGGCGATCCCTTCTTCGAACGGCTCTTCCCGCCCCGGTATCGCGAGCGCCAGGTTGAGGGCCTGGGGTCGGGCTTCATCGTGTCCGAGGATGGATACGTCCTGACCAACGACCACGTCGTCCGAGGAGCTACCGAGATCGTCATCACACTCCTCGACGGTCGTCAGTTCCCCGCGCGGCTGGTAGGAACCGACCCGGCCACCGATCTCGCCGTCCTCAAGGTCGAGGCACGCGATCTGCCGATCGCGCCGCTGGGCAATTCGGACGACCTCCTGATCGGCGAATGGGCGATCGCGATCGGCAACCCCTTCGGGTATCTCTTGGCCGATCCGAACCCGTCGGTCACCGTGGGCGTGGTGAGCGCGGTGGGGCGCGACGTGCGATCCGATCCGGGAGTTTCGCCACAGGGGCAGGTCTGGTCCAACATGATCCAGACCGACGCCGCGATCAATCCGGGGAACTCAGGCGGCCCGCTCGTCAATGCGCAGGGTGAGGTGATCGGGGTCAACGCCTTCATCTTCTCGGGCGGAAGCGGGGGCTCCATCGGGCTCGGCTTCGCCATCCCCATCAACCGGGCGCAACGGGTGCTGACCGACATCGTTCACTTCGGCGAGATCCGTCACCCCTGGGTCGGCGTCCACCTCGCCGACGCCGAGTCCGGAAACGGCATGCACGCCCAAGGCGCGCTCGTGCGCCGGGTCGATCCGGGAAGCCCCGCCGATCGCGCCGGCATCCGGCCGGGCGATCGTATCGTAGCCGCCGGGGGACGGCCGCTGCGTTCCGCCATCGAGTGGGAGGGACGACTGCTGGACCAGCCCTCGGAGGAGTCGTTCGGGATCACCGTGGCGCGCGGAGCGAACGAGATCGAGCTCGAGATCACGCCACGCGACGATCCACTGCGACGCGCCGAGCGACAGACGACACCGTTCGGGGCCGAGCTGGTGCCCGTCGACGAGACGTTGGCGTCGTACCTGGGGCTCAAGCTCGGCTACGGCCTCTACCTCGCGAGTCTCGACCTAGACTCGCCGCTGAGGCGGCTCGGGCTCGCGGACGGCGACGTGCTGTTGCGCCTCAACGATCGCCGACTGGATGCCGCGGACGATGTCACGGCCATGATCGACGTCCTGCGTTCAGGCCAGCCCTTCGTACTGACGTACGAGCACGACGGCACGGCGGCTCAGGCGTGCTATCGGACGCTGTGCTGAAAACGGCGCCAACGCCGGCGACGCAGGTCGAGCTCCCGCTTCCCCGCGTCCATTCGGGCAAGGTGCGCGAGATGTTCGCCCTTGGCGACGACGTATTGATGGTCGCCACCGACCGGCTGTCCGCTTTCGACATCGTCTTCGAGGAGGGGATCCCCGACAAGGGACGGGTGCTGACCAGCCTCTCTTCGTTCTGGTTCGACCGCCTGGTCGAGGCCGCCCCGCATCACAAGGTGACGATTGACATCGACGCGCTGGTCGAGGTCGAGCCTGAGCTCACGTCCTCCCGCGCCCTCCTGGACGGCCGCGCCATGTGGTGCCGCCGCGCCGAGACGATTCCGGTCGAGTGTGTCGTGCGCGGATACGTCGACGGCTCGGCGTGGCGCGAGTATGAGGAGACCGGGGCAGCGTGCGGGATCCCCCTCCCGCCGGGGCTCCGGCGCGGCGACGCGCTGCCGCACCCCATCTTCACTCCGGCCACCAAGGCCCAATCGGGTCACGACGAGAACATCTCCTACGATCGCATGGTCGAGATCGTCGGGCCCGGGGTCGCGGAGCGTCTCCGCGAGCGCTCGCTCGCGCTCTACGCGGAGGCGCGCGATCATGCCGCCGCCTGCGGGCTCATCCTCGCCGACACCAAGTTCGAGTTCGGCTGGGCCGCCCAGGGGGACGAGCGCGATCGCCTTCTGCTCTTGATCGACGAGCTCCTCACGCCGGATTCGTCCCGCTTTTGGGACGCCGCCAGTTGGGCTCCGGGCGGTCCTCAAGTTTCGTTCGACAAGCAGCCGATCCGCGACTTTCTCGATGCGGAGCGCAGGGCGGGCCGATGGAACGGCGAGCCTCCGCTCCCCCCGCTGTCGCGGGAAGCGATCGGCGCAACGCGGGAGCGTTACCTCGAGGCGTACCGGCGGATCGTCGGCTGGCCGCTGGGGGGCGCGTGACCCGCCAGGTCGAGGTCTTCATCCAGCTCAAGCCCGGCATGCTCGATCCCGCCGGGGCCACGCTCGAGCACGCGCTCGCCGATCTCGGATACCGGGGTGTGGACGAGGTGCGTGTCGGCAAGTGGATCACCTTCCGCCTTCCCGACGACGATCGGCGGGCGCTCGAGTCGAGCGTCGACGAGATGTGCCGACGCCTGCTCGCCAATCCGGTCATCGAGCGGTACCGCTTTCGGGTCGTCGAGGATGGCGAGAACGTCTCGTGAGCGCGGGCGTCTCGTGAGCGCGGACATCTCGTGAGCGCAGTCTCGGTCGGGGTCGTCCGCCTCCCCGGGTCCAACTGCGATCAGGATGTCTTCGACGCCGTCGCCGCCACGCCTGGCGCGGAGGCGACTTGGTTGTGGCACAAAGATTCCGATCTGAACGGCGTCCGCGCGATCGTACTGCCCGGCGGCTTCTCGTATGGCGACTACCTGCGCGTGGGAGCAATCGCGCGCTTCAGTCCCCTCATGGAGCCGATCGTCCGCTTCGCCGAGCGCGGGGGCCCGGTGCTCGGGATCTGCAACGGGTTCCAGATCCTCGCCGAGGCTGGCCTGCTCCCCGGAGCGCTCGTCCGCAATGCACGGCTGACGTTCGTGTGCAGGCCCCAGTGGCTGCGCGTCGAGACCACCGACACGATGTGGACCGGAGCCTACGAGCGCGGGCAGCTCGTCCGCTTCCCGGTGGCCCACGGGGACGGCAACTTCGTGGCCGATCAGAACACCCTCGACCGCCTGGAAGCCGAGGAGCGAGTGGCGTTCCGCTACGTGGGCGCGGACGGGACACGATCGCCGCAAGCCAACCCCAACGGCTCGGCTCGCGACATCGCCGGGGTGGTCAACGAGCGGCGCAACGTCGTCGGAGTCATGCCCCACCCCGACCGGGCGATGGACCTTCTCGTGGGATCGGCCGACGGCCGCGGCGTTTTTCAGAGCCTGGTGGCGGCTGCCTCGTGACGCGACACGACAGCGCCACGCTCGATGACGCCGTGAGGCCGGTCACCCTCGACGACGTCGCCGCTCACGGCATCACCCCGGATGAATACAAGAGGATCTGTGAGCTCCTCGACCGTGAGCCGAACTTCACCGAGCTCGGGGTCTTCAGCCTCATGTGGAGCGAGCACTGCGGCTACAAGCACTCGCGGGCCTGGCTCAAGGAGCTCCCGACCACGGGGCCTCAGGTCCTCCAGGGACCGGGCGAGAACGCCGGCGCAGTCGACGTCGGGGACGGGTATGCGGTGGTGTTCAAGATGGAGTCGCACAACCACCCTTGCGCGGTCGAGCCGTACCAGGGCGCGGCGACGGGCGTGGGCGGGATCCTTCGCGACGTCTTCACCATGGGTGCGAGGCCGATCGCGCTCCTCGACTCGCTCCGCTTCGGCGAGCTCGACGATCCTCATGTCCGCTACCTCTTCCGCCACGTCGTGCGAGGAATCGGCGACTACGGCAATTGCGTGGGCGTCCCGACGATCGGGGGCGAGATCGTCTTCGACGACGCATACAAGGTGAATCCGCTGGTCAACGCGATGTGCGTCGGGCTGGCGCGTCACGAGGACCTGACCCGCGCCACCGCCGGGCGCCCCGGGAGCGCGGTCTACCTCCTGGGATCGGCCACCGGGCGCGACGGCATCCACGGCGCCTCCCTCCTCGCCTCGGCCGAGCTCGGAGACGACGCACTCGAAAGCCGGCCCACTGTCCAGATCGGCGACCCCTTCACCGAGAAGCTCCTCCTCGAGGCGACTCTCGAGCTGATCGGCGAGGAGGTCGTCCTGGGGATCCAGGACATGGGCGCGGCAGGGCTCACATCGTCGTCGAGCGAGATGGCATCGCACGCTGGAACCGGAATCGTGCTCGACATGGATCGGGTGCCTCGCCGCGAGCCCGGCATGACACCGTACGAGGTCCTCCTGTCGGAATCTCAGGAACGAATGCTCGTCGTGGCGGACGAGCAGGAGGAGCCTCGACTCTTGGAGATCGCCGTCAAGTGGGACCTTCCCTGCACGCGCGTCGGCGTCGTCACGGACGATGGTGTGTGGCGCGTGACCGAGCGAGGCACGGAGGTATGCGCGATACCGGTGACCGCTCTGGTCGACGAGGCCCCACGCTATGTCCGGGACGTGGCGCGGCCGATGTACGTGGAGGAGGTCCAGTCCTGGAAGCCCGCCCCCGGCTGGCTCGACGGCGTGGATCCGCTGGAAGCGCTCGAGCGCCTCCTCGCTTCGCCCTCGATCGCCTCCAAGCGATGGGTGTGGGAGCAGTACGACCACCAGGTCCAGGCCGCTACCGTGATCGGGCCCGGCGCCGACGCCGCGCTCCTTCGGATCCGAGGGACGAATCGCGGCCTCGCCCTGACGGTCGATGGGAACGGGCGTTGGGTATGGTGCGATCCGCGCGCCGGGGCGGCGCTCGCCGTCTGCGAAGCGGCGCGCAACTTGGCCGCGGTGGGGGCGCGCCCGCTCGCGGTCACCGACTGCCTCAACTTCGGCAACCCTGAGAAGGATCCGGTATACTGGCAGTTCGTCGAGGCCGTGCGCGGGATCGCGGCGGCCTGCCGCGCTCTCGGAACCCCCGTCGTTAGCGGCAACGTCTCCTTCTACAACGAATCGGCCGAGGGGGCGGTTCTGCCCACGCCGACGATCGGAATGGTCGGAGTGATCGACGACCTCGATCTGCGGGTCCCTCCCGGCCGGGCCGAACCCGGCGGCCTGGTGCTCGAGATCGGCGGACCCGGCCGGCACCTTGGCGCCTCATCGTTCCTCGCCGAGATCGCGGGAGCGACGGCGGGACGCCCGCCACGGGTCGACTTCGATGCCGAACAGGCCCTCGGCGAGGCGGCCCGCGCCCTGGCCGCCGACGGACTGGTCGGCACGATGCACGACGTCTCCGACGGCGGGTTCGCGGTCGCGGCGGCCGAGATGTTGTTCGCGTTCCCGCCGCGATGCGGGCTCGAGCTCGAGCTCCCCGCAGGGTCGGAGCCGTTTTCGGCGCTGTTCGGTGAGGACGCCGCCCGGCTGATGGCCGTGATTCCCGCCGAGCGGATCGAACGCGCTCTCACGACCCTCACGGAGCGTGGGGTACCAGCACGGCGAGCGGGGCGCGTTACAGAGGACGCCGTTTTCCGGGTCGTTGGCGTTGGCGAACGGCCGCGTGCGCGACTGTTCTCGCTCTGGGACGGCAGCCTCGAGCAGCGGATGAAGCGCGTGGAGGAGAGCGGTTGAGCATGTTGCACGAGGAGTGTGGGATCGTCGGGGTGGTGGGACACCCGCGCGCCGCTGAGTGGGCGTACCTCGGCCTCTATGCTCTCCAGCACCGCGGGCAGGAATCGTCGGGCATCGTGACGACCGACGGGCGCCGAGCGTTCGCTCATCGCGGCATGGGCCTGGTCGCCGACGTCTATGACAACGCCACGCTCGCCCGTCTCGAGGGCCACGCGGCGATCGGCCACAACAGGTATTCGACCACCGGGTCGCCGACCCTGGCCAACGCGCAGCCGATCCTGGTCAACTATCGTGACGGCGTCCTGGCGGTCGCCCATAACGGAAACCTGACCAATGCGCGCACGCTGCGCCGCCGCCTCGAGCGTGCCGGCTCCATCTTCCAATCGACGATGGACACCGAGGTTCTGGTACACCTGATCGCGGCCGAGCACCAGTCGACCCGCGATCGCCAACTCCTGTCCGCCCTCGAGCAGGTCAGGGGCGCATATTCGTTTCTCATCCTCACCCCCGACGCACTCTACGCGGCTCGCGATCCGCGCGGCTTTCGCCCTCTGGTCCTGGGTCGGGGAGAAGGCGGTGTGGTCCTGGCTTCGGAAAGCTGCGCTCTCGACCTTCTCGGGGTTCCCGTCGAGCGCGAGCTGGGACCCGGGGAGATCCTCCGAGTCGGGCTCGACGGCGGGGTCCGGACGCTCTCCGCCGCGCCGATCGGTCCCGAGTGTCTCTGCGTTTTCGAGCAGATCTACTTCGCGCGACCGGATTCGGTCCTCTTCGGCATGAGCGTCGACGAGGCGCGCCGCCGGCTCGGGCAGGAGCTGGCCCGCGAGCACCCCGCGGACGCCGATTGCGTGATCGCCGTTCCCGACTCCAGCAACTCGGCCGCTTTAGGCTACAGCGAGACGAGCGGAATTCCCTTCGAGCTCGGCCTCATCCGAAATCACTACATCGGCCGGACCTTCATTCAGCCGGGACAGGAAGTGCGCGATTTTCGCGTGAAAGTGAAGTACAACCCCGTCGTCGGCGTGTTGCGGGGACGGCGGGTCGTGGTCGTGGACGACTCGATCGTCCGGGGGACAACATCGAAAGCGCTGGTCGGGCTGATCCGCGAAGCCGGGGCACGGGAGGTTCACCTCCGCGTCGCCTCACCTCCCCTGCGCCACCCCTGCTATTACGGCATCGACATCCCGAAGCGCGACGAGCTCATCGCTGCGCGCTTGTCGGTTCCTGAGATCCGCGCGTTTCTCGGAGCCGACTCGCTCGGGTATCTCTCCTTCGACGGGATGTATCGCGCGGTTGGCGCTCGCGAGCGGCATTGCGACGCCTGCATGAGCGGCAACTATCGCGTTCCGCTCGAGCCAGGCATCGAGGACAAGGCCGCCTTCGAGGCCCCGATCATGGCCTCCTGAACAAACGGAGGATCGTGCGTCACCCCCGCCACAGCGGGCTCCCCCAAAACGTGGTCGCCGACTACATCGCACAACACGCCGAGGAGTGGGTCGACGCCTGGCTCGAGTCGGTCCGACGCGATCCGACCACGCCTCGCTACCACGACTACCCCGACCCGCAAGAGCTCACTCGAGACGCCGCGGCCTCGTACCACTACCTGGGGCTGTGGCTTCGTACTGGGGATTGGGACTCCCGGATCGATCCGTACTTCGAGCGCATCGGGCGCGTGCGGCGCGAAGAGGGGTTCCGTCTGAGCGACGTGATCAGCGCCTTTCTCCTAGCCAAGCGGCACCTGTGGGACGGGATGATCGCCGGGAATCAATTGTCGGTCGCACTCGAGATCGAGATCGCCAATGCGATTCGGCTGTTTTACGACCAGGCGATTTACCACACGGTGCTCGGGTACGAGTCCGTACCCTAAAAAGAAAAGGGGCGAGGTCATCAAACCTCGCCCCCGCGTGTCACGCGGAACATCCATCGATCAGCCCGCCCTACTGCTGGCCGGTACCCGGCGTCTCCGGGGCCTCGATCTCGACATCGGCCTCGATGCCCTCGTCGCCACCTCCACCTCCGAACGCGCCGCTGAGATAGAGCACCGCCGCCAGGATCAGGATTACGATGATGATGAGGATGGCGTAGATGCCGCCATGCCCCTCTCCGCCACCGCCCCCGGCTTGCTGGTTCGCCATCGAGTCGCCTCCTTACCAAGGTTAGCGCCTTGGAACGGGTTTCGATACAACAACGTGCACACCTTGTCAAGCATCCGTCATCGCGCCGGCCTACGCCGAAGACGTGCGCCCATTCCGGGCATCATCGCCTTCCCTCCTTCGCTCGCTTACCCCGCGGGACCTTCTTTTCCGCCGCCTTCTCCGGGCGTACCAGCTCGAAGTCGATCTGACGGCTTGCCTTGTTGACGCTCGCGACGCGCACGCGCATCGGATCGGCCAGCCGATAGCGGCGTCCGGTGTTCCTTCCGATCAACGCGTACTTGTCCTCGTGGAACTCGTAGTAGTCGTCTTCGAGCTCGTGCATATGGACGAGACCCTCGACGAAATACTCGTCGAGCCGCACGAAAAGCCCGAACGAGGTGACCCCGCTGATCTTTCCGTCGAACTCGTCGCCCAGGTGGCGCTCCATGAACTCGACCTTCTTGAGGTCGATCGAGTCTCGCTCCGCCTCGGCGGCGAGCCGCTCGCGGGCCGATGAATGATCGGCGATCGCCTGAAGCCTGGCCTCGAGTCGTTCCCGGGCAGCTTCGTCCTTCCACCGCTCGCCCGCCTGGATCTGCTTGAGGAGGCGATGGACGACGAGATCGGGGTAGCGACGGATGGGCGACGTGAAATGGGTGTAGTGCTCCGCGGCCAGCCCGAAGTGCCCGACGTTATCGGCGCTGTAGCGCGCGCGCTTCATCGACCGCAGGATCACCGTGTTGACCAGCTCCTCCTCGGGCCGTCCGCGCGCTTGTTCGATGATCCGCGCGAACTGCCGGGGGTCGATGTCGCCGTCGACCGGGGGCAAGGTATAGCCCATCGCTCCCAGGAACGTGCGAATCCGTCCGAGCGCTTCCGGCGCCGGCCGATCGTGAATCCGATAGATGAAGGGAACGTCGAGCCGGTCGGCATGGCGTGTAACCGTCTCGTTGGCGAGGAGCATGAACTCCTCGATGAGCCGCATCGAGTCGAGTCGCACCGACTCCTGGATGTCGATAGGAAACCCTTCCTCGTCCAGCTCCACGATCGCCTCGGGCAGATCGAAATCCAGGCTTCCGCGTTCGAACCGGCGTCGGCGCAGGAGCTTCGCCATCCGCCGCAGGGTCTGGATCTCCCAGACCACGTCCTTCTGATCCCCCGCCCCTGACTCGCCCTGGATGATCGACTGGGCCTCGGCGTATGTCAGGCGGTATCGGCTGCGGATCACCGTCTCGCGGATCTCGTAGTCGAGCACGTTCACGTCACGGTCCATCGTGAGGATCACCGAATACGTGAGCCGATCCTGACCAGGGACGAGCGAGCACAGGTCGCCGGACAGCCGCTCGGGAAGCATGGGGATCGCCCGATCGACGAGATAGACCGAGGTCCCGCGTTCGAAGGCCTCCTGGTCGATCTGGCCGTCGCGCGTCACCAGATGGCTCACGTCGGCGATGTGAACGCCTACCTCCAACCGCTCCCCATCCAGGCGCCGGATCGAGAGCGCGTCGTCGAAGTCCTTGGCGTTGGGTGGATCGATGGTGAAGGCGTTTCGGTCGCGCAGGTCGAGACGCCGTCGGGCTTCGGCTTCGAAGTCGATCGCCAGACCCTCGGCCGCACTCTCGACCTCGGGGGGGAATGCGGTCTCGAGCCCGTGGGTCTTGATGATCGACAGGATGTCGACTCCGGGGGCGTCGGGCGCCCCGAGCACCTCCACGATCCGTCCTTCCGGGCTCTTCTCTCCGTCGCCCCAATCATCGATTGCGACGACGACCTTGTCCCCTTCATTGGCCTTCCGGAGCTCCTCCGCCGGCACGAAGACGTCGAATCGCAAGCGCGGGTTGTCGGGAACCACGAAGCCGAAGCGACGGCTGCGCTGAAGCGTCCCGACGACTTCCGAGCGGGCCCGCTCGAGCACCTGAATGACCCGGCCCTCGGGATTATCGCGGCCGCGACGATCCTCGATCCGGACCACTACACGATCTCCGTGCGTCGCGCCGGCCAGCTTGTGGCGCGGCACGAACACGTCGCTGTCGGCTTTCGTATCCGGCACGATGAACCCTGCGCCGCGGCGGGTCATGTCCACCCGTCCAACGACCAGGTTGATCTGTTCGGGGAGCGCGTAGCGCTGGCTTTTGACTCGGTAGACCCGGCCCTGGTCGGTCAGACTCTTTAGGGCTTGCTTGAGCTCGTCGATCTCGTTCTCACCGAGCTTCAGCCCCCGGGCGAGCTCCCTCAGGTTGAGGGGACGGTTCGCCTGACTCGATAGGTGACCGACGACGCGCTCATCGAGCGTCAAAACGACTCGGCCTCGTCGATCAGCATGATCGGGATGTCGTCCTTGATCGGGTAGCGGAGCCGGCACTTGGGACACTCCAACACCTGCTCGGCTTCCTTGTAATCGAGATCGCCCTTGCACTTCGGGCACGCCAGGATCTCGAGCAGTTCCTTGTCGAGCGCCATCGTCGATTCCCTCCTCCAGATGGGCGGCTGCTCCCACGAGCTCCCCGCCCGGTTGAGTCAGGTTCGATAACCGAACCACCGGACGTCGCTCTCGCGACGCGACCACTTCTTTCTCACCTTGACCCACAGCGCCAGATACACGGGCCCGCCGACCAGGCCTTCGATCGCGCGCCGCGCGCGCATGCCGATCGATTTGAGCTTCCGCCCTCCTTCGCCGATCACAATCGCCTTCTGGCTCTCCCGCTCAACGTAGATCGACGCGCTGATCACGGTCTTGTCACCGGGACCGGCCGGCTCCTTCCACTCCTCGACGGCAACGTGAACACTGTAGGGCACCTCTTCACCCAGTTCCTCGTAGCACGCCTCCCGCACGTGTTCGGCGGCGATGAAGCGCATCGGCAGGTCTGTCAGATCGTCGGACGGATAGTAGAAGGGTTGCTCAGGTAGATGCTCGCGTGTGGCCTCGACGAGGAATTCGAGTCCCGCCCCGGTGGCCGCGCTCACGCGATGAATGCCCGCCCACGTCGCCGCTTCGCGCCACGCCTCCTCGCGGCGACTCAGCTCCGACTCGCTGACCCGGTCGGCCTTGGTGAGGAGCAGGAATGTGGGGACCCGGAGCGCAGTGATACGCCGCAGGACCTCGAATTCGCGCGCGGAGGGCGCATCGTGATCGACCAGGAAGTAGACCGCGTCGACGCCATCGAGCGAGTCGAGCGCGGTCTGAAGCATCGCTTCCTGGAGCGCGTAGGCGGGATCCAGGAGACCGGGAGTGTCGACGAAGACGATCTGGGTGTCGTCGGTCGTACGGAATCCGGGGATCCGGTGGCGGGTCGTCTGCTCCTTGGAGCTCACCGCCGCCAGGTGCTCGCCGACCAGCGCGTTGAGGAGGGTCGACTTCCCTGCGTTGGGCCGTCCGACGAGCGCAACGAATCCCGCGCGCGTGACGGTCGTCGGGGCCGCGGTGGATGCCGTCTCCCCCATCCCCTTAATGGTAGCGCCTGTGCGCGGGCGCGTCAGTCGGGCGCCATCCCCTTCTCGGCCAGCTCGCCGATCGCGCGCTCACTCTTATCCAGGTCATCGGCCCCCATTCCGCGCAGGACGTGCGGCGCCTTGGTGAACTGGATGTCGCGGTACTCGACGACCTGGAGGTGGTTGCCCCAGGGATCGAGGAAGTCGAGGCCCCTGCCGGGCAAGACATCCACGCCAGCGTCTTTAGCGGCCGCGCGAACTGCTTCCCGGT
>JBHEOA010000115.1:0-15592 GCA_046261835.1 Gemmatimonadota bacterium
GGCCGCGCGCTCGCCCCACGCGATCGCGTCCTCCTCCTCGAGCGCCGCCATCCGCAGGACGCGCGTCGTCGGATGGTCGACCAGCGGGTTGGCGGCGGCGAGGTGTTGGCGGAAGGCGTCGAGGAGAGCCGGACGGGCCACGCGGTAGACGCCGGCCACGAGCGCGAGGGTGTCCTCGGCCCGGAGGAGCTCCTCGAGGAAGGCGTCGAGCGCGGGATCCGGCGCCCGGTCCATGCGCGGCGCGGGATGACGCATCTCGCCGATCCGTTGCCGGAAGCGATCGGCGTGCTCGGCGTCCAGCCACTGGTGGAGGGCGAGGGCGCACTTGACCTCCCACTCGGGCGTCGCCGCCAGGTGCGCCCATGCGACCTCCATCAATCGTTGCTGGACCCATTGGTACCGCAGGAGTCGCCGGACGCTTTCCTCGACCGGAAAGCCGATACGCGCGGCCTCGGCGGGATCGAGCCCGGCGAGTGAGGGAATCTCGGGAGGTGGAGAGACCATCGGGCCGACGATACCGCCGTCCCGAATGGCTCGCCAAGGGTGGAGCGGGCGCGCTACACGCCGAGCTCGAAGACCGCTTCCTCGATGGCCGGCGTCACGCGAAATGGGGGAGTCGCGTCTTCGATGGCCTCGCTGATCAGCCGACCCAGGGTCTCGTCGTCGTGGGCCGGATCGTGATGGAATAGAACAAGGTGACGTACGCCCGCCAGATCCGCGAAGGCGAGCGCGTGTCCGAGCGTGCTGTGGCCCCAGCCCACGCGCTCCCGGTACTCGTCCTCGGTATACATGGCGTCGTGGATCAGGAGATCGCACCCCTGCGCGAGCGCGTAGCCCGACGTCCATTCCGGGCTGATCGGAAACGCGCGCGCACCGAGGGCTGGCTCGTGGTCTGGCAGGTAGACGAGCGATGCGCCGTCCTCGGCGACCCGGTACCCCACGGTTGGCCCAGGGTGGCAGACGAACGCAGCCGAGATCGCGAGGCCGCCGACATCGAAGTCGCCGCGCGGCACCTCGTGAAGAGTGAGCTGGCAGGGCAGGTTCCGCAGGTGGACCGGAAAGAGAGGCGGCGACAGATACCGCGTGAGCCGTGCGCGCAGGTCCTGAGTCACGCTCGCCGGCCCCCAGATGTGGATCTCGACTTCGGGATCGTAGAGTGGAGGGAAGAACCCGAGACCCTGGATGTGGTCGAGGTGAAGGTGTGTCAGCAGGATGTCGACGCGCGAAGGGTGGTCGGGCAACTGCGCGGCGAGGCGTCGGATCCCGGTTCCCGCGTCGAGGACCACGATCGATCCGTCCCGCCCCTCGACCGCCACGCACGCCGTATTCCCGCCGTAGACCGCGGTTTCCGGACCCGGCGACGCGAGCGATCCCCGCGTTCCCCAGAGCGTGACGCGCGTGACTACCTCACCTCCCAGAAGAGCGCAAGCGCGCCGAGGTGTCGGTCAGCCTGCCCGAAGAGCGGTATCCCCGTGACCTCGATCTCGCGCGGCACACCGTCTAGACCCTGGATGTACATCCTGCGGTGCGCCGGCCGGCCTTGAGTCAGCGCGATGACGAGCGGCAACTCCTCCGGCGGAATCGTCGTCCCTTCCTCATCGGTCGGCGTGAAGATCGTCGACCACTCGTCGAGTGGCATCTTGCCGGTTTCCTCGAAGCGGCGCCCGAGGATAAGCTCGGCGGGTTCGTTGTAGAAGAGCAGTGTGCCGTTGGGACCGACGAGGAATATCGGGAGCGCGAGGTAGCTCGCGAGCTGGCGCGCGAGGATGACCTCGACCTCATGCTGAGCCATGGCGCGGAAAGTAACGGCTTTCGAGGCGCTACGGGCGGGGGGTGTTCCCAGGAGCAGCCGACGGGAGCGAATCGGCTCGGCTCGCGGCGGTGTCTTCCAGCGTCCATGGCGTACGTCCCCGCTCGAACTGCGGACGAGGCCACAAGAAACCGCCAACCACGAGCGCGAACAACACCATCGCCACAGCGACCGCGATCACGATCCACCGTGCTCGAATCCGCGCCATTACTGAGCCTCGCATCTGAACTGAGGTCGCTCAAAATGGCGAAGATCAAGGCGCGCGACCGAGGTCATCCGAGGCGTAGTGGAACCTACGCCGCAGGATGGCCGAGGGAGCGCAACGCAGAGATTCGCCATTTTCAGCGACCTCATAGCCCCGCGTACCAGTCGTAGCCTCGGTCTTCCCAAAACCCCCCGGTTCGCTCGCGCATGAACCGGATCGCCGTCAGGTACTTGACGCTCTTGTATCCGTACTTGAGGTTCGAATACAGCCTAGCCGGCGCTCCGTGACCCGGGGTCAGGTAGTGGCCGTTCATCCCATAGGCGATCAGCGACTGTGGGTGGAGCGCGCTCTCGCGGTCCCACGACGACGAGTAGCCGACGTCGAACGAGCGGAAATCGACGTACTCGGCTTCGGGATCGGCACCCACGATGCGCGCGAGCTCGGCCAGACGGACCCCGGTCCACGACGCGACCGCGGTCCATCCCTCGATGCAGTAGTGGCGTAGCCGCAGCGTCGTGCGCGGCATCCGCTCGAGGTCGGCGAGCGAGATCGTGAGCGGACGGCGCACCATGCCCCCGACCTCGAGCCGCCACGTCCGACCGTCGACCCGCGGGATCATCGCGCTCTGGTAGTATTGCGGGAACGCATCTTCCGGCGTCTCGCTTCCAGATGGCAGGATGCGCGCACGCGGGCGGGTGGGCGTGATCGCCTTCTGTAGGAATTCGTTGGGCTGGTCCCACCACCGCAGGACCCCCTCGAAACGACCCCCGCGCCAGCCGCACCCGGCGACCAGGCCCGCGGCGCCGAGTCCCGCCGCCCTGAGGAACGCCCGCCGGTCCGGCGGCCGCTTCACGCCTCGACCTCCGCCGTGTCGACCCGCTCACGATACGGCCCCACGATCATCGACCGGGTCGCCTCGCGGTCGACCACCAGCGTCATGAACAAATGCCCCACGAGGAACCCCAGAAACGCCCATACTGACAGGAAGTGCCAGAAACGGGCCCACACATAGCCGCCGAAGATATCGACGAGCGGCCACAGCGAGACCGGCTTCCAGATCGCGAACCCTGTAGCAACGGCCAGCACGCCGAGCGCGAGCGTCCCCGTGTAGGCGAGCCGCTGGAGTCCATTGTACACCTCGTAGGCGGGCTTCTGGCGCCGCAGACGCGCGTAATAGAGCGCCATGTCCCACGCACCGCTGGCGTCGCGCGGCCGGAAGAGACGCCGGCGCCACTCACCGCTTCCCAGCAGATACCCCACCCACACCAGCCCGTTCAGCACGAACGGCCACATGAGGAACAGATGCCACTTGAGGCCGCCCGCCAGCCAACCGCCGAGCCGAATCGTCTCGGGGAAGCGTTTACCGCTGAAGGGATAGCAGCAGAACGCGGCGCCCCGTTCGGCGAACGCCGGGTAGGCGCCGAAGATCTGGAGGCCGCTGGCGATCAAGCCCAGGAGCAGGAAGAAATTGAGCCAGTGGCTCACCCGGATCGCCAGCGGCTGGACGAATTTGACGCGGCGCTCCGTGTCAGCCGGCATCGGGGTCCCCATGGCCCGGCCCGCCGCGCGGCAGGACGAATGGCCCGAGGTGGGGGCCCGGGTTGTGTAGGGCGGTCCAGAGCGCGAACCAGAGCCAGTCGCGCGTTTGCTCGGGGACGATGACCGCGTCCACGTACCCGCGCGCGGCGGCGTGGCGAGCGTCGAGCTGGCGCTCGTAGTCCTCGCGCACGGCGTCGAGCTTGCCGCGCAGCGCGCTGTCGGGCTCGGAGCCCGCCTCGGCCAGCCGGTCGAGCTCGGGGCCGAACAGCGCGCGCACCGCGCTCTCCCCCTCCATGACGCCCATCCGCCCGGTCGGGCACGTGAAGATGAAGTCGGGATCGAACCCCTGACCCGCCATCGCGTAGTAGCCGGCCCCGCTCGCGTGGTTGACCGTCAGCACGATCTTGGGCACGGTCGCGGTCGCCATCGACTCGACGAACTCGGCACCAGCGCGGATGATCCCGCTGTGCTCGGCCTCGGGGCCCACCATGAACCCCGACACGTCCTGGACGAAGAGCATCGGTGTCCGGTGGCGGTTCAGGTTCTCGAGGAAGTATGCGACCTTGCGCGCCGACTCGGTGTAGACGATTCCCCCGAAGCGTGGTGGCTCGCCGGCGCGCGGGAACATCCCGCGGGCGTTGGCGATGACGCCGACCGAAAGGCCCTGGAGCCGCGCTGTAAGACACATCATCTCGGGCGCGAGGTCCGCCTGGAACTCGTCCCACTCGCCTCGGTCGAGAATGCACTCGAGAAGGGCGCGCGCATCGTAGGGCTGGCGGTGGTCCTCGGGCAGGATGTCGTAGAGCTCCGCGACGTTCCGCGCCGAGGTCGCGGCAAGGTCGAGCGAGCGGTCGGCCGGCGGGGCGTACGGCAACTCCTCGACGAGCGCGCGGATCCGCGCGAGGCAGGCGGGGTCGTCGGGCACGCGGTAATGGGCGACCCCGCTCACATCGGTGTGAACCCGGGCGCCGCCGAGCGCCTCGCGATCGACCGTCTGCCCGGTCGCCCCCTTGACCAGGTTGGGTCCGCCGAGGCCCATGAAGCTCGTCCCCTCGACCATCAGGATCACGTCGGATAGCGCCGGCAGGTAAGCCCCCCCCGCCACGCACGGCCCCATGACGGCCGCGATCTGAGGGACCCGTAGGTAGCGCCGCATGATCGAGTTGTAATAGAAGATCCGCGCCGCGCCGTACTGTCCGGGGAAGACGCCGCCCTGGTAAGGGAGGTTGACGCCCGCCGAATCGACCAGGTAGACGATCGGGACGCGACACCGCATCGCCACCTCCTGCGCGCGGAGCATCTTCTTGATCGTCTCGGGCCACCACGAGCCGGCCTTGACGGTGGCGTCGTTGGCGACGACGACGACGGGCCGCCCGGTGACCTGGACCACACTGGTCACCACTCCCGCCGATGGTGCCTGGCCTTCGTACTGGTCGTAGGCGACGAGCAGGCCGATCTCGAGGAAGTCGGTCTCCCGGTCCGCGAGAAGCTCAATCCGCTCGCGCGCCGTCAGCTTCCCCTGGTCGTGCTGGCGCTGGATCTTGGTGGGACCGCCGCCTTCACGGAGCCGGGCCTCGAGCTCGCGCAGCTCCTCGGTCAGCCGGCGCAGACGCGTCGCGCTTCCCGTCGGAGAGGTCGTGGCCTCTCTCATGCCGTCCAAGATAGACCAAGCCGGTGTCGGCTGCCGGACAGCCGCTTGCGAGCCCTCGCGATAGGCTCCGTCTCGTGCCGACGACCGACCGCTCTACCGAATCGCTCTGGATGGCTACCGCGCCCATGCCGGAGTTCCCGCCGCTGGAGAGGGACCTCGAGACCGACGTCTGTGTGATCGGCGCCGGCATCGCGGGACTGACTACCGCGTACCTCCTGGCCCGAGAGGGCCGCGACGTGGCGGTGGTCGACCTGAGCCGTATCGGCGGGCAAGAGACCCCGCGCACGACTGCGCACCTGTCGGACGCCATCGACGACGGGATCGAAGAACTCGAGAAATTGCACGGCGAGGAACGCGTCCGGCTCGCGGTCCAGAGCCACACGGCCGCCATCGATCGCATCGAGGCGATCGTGCGCGACGAGGCGATCGACTGTGACTTCGAGCGGGTGGACGGCTACCTGTTCACTAAGCCCGATGACTCCTCCGAGGACCTCGATCGCGAGCTCGAGGCGGCGCGCAGGATGGGTCTGAGGGGGGTAGAGCGGGTCGATCGGACCCCGTTCATGGCCGGCGACACCGGCCCCTCTATCCGTTTTCCGCGCCAGGCCCAGATCCATCCACTCCGTTACCTCGCTGCGCTGGGCGACAGAATCCAACGAGGGGGCGGCCGTATCTTCGGTGGCACCCGGGTCGTGCAGGTAGAGTCCGGCGACGGCATACAGGTGCGGACGGCCGCCGGAAACGTGGTCGTGGCCAACGCCGCCGTGGTGGCGACCAACACGCCGATCCATCAACGATTCGCGCTCCACACGAAGCAGGCGCCCTACCGAACCTATGTGATCGCGCTCGAGATCCCGCCGCGGGCGATCGGTCCGGCGCTCTTTTGGGACACGGGTTTTCCCTACCACTACGTCCGCGTCGCCCATGCGGGCGACCTCGATTACCTCATCGCGGGCGGCGAGGATCACAAGTCGGGCCAGGTGGACGACGAGCCGGAGCGCTACGGGATCCTCGAAGCCTGGACGCGCGAGCGCTTCCCCGACGCTGGCCGAATCGCGTACCGCTGGTCCGGGCAAGTCATGGAACCGGTAGACGGACTCGCCTTCATTGGCCGGTTGGGAGGCGACGACGTCTACGTTGCGAGTGGGGACTCGGGGCAGGGGATGACCCACGGCACGATCGCCGGAATGGTGATTCGCGATCTGATCCTGGGGCGCGACAACCCCTGGGCCGACCTCTACGATCCCGGTCGCGTCACCCTCGGGGCCACTCCCGCGTACCTCAAGGAGAACCTGAACGTCGCGGCTCGCTTTGCAGCGTGGGTGTCGCCCGGCGAATCGAAGGACCTCGAGCTGGGATCGGGAGCGGTGCTGCGCCGCGGTCTCGCTAAGGTGGCGGCCTACCGAGACTGGGACGGAATTCTTCACGAGCGTTCAGCGGTTTGCACTCACTTGGGATGCATTGTGGCCTGGAATCCTGCGGAGCGAACCTGGGACTGTCCGTGCCACGGGTCCCGCTACGACGCGTACGGCCGTGTAACGCATGGCCCAGCCGTGCGCGACCTCGCGCCGCCGGATTAGCCGCCTGCGAGAAATAGCAGAACAGCGCGAAGAGAACCATCTTGCCGCGCGCTGTGACGTCGCGCCGCCAACATCTCCCCCTTCTCATGCTGCCGCCATGGGCGTCGTCTATGGCGATATCGGCACGAGCCCCCTCTTACCGCTGGTCCGGGCAGGTCCTGGAGCCAGCCGACGGGCTCGCGTTCATCGGACGTATGGGCGGCGACAACGTCTACGTAGCGACCGGCGATTCCGGTCAGGGAATCACGCACGGAACGATCGCCGGCATGCTGATCAGCGATCTCGTGCTGGGGCGCGAGAACCCGTGGGTCGAGCTGTACGATCCGGTTCGGTCCGCATTGAAAGCGGTGCCCAAGCTGATTCGTCAGGGCGTTGCGTGGTCGCCTGGAATCCCGCCGAGCGCACCTGGGACTGCCCATGCCACGGCTCGCGCTTCGACGCGCGAGGGTGCGTTACGCACGCTCCAGCGGTGTCGGACCTCGAAACGATCGAGGATTAGCTACCGGTCTCGTCGTGCGGGGCGGCGACGGGCTTGGACTCGGGCGAGCCGCGCTGACGGAGAAAGACCGAGAGAACGACGATCGAGCCCACCGCCAGGAACTCGCTCTGCCAGTTCTGGAACGACTGGAACCAGAATTCCGAAGTGGCGACAAAGTCCCACAGAGAGACCGGCGGGCTTCCGTGGAGCGCCTGCTCCTGATTGTATTCAGAGGTGCCGCCCGCGGCGTGGAGCAGAAAGGACACGAGGAACAACGCGGTGAAGGCGAGCCCCAGTGAGTTCTCGTAGACCTTGAGCACGACCCCACCATGCCGTACCGGCCACGGCGCGCGCGGGTTGGACCGCTCCTCCCGGGGATCGACGTCCACGTCCTCCTCGCCCTCCATCTTCTTCGACTCCGACGATCCCTTTTGCCTGAGGAAGACCGTCAGCAAAACGTACGCGGCCATCTGGAGGAACTCGCTCTCCCAGTTCTCGCCGGTGGCCTCGGCGAATCCGCCGCTGGTCAGATAATCGCCATAGCCGATCGGCGACCGGCCGTGTTCCTCGAGTTCCCCTATCTCTACGCGCCAGCCGGTCACGCTCTGCGCCGCCCAGAAAAGAAAGAACAACGCGAACACGACGATTGACAGCGAGTTGTTTCGCCAGATGCTCGCCATATCCCCCTCGTTATGAAGCCATCGTGCCAGGAGCTCTCCGGTTCGCCTCCAACGGTGGGGGCGTTCGAAAGACCTGTCTGTTCGGGGGTTGACACGCCCCGCGGTGTATATTCCGGCCCCGCTCGACGACCCGAGATCCGGAGCGCGCGATGACGTGGGAAATGGGGTTCGTGTTCGCCGTCGTGGTGGCGGCGCTCGCGCTCTTCGTCATGGAGCGCTACCCCGTCGACCAGGTGGCGCTGGCGATCCCCGTGGTGCTGCTGGCGGCCGGCATCCTGACGCCTGAAGAGGCGGTCTCCGGGTTCAGCAACACGGCCACGATCACGGTCGCCGTGATGCTCCTCCTGTCGCTCGGCCTCGTCAAGACCGGAGCGGTGGCGGCAATCGGCCGCTGGGCGCGGACGGCGCGCCTGGGCGGCCCCTATCTCCGGATGATCGTCCTGTGCCTGGTCGCCGCGTCGGTCTCCGCCTTCCTCAACAACACCGCGGTCGTCATCGTCTTCCTACCGGTCTTCATGGCGGTCGCCCAACAGGCCCAGGAGCCTCCCTCCCTATGGCTCATGCCGCTCTCCTTCGCCGCGATCCTCGGCGGAACCGTCACATTGATCGGCACCTCGACGAACCTGGTCGTCTACGGCATGGCCAAGAGCCGTGGCTATGACGACCTGACGATGTTCTCGATCGCGCCACTGGGGCTGATCTACCTGGCGATCGGGCTGGCCTACCTCTTCACCGTGGGCCGCGCGCTGCTGCCGCGACGCGCGGGTCAAGCGGACCTCTCCGGCAAGTACGGCGTTCGGGACTTCATCGCCGAGCTGCGCGTGACGCCCGGCACGCCGGGGGCAGGGCGAACGTATGCCGAGACGCGCTGGGGTGAGCGCTATGGCGTCTCGGTCCTTGGCCTCTACCGCGACGGTCGTACCATCTGGGGGCCGATCGCCGGTCGCCGAATCCTGCCGGGCGATCTGCTGTACGCGCAGGGAACGACCGACGACCTCCTGAAGTTGGTCAACAAGGAGCGCCTCGAGACTCCCGCCCAGCGACTTTTCAGCGGGGTCGACCTGAGCCTCGCCGACGCGCGACTGGCGGAGGTGATGGTTGCCCCCGCGGCTCCGATCGTCGGCCGCACCCTCAAGGAGTCGCGCTTCCAGCAGCGATACGACGCCACGGTCCTAGCGCTCCAGCATCACGGCCGCATGGTGCGGGAACGTCTCGCCGAGGTCCAGATCGAGCCGGGCGATCTGCTGCTCGTCCACGGCGCGGTCCCGGCACTGGAGGCGCTCGGTGAGGAAGAGGGGTTCGTCCCCCTCAGCGAGGTCGTTCCGCCGCGCACCGATCGCCCACGCGCGCTGGTGGCCGTAGCGATCCTCCTCGGCGTGGTGGTCACGGCCGGGCTGGGTCTCGTCGACATTATGCCGGCCGCTCTGGTCGGAGCGGGGCTCATGCTGTTCACGCGCTGCGTACGGCTCGACGAGGTGTACGAAGACCTCGACTGGATGGTGGTGTTCCTGCTGGCGGGAGCGATCCCTCTGGGGGTGGCGATGGACAAGACGGGCTCCGCGGCATGGCTCGCCCATCAGCTTGCCGAGCTATTCGGTCCTTTCGGACCGAGTGCCGTCATCGCCGCCTTCTACCTCATGACGTCGATTCTCACCTCGATCATGTCGAACAACGCGACTGCCGTGGTCATGACCCCGATCGCGTTGGGGGTCGCAGCGGACCTCTCGATCAATCCCTACGCTCTTCTGGTCGCGATCATGTTCGGCGCCTCGGCCGACTTCTCGACGCCGATCGGCTACCAGACCAATACGTTGATCTACGGGCCGGGTGGGTATCGGTTCACGGATTACTTGCGGGTCGGGGGGCTCCTGAACCTCATTCTGTTCCTGACTGCGTCGCTCTTGATCCCGCGATTCTGGCCCTCCTGAGGGACCAGGCAGCGCAGCCGGCCGCCTAGAGCGCCTCTTCGGTGACGATCTCCCGTAGACGATCGGGCTGGATGAGGAGCCCCTTGGGGCTGCGGCGACGAACCGCGCCGAGGCGCTCAAGGTCGCGCAGGACGGTCGAGGTGTGAGGTCGGCTGGCTCCGATGATCTGAGCCATCGTCTCGTGGGTGAGGGAGTAAGCGAGCGGGATGAAACCTTCCCCTTCGTCATCGTGGCCCGCGAAGTCGAGCAGCAGCTGGCTCAGGCGCACGGGGACTTCGACCGACATCGCCGCCAGCACTCGGTGGGTCATGTGATCGAGGCGACGGGAGAATTCGGAGGCCACGGCAACCAGCAGATCGGGATACCGCCGACCAACATCCAGGAAGTCGGGTTTCGAAATTGCCACGCCGCGCATCTTCCTCATAGCGACGACCTCGTAAGACGACTCCGGGCTCTCATCGAGCAGAACGCGAGACCCGATGATGCTCCCCGGGCGGAAGACATAGATGATCCGCTCGATACCGTTCATGGCCACGCCGCTCAGCTTCGCCAGACCGTCGACCACAAAAATGATTTCCTGAGGCGGCCGGAACAGTGTGAAGATCCGGTGACCCGGGTCGTAGTGGACCTCGCGCGCGACCCGGGCAATATCGATCCGGACCGCTTGGGGCAATCCGGCGACGGCGGGAATCCCGCCGAGGAGCTCTATGTCGATCATGGCAGTTTTCCAGCCTGGGCCGATCGAACCACGGCCCCGAGGTGGGCCCGTTCCTGTCCGAACGAGCTGAAAGGCAGACTAAAAGTTAGCCGGAGTACTACTCCGGCCTTTCGCCCTCGACACGCCCGGGCGTGCCGGTCTCTCCGTTCTCGACGATCTCGGCGAGCCGAGCGGGGCTGACCAGGAGTCCCCGCCGGCTCTTGCGCTGCACCACGCCCAGCTCCTCCAGATCGCGCAGGACCGTCGAGGTGTGGGGTCGGCTCGCGCCGACGATCTGGGCCATCACCTCGTGCGTCAGGGGGTAGTTCAGCGGAACCAGGTCCAGCGGGTCAACCCGTCGATGACCGTTGCCCCCTCGATCGCCGTTTCCCAGTGGAACGCGGTTGCCCGGTCGATCCCCGTTGGCATTCGCGAACTCCAGCAGGAGTTGGCTCAGGCGGACCGGGACCTCGGCCGACGTCGCCGCCATCACGCGCTCGGTCATCGCGACGATCAAGCGCGACACCTCCTGCGCCACCGCGACGATGATCGACGGGTGCTGGCGCCCGATCATGAGCAGGTCGCGGCGGCTGACCGCCAGCGTCCGCACCGCACTCATCGCCGTCACCTCGTAGTCGTGACGGTAGTTGTCGAGGAGAACGGTGGGCCCGACCAGGTCTCCCGGCCGGTAGACGTACAGGATCCGCTCATGGCCGTTGGCCGAGACGCCGACGAGCTTGGCGAGGCCATCGACCAGGATCAGGAGCCGCTGGATCGGCTGCCCTAGAGGAATCAACCGCTCGTCGCGACGAAAACGGACTTCGCGCGCCACTTCGGCCAGCGCGCGATGCGCCGGCTCGGAGATGCTGCGGAGGGGCCGGCAATGATCGATGAAATTGGTGGAGACCGTCATGACTCGCCCTCCCAATGGAAAAACGACCCGTTGCTAGTCGATGACGTGCCGCCTGAACGATCCATGGCGTATAGCATCTTACCCGCGACTCCGCATCGTGTTCCTGGCCCGATTCTGCTCATCATGGTCCTCGTGGGACTCGTTACGAATTGTGAGCCCGCAACGCGGCTCGACATCGTATCCCCGCGCCGAGGGGAGGTCGTCGCCGGTCGAGCCGTGACGGTCGTCTGGCGACCTGTACAGGAAGAAGGTGCCGCGAGAGACCACTACCACGTCCTTCTGGACCGCGACCTGCCGGCCCTCGGAGAACCGATTCCACTCGACGATCCCCGGGTGGTCCATCTCATGGGCGACACGACGTACACGTTCACCGACGTCGAGCCGGGCATTCATCGCGTCACCGTCGTCATGGGCGACGCGACCCATCGCGCGCGCGGCGGACTCTACCGGGCTAGCGTACCGTTCCGAACGCGCGATCCACATTTATCGTACCCGCAAAATGAGATGAACGCAATCCATAGTGAGTGAATTGCGATATATCCAATATCTAGAAAGAACTTACGGGCTTTAAGATGCAGGATTCGTTCCTGGAACCCGAAGGGCGTTTCCGTTCCACTTGTACGTCATGTGTAGTCAAATCAGTTTCAGTGCCCGGCTTGGGGCAGGGACGTTCGACGTCAGCGACGTCCCGGTCCCCGTCGCAAAGCCGTAGCACGAGGTAACGCCTTCACCTAAAGACGGCCGCCGCAGTCACTGGGCGGCCGCCTTCATTGGTATGCCCTTGCGCTTCTGGCGCTTGATCTCCGAGCCGATCTTCTTCCGGCCCTTGCGGCGCGCGGCGGCCGCCTTGCCCTTCTTCTTCGCCATGGTCCTCCTTCCAATCAGCCAACCCAGTCGTCGGGCCGAGCATAATGGGGGACTGCTGGACCTTCAGCCCGAGCTCGAAGATCTCGGAGATGCCGAGGCGAAAGCCCGGTAAGTGATCGACACCGTCAGAATCGTGCGTCGTCGCGAACCACTGGACTCCGGGGACTGAGCGTCGTACATAGATCCGGATGCTCGGTCTCCTCGACCGCTGGCCGCTCCTCCGCCAGATCCGCGATCGCGCCGACGGGACCGGGCCCGAAGTGATGTCTGCGCGCACGCGCGCGATCGGCGCGCGCGTGACCGGCGCCCAGGTCGCGCGCTCGATCTGCCCGTACTGCGGCGTCGGCTGCGGTCAGCTCGTCTACCACAAGGAGGGCCAGCTCCTCGCGATCGAGGGCGACCCCGAGAGCCCGATCAGTCAGGGCACCCTCTGCCCGAAGGGCTCCGCCAGTTACGAGCTTCTCACTCATCCCGGTCGCCTGACGCGCGTTCGCTACCGCGCGCCCCGCGCTCGCAAATGGTCCGAGATCGGCCTCGACGAGGCGATGGATCGGATCGCGGATCTCGCCTGGGAGTCACGGTGCCGTACGTTCGTCGAGAAGGCGGCCGATCTCGGCGGCGGCGACCGGGACCGCGGCGACCTCGACTCCGACGAACCGATCGGCCACACGACGGCGATCGCACACCTCGGCGGCGCGACACTCGACAACGAGGAGAACTACCTCATCAAGAAGCTCTTCACCGGCGGGTTGGGGATGGTGTGCGTCTCCAACCAGGCGCGCATATGACATAGCAGCACGGTGCCCGGTCTGGGCACCTCCTTCGGTCGGGGCGGTGCGACGACGGCGCAGCAGGACCTGGCCAACGCCGACTGCATCCTGATCGAGGGATCGTCCATGGCCGAGGCCCACCCGGTCGGGTTCCGCTGGGTCGTCAAGGCGAAGGAGCGGGGTGCCAAGATCATCCACGTCGACCCGCGCTTCTCGCGGACCAGCGCGCTAGCCGACATCTGGGTCCCGATCCGGGCCGGTGGCGATCTCGCGTTCCTCGGTGGCCTCGTCCGCCACGTGATGGAGAACGAGCGGTACTTCCGCGACTACGTCGTCCATTACACCAATGCGCCCGCCATCCTCAAGGAGGAGTTCCGCGACACCGAGGACCTGGACGGCCTCTTCTCGGGATGGGACGAGGATTCGAAATCGTACGACACGGAATCGTGGAATTATGAAGGCGACGACCTCGGCCGGCCGCGGAAGGATCCGTCGCTGCAGCATCCGCGCTGTGTCTTCCAGGTGCTCAAGCGCCACTTCACGCGCTACACGCCTGAGATGGTGGAGCGGGTGGCGGGCGTTCCGCCTGAGCTCTTTCGACGAGTGGCCGACGCCCTCTGCGAGAACTCCGGCCCTGATCGGACCTCGGCGATCTGCTACGCGGTCGGCTGGACCCAGCACTCCAAGGGGGTCCAGATCATCCGCACCGCCGCGATCCTCCAGCTGCTTCTCGGCAACGTCGGCCGCCCCGGCGGCGGGATCCTCGCGCTCCGTGGCCACGCCTCGATCCAGGGCTCGACCGACATCCCGACCCTCTACGACATCCTCCCCGGCTACCTGTCGATGCCCCGGGCGGGCCAGGGCGAGGACCGACTAGCGGGCTGGCTCGAGCACAACCGCCACGCGACCGGGTGGTGGTACCACATCGAGAAGTACGTCGTCTCGCTCCTCAAGGCGTGGTACGGCGAGCGCGCCACGCCCTCGAACGACTGGGGATGGCAGTGGGTTCCGCGTATCACGCGCGACCACAGCCACTTCTCCTACTGGGTGGAGATGGCCGACGGGAAGCTCGAGGGCATGTTCCTGATCGGTCAGAACCCCGCCGTCGGCGCGCAGAACGCGCGGCTCGAGCGGCGCGCGCTCGCGCGGCTCAAGTGGCTCGTCGTCCGTGACATGGTCGAGATCGAGCCGGCGGTCTTCTGGCGCGATGACTCGCCCGAGGTTCGGCGCGGCGAGATCGTGCCGGAAGAATGCGACACCGAGGTCTTCCTGATGCCGGCCGCGGGCCACGCCGAGAAGGCAGGCGCGTTCACCAACACGCAGCGGATGCTCCAGTGGCGCGAGAAGGCGGTCGAACCACCGGGCGACGCGCGCAGCGAAGCGTGGTTCGTGCATCAACTGGCGCTGCGGCTCAAAGCGAAGGCCGAGACGAGCGGCGACCCGCGCGACGAGCCACTCCGCGCGCTCGACTGGTGGTACCCGGTCGACGAGCACGGCGAGCCGCATATCGAAGCAGTTCTTGCCGAGATCAACGGCTGGTACACGGATCCCGCGCGCGGCGACGGTATGTGGCGCGGTCGTGACGGAGAGCTGCACCACGGAGCCCAGGTCACATCGTTCACCGACCTCGCCGCCGACGGTTCGACCGCGTGCGGCGCCTGGATCTACTCCGGTGTGCTCGGTCCCGATGGCATCAACCGCGCGAAGAGGCGCGAGCCCTCGGGACCCTACGGCCACGGCTGGGGCTTCGCCTGGCCCGCCGACCGGCGCATCCTGTACAACCGCGCGAGCGCGCGGCCCGATGGACAACCGTGGAGCGAGCGCAAGAAGCTCGTGTGGTGGGACGACGGCCAGGGACGCTGGACCGGTCACGACGTCCCCGACTTCCCGCTCGACAAGCGGCCCGACTACGCTCCGGGCGAGGATGCGCGTGGCATGGACGCGATCCCCGGCGATGCGCCGTTCATCATGCACGACGACGGCCTCGGCTGGATCTTCGTCCCGCAGGGGCTCAAGGACGGGCCGCTGCCGACCCACTACGAGCCGCTCGAGTCACCGGTCGGCAACGCGCTGTACGGCCAGCGTACGAACCCCGCCGTGCGCTGGTACCGGCGCCGGGACAACCCTTTCGCGCCGCCGGGTGATCCGCGGTTCCCCTACGTCCTCACGACGTATCGGCTGACCGAGCACCACACCGCCGGCGGCATGAGCCGGACCCTCAGCCACCTGGTCGAGCTCCAGCCCGAGCTCTTCGCCGAGCTTTCCCCCGAGCTGGCGGCGGAGCTCGGGATCGTGGGCGGCGACTGGATCACGGTGGCGACCTTGCGCGGCGCGGTCGAGGCGCGTGCCCTCGTCACGCGACGCATCCGGCCGCTCCTCGTCGACGGGCGGACCATCCACCAGGTGGCGATGCCGTTTCACTGGGGGCCGACCGGACCCAACCGCGGCGACGTCGTCAATGACCTGGTGCCGCT
>JBHEOA010000116.1:0-3436 GCA_046261835.1 Gemmatimonadota bacterium
TATTCGTTGCGCATGACGGCCGTGGTCGAGAGGGTGATCGACCCCGGCGTTGTGCCCGAGCCGTCGCCTAGGAACGCGACGATCGGGCCCAGGAACTGGAATTCGTAGGGATACTGGATTTCTACAGTTAGCGGCTGTCCGACGCCGGATTGGAAGCCATCGACCGTGACCGTTCCGAGATCTCCGTCCAACGCCGAGCGATCGAAGTAGTTCTGGATGACCGCGTACACGGCGTCTTCGCTCTCGGTCGTCGGCACGACGGCCGTGCGCGCCCCTTCCCGGGCGGCGTTGGTGATGACCTGATAGACGTTCCACGCGCGACCGAACTCGAAGATCCCGATGACGAGTGCGAGCAGGACCGGTAGCACGATCGCGAACTCGATCAGCGACTGGCCCCCCTCGGCGCGCTTCACCGTGCGGACCGCTCGGAGAAGGAAGCGGCTCATGCCCACCAGCCCGCCAGCGCGCCGGCTGCGATCGCCACCCCGTAGGGGACGGCGAGCGCCCCCGGCGTGGCGAGAGTCCGCCGTGCGACCGATCTGGCCGAGCTGCCGGCCACCAATGCGCGAGCGTGGATCATGGTTTCGGCGAGCGCCCTACGGCGGGCCGCGACCACGATCGCCAGCACGCCGCCCACGATCGCGGTGACGAGCAGCAGCGTGGGCAAGGCCTCCAATCCGACGAAAGCGGCCGAAGCGGCGAGGAGCTTCATGTCTCCACCTCCCAGCGCGCCGGCGAGGACGAGCGGGAGCGAGAGCCCCAGGCCGATCCCCGCGGCGAGAACGCCCGCCGCGAGCGGAGCCGGCCCCTGTACGGCGCGCAACAGCAGCGCGATCAGCAGGCCCGATGCCGTCAACACGTTCGGGATGCGGCGCGTCTTGAGGTCCCAAAGGACCGCGGCGACGGAAAGCGCGCATAACGCGAGCGTGGCGATGGTGTCGAGCATGAGTTGAGTTTGGGGGTTTGAAGGCGTTGGGTACCGGGGCCCGCTCCCCCGAGACGAGCCCCGGCCCATGTTGCGCCGGCACTTTGCCGGTCGCGGTTACAACTAGCTCAGAGCGTCCGCGATGTTCTGGAACACCGTCTGGATGTTGCCACCCAGCAGTGTTACCGCGGCGATCACCACGATCGCGATCAGCGCAATCAGGAGCGCGTACTCCGCGAGGTCCTGACCGGACTCGTCGCTCCAAAGAAGGTTCCACAGGGTAAGCATTGCTTTCGTCCTCCCGGCCTGCGTGGCCAGAGTGGGTTTAGCCGAAGGGCAGCTCGGCAACGATGTCATTGAACATCGCCGTGAGCTGCGACCCGAACAGCGTGACAGCGCCCACCACGACGAGGGCGATCAGACCGACGAGGATTGCGTACTCTGCGAGATCCTGTCCGTCCTCCGATTGCACAGCGCGACGAACAACCATTGCTTGGAGCGTCCACCGTGCGTTCAATGCATGCCTCCCTAGGAGACGGGATCGTGGGGGTCGTACCTGACGTGCCGGGCCTATGAGCACCTCGCGTACCACGCGCGATCGGGTGCCAAAGGGTCGCTGGCATGAGCGGAAGAGGAGCCGGGGGTGCGGGGCACGGTGGGAGAAATCGCTCCGGCGACCACGGGTAGGCCGTTGCCGTAAAGGCCACCGACGGGAGCGGAGGTGGTCGGGCGGTTCCGCGTTCGGGTCACGTCGCTTCCGCGTCGAGGGCCATGAGAAACTTCCCGGCCGACCCCGCCGCCCCTCGCGCAGCCTGTCGCACGACCCATTCTTACAGATTTGCGGGGGGATTCTGCGATGGCGGTTGCAAACTACCGGGAACTCCTATAGAGGGGGGTTCGGATGGAACGCCGGGCCAGCCGTCGACTACATTTCGAGTCGACGCGCTCCCGGGTCGGCTAAGCTTCGAGGCGGTACTGGTGGATCTTGTTGAGGAGGGATTTGTAGCTGATGCCCAACTCGGTGGCCGCGCGCTTCTTGTTCCACCGTGTGCGCTGGAGGGCGGCCGTGATCGCCCGCGCCTCGACCCTGGCGACCGCCCGCGACACGATTTCCCTGAGAGGAACCCCCGACTCCAGAAGCTCCTCCTCCTCGACCGGGCCAGCACCCTGTTTCGAGCCGAGCTCGCCGCGAATCGAATCCTCGTCCTCGATGACGAGGTAGCGGCGGATCACCCGCTCGAGCTCGCGCGTGTTTCCCGGCCAACGGTACCCCTGGAGGAACCGCACGAAGCTGGAACGCAGAACCCGGATCCGCGAGCCGTAGAAGGGCGCGTACTTCTGGAGCACGTGGTTGGCGAGGAGCGAGATGTCTTCGCGGCGGTCGCGGAGCGGGGGAATCTCGACCCGCACCGCGCCCCCGGCCGTCGACCATGCGCGCTCGAGTTCGGCGACCTGGTCGCGGCTCAGGGAAGGGTGCTCGTAAGAGAGGATGAAGCGTGGCTCCGCGCGGCCGTCGCTGACCGGACGGCGCTTCCATTCGAGGAGCCGTGTGCGGACTTCCTCGGGCAGGAGCTCGAGCCCGTGGATCAATACGGTGCCGGGGCCCACAGTGTCGAGCTTGCCTTCGGCCCCGCCTCCGAACAGCTCACGCGCCATCGACGCCTTGGGAACGGCGTAGGCGTTGAGCGATACAAAAGGATGGTCGGCCCGGCTCGACAGGTTGTGGATCCCCCGCGCCAGGACTTCCTTTCCCACTCCCCTCTCGCCCCCCAGCAGGACGGTAATGGACGTATCCGCGACCTGGGCGAGGAGATCGCGCGCCGCGACGACCCGCTCGTCGACGCTCAGCAGGAAATTGGGATGGCCGCCGATCTCACAGTAGGCGCTGCCCGCGTCGGGCGTGGTCGACACCGGCGCCGGGACGGGGGATGATTGGGTAAGCGTCACGGATCGGGTCGATTGCAAGAGGCATACCAACCCGGAAGTGCAGCATACCCAGATCCGCTTCTATCTGTTCAACTATGGGTGAGTAGACCTCTGTCGAGGTCCACGGTCTTTCGAAGCGTTTAGCGCGGTCCGCGGGTCTGGAGCATCTCGGCGTGCGGATCGTCGACCAGCCCCGCCAGTAGCCGCCGCCCCGTCGCCGGGGCCCCGCCGTACAGGTGGAGGACTCCCGCCACGAGCCGGGCCGGATCGCTTCCCGCCGCCGCGCGCTCGGCCGTCGCCGATTGGACCGCGAGCAGCCGCTCCGCCGAACCGTACAGCATCTCCCAGTCGAGCGCCGGCGTGAGCCACGACGGGTAGCGGTCGAGCCCCTGGCGCAAGGCGCGGGCAGCGTCATCGTCGTCCCCGGCCTCGGCGAGGGCCGCGCCGAGCGCCAGCCACCCGAGCGGATACTCGGGCACACCCTGGGTGACGCGCCGGTAAGCCAGGATCCCGTCCTCGATCCGGCCCTCGGCCATCGCCCGATCACCGCGCTGGAGCCAGCTCGCTGCGGTATCGAGCCGCTCG
>JBHEOA010000117.1:0-5952 GCA_046261835.1 Gemmatimonadota bacterium
GCGGCGCGCCTTGGCCCGGTTTCCGCAGTCTCGCATGTCGCACCAGCGACGGCTCTTGTTCTTGCTCTGATCGAGGAAGAGCCAGTCGCAATCGTGCCCGCCGCACCGCTTCACGCGCCCGAGGTCGTCACTGACCAGGAGGTCGGCCGCTGAGCGTGCGATCGGCCATAGGGGCCGGTCGAGGGCCCTGCCGTCGGCGAAGAGGTAGTCGAAGCCCCCGTCGACCGGCGTGACTCGAAGATGGACCTGGGCGTGCTCGAGCTCCGCATTTAGACGAGCGACGTCCTCGCCGGTGGTTTCATGGTCGCCGGCGATGGCGGCGAAGATCCGGTAGATCGCCTCGCGCAGCTGACGCGAGCGGTCGAGCACGCGATCGGCGTGCTTCCTCTCTGCCCCCGCCAGCGATAGCAGAGCGTCGCCCGTTTCAGGGTCGATGGTCCCGGCGTGGATCGACCAACCGATCAGGTCCTCGTACCGGTTGAGCCGCTCCTTGGGATTCTCGCGGCTTCCCCCAACGGTGTTGGCGAAGTCCAGGCACACCGCCCCTCCGATCTGCTCGATCTCGTGGGCCGGTCGCTCCTGCCACGGAAGCGCCGTTGACTCCGTCTGTTGTTCCCGCTCGCTCATCGTGATTTCCCCCGGCCAGCCATCAATCTGTGTCTAACCATCAATAGGTACTTGACAGGTTATCCACCCTATCGTACGTTTGACCACCAAACAGCATTTTAGATGGTTAGGAGGATGAAGTCAATGAGAGGCCCGTGGAAAGCGTTGTTGAAGCGATGGATCGAAGGGTCATTCCCTCTCGATGCCGATGTTTCCAGGGTTCGGATTCACCCCGAGGAGCGCCTCGTCGGGATCCTCTTCGACGGTAGGGACTTCGACCCGGGGGCTCGATGGGAGCCGAGGGGACGGGCGCGCTGGGGGCGGGACGCCAACGCCGAGGAACGAACCGAGCGAGCCGCCTGGTTCCCCCCGCCCGCGGCATGAGCCCGAGGCCGCCATCCGACCGCGCCGCGCTCGTCGCGGTGATCGCGGCCTGCGTGATCTGGGGCGCGTCGTTCCTCTTCGCCAAGATCGCGCTGGCTGAGCTCCCCGTGGGCCACGTCGTCTTTTGGCGCTTCGCGATCGCGACTGCGCTCCTGGCGCCCTTCGCTGCGCGGCGCGGCCTTCCCCGCGGTCGGGACCTCCCGCAGTTGGCCCTCGCCGGCATCCTGTGCGTCCCGGTCTCGCTGGTGCTTCAGTTCGAGGGGCTCGCGCGGACCAGCGTGGCGAGCGCCTCGCTGGTGGTGGGAACAGGAACCCCGCTGCTCGCGCTCGCTGGGGCGATCTTCCGGCGCGAACGGCTGGGCCGCCGCGGATGGTTCGCCGTCGCGCTATCGACCGTAGGGCTGGCGATCGTCGTAGGGCTCCCGGGTCCGGGACGGACCTGGCTCGGGGATCTCCTCGTCTTCGTGTCGATGGTCGTCACGACCGGGTGGGTGCTCCTCGCCATGCCGCTCGTCGCTCGCTACGGCGGGCTCGCAGCGACCGCGTGGATTCTAGGGGTGGGATCGCTCGCGCAGCTCCCAACCGCCTGGTTTCTGGACGGGGCGCCCCGCCTCCCGCAATCGGGGCTCGGATGGGGCTCGCTCCTGCTGCTCAGCGTCTTCTGCACCGGGCTCGCGTTCGCCTTGTGGAACCGGGGCCTCGAGCGCGTGGAGGCCTCGCGCGCGGGGGTCTGCATCAACCTGGAGCCGGTCGTGGGCGCGATCCTGGGCATCGCGCTCCTCGGCGACCCGATGTCGCCAGGGCTTGCTGCGGGCGGGATGCTCGTCCTTGCCGCCTCGCTCCTGGCCACGATGCCGGCGAGGCGCGACGACCGAGTCATGCGCGTGGCGCCGCTCGATACCCCGTCGCCCGCACCATCGCGGAAGGCTGCTTAGAAAAAAAGAAGGCCCGGGAGACTTGCTGGCGGGGGATCAGTCCGCCGCTCCCGGGCCCGGTGTGCTGGGTTGGATTCCGCGGGGCTAAGCCGCGGATGGGGTCGCGCCGGTCGAAACCAACGCTCCCCTCGACGCGGCCGCCTAGCGGCCAGTCACCTCACGGATCCACATCATACTTGGAATGATGGACCACCTCCTTTCTCGTGTACCCCAACCATAACGCGAGAAGGCGCCCAAGGCCAGATGTCGTTTCGTATCACCGGAGGACCGGTCACGTCACCGCAGGACCGGCGCGGCGGGCACCTCCTCCAGCGCCTCCTCCAGGCCGGCGACCACCTGGATCCGCATCGCGTAGAACGTCCGCCACACGAACGTCACCGAGACGAGGAAGAAGACCGCGGCCAGCCCCAGGCTCAGGCCTCGCGTCATCTCGATCGCGAGCTCGACGGCCAGCAAACCGAAGAGCGTCGTGAACTTGATGATCGGGTTGAGCGCCACGGACGAGGTGTCCTTGAAGGGGTCGCCGACCGTGTCGCCCACTACGGTCGCGGCGTGGAGGGCCGTGCCCTTCTCCTCGAGATCCACCTCGACCAGCTTCTTGGCGTTGTCCCACGCGCCGCCCGCGTTCGCCATAAAGATCGCCTGGAACAGGCCGAAGGTGGCGATCGAGATCAGATACCCGATGAAGAAGAAGGGATCCAGACAGGCGAATGCCAGCGTCCCGAAGAATACCGCGATGAAGATGTTGAACATCCCCTTCTGCGCGTACTGGGTGCAGATCTCCACCACCCGCTTCGAGTCCTCGATCGAGGCCCGTATCCCCCCGCCCAGGTCCATGTTGCGCTTGATGAACTCGACCGCGCGGTAAGCGCCGGTCACGACCGCCTGGGTCGAGGCCCCCGTGAACCAGTAGATGACCGCGCCTCCCATGATGAGCCCCAGGAGGAATGGCGGATTCAGGATCGAGAGGTTCTCGAGGCCCGTCGTGAGCCCGTCCGTCAAGACGACGATGATCGAGAAGATCATCGTCGTCGCGCCCACAACCGCCGTTCCGATCAGCACCGGCTTCGCGGTCGCCTTGAAGGTGTTTCCCGCCCCGTCGTTCTCCTCGAGGTAGCGCTTCGCACGCCCGAACGCGGGGTCGAAGCCGAAGTCACGGCGGATGTCCTGGTCGACTCCGGGGAGTGACTCGATCATCGAGAGCTCGTAGATCGATTGGGCATTATCGGTGACCGGGCCGTACGAGTCGACGGCAATCGTCACCGGACCCATCCCGAGAAATCCGAACGCCACCAGTCCGAACGCGAATACCGCCGCCGCCGGCATGATCGCAGCGAGTCCGAGCGTACTCACGAGGTACGCCGTGGCCATGAGCGACAGGATGGCGAGCCCCATCCAGTACGCGCTGAAGTTCCCGGCCACGAAGCCCGAGAGGATGTTGAGCGACGCCCCGCCCTCGCGAGAAGCGGTCAGGATCTCCTTGACGTGCGCCGAGGTCGTGGAGGTGAAGACCTTTACGACTTCGGGAATGACGGCTCCGGCGAGGGTCCCGCAGCTGATGATGGCGGCGAGCTTCCACCAGAGCGACCCGTCCCCGAGCTCTGGGATCAGGAGATACGATACCAGGAACGTCACCGCTATCGAGATCAGCGACGTGAGCCATACGAGGCTGGTGAGCGGCGCCTCGAAGTTCATCCGTTCCACGTCACCGAAGCGGGCGCGCGCGACGGCCTCGTTGATCAGGTAGGAGCCGACGCTCGTCACGATCATCATGATGCGCATGACGAAGAGCCACACGAGCAGCTGGACCTGGACGGTCACATCCGGCACGGCCAGCAGGATGAAGGCGATCAAGGCGACGCCGGTCACGCCGTAGGTCTCGAAGCCATCGGCCGTCGGTCCCACCGAGTCGCCCGCGTTGTCGCCCGTGCAGTCGGCGATGACACCCGGGTTCCGGGGATCGTCTTCCTTGATATTGAAGACGATCTTCATGAGATCGCTGCCGATATCCGCAATTTTGGTGAAGATCCCGCCCGCGATCCTCAGAGCCGCCGCCCCCAAAGACTCCCCGACCGCGAAGCCGATGAAGCACGGTCCCGCGTACGATCCCGGGACGAAGAGCAGGATGACCAGCATGATCAGGAGCTCGACGCTGATCAACATCGTTCCGATGCTCATCCCGGCTCGCAGCGGAATGGAGTAGGTCGGAAACGGCTTGCCGCGCAGACTGGCGAAGGCCGAGCGCGAATTGGCGAAGGTGTTGACGCGCATGCCGAACCACGCCACGCCGGCGCTCCCGAGGATTCCCACCAGACTGAAAAAGAGGATGATCGCCACGCGGACGAGCTCGAAGTCCCTGAGCACCCCGAAGTAGACGACGATGATTGCGCCGATGAAAAGCCACAAGAGCGCGATGAACTTGGCCTGAGTGACGAGATAGGTCTTGCACGTTTCGTAGATGAGCTCCGAGACCTCGAGCATGGATCGATGCACGGGAAGACCACGAAGCTGGCGGTAGATCACGAGCCCGAAGAGCAGACCCGCGACGCAGACCAGGAGCCCGGCCATGAGGAGCGTCCGGCCGCTCGCCCCCAGGAACAAGACGCTTCCCACGTCCGGAAGGACGAGGGCGGCTTCGCCACCGCCGTGAGCGGGCTGCGCCACCAGTGAGAGGAACAGGTTCATGTCTTCTTTCTCCTATCGAAGTGGAGGGATTCGAGGATCAGGTCGACTGGACGCCCCCGCTCGACCCGCGCCCGCGCCACAGGAAGTACACGGGAACCCCGAGCAGCACGAGGAAGAGGCCCGCGAAGGTGTAGACCGGCTTGGTGACGAGAAGGATGATGGCGACGATCGAGGACGCGATCAGGTAGAACGCGGGGACGATGGGATAGCCCCACGCGCGGTAAGGCCGCTCCATCTCGGGGCGGCGCACCCGCAGCGCGAAGAGGGCCACGATTGTGAGCGCGTAGAAGAGGAGCGCCGTGAAGATGACATAGTCGAGAAGCTGACCGTACGTCCCGGTCAGCGTGAGCGCTGAGATCCAGATCCCCTGGAACAGGAGCGCATACGTCGGCACGTGGGTTCGCGGCGAGATGTGCCCCGCCGGTCGAAAGAAGAGACGGTCCTTGGCCATGGCGTAGTAGACGCGCGCTCCCTGGAGGACGAGTCCGTTCACGCAGCCGAACGTCGAGATCAGGATCGCCCCAGCCATGAGATAGAGACCTGGCGAGCCGAAGATCGCTTGGGCCGCCACGGTTCCGACCCGGTCCTGAGGCGCGTTCTGGATCTCGGGCAGGGTCAGCACCATGAGGTAGGCGACGTTGGCGAGGACGTAGAGGAGCGAGACCAGGCCCGTACCGATGGCGAGCGCGCGCGGGAGGTTGCGCTTGGGGTTCTCGACCTCGGCGGCGGTGAACGTGACGTTGTTCCAGGCGTCGGAGGAGAAGAGCGAGCCGACCATGGCGGCCCCGAACGCGAGCACGAGGGCCATGCCCTGCGGCGCTCCCGTAAAGAAGTCCGAGAAATTGGACGTCACGGCTTCCGCATTCCGTCCGATCGTGACTCCCAGGAGGATGAGGCCCAGGAGGGCTGCGGTCTTGGCCACCGTGAAGGTGTTCTGCACCCACTTGCCTTCCCTGAGCCCGCGCATGTTGACCGCCGTCAGGACGACCACGACCCCGATCGCTACGAGCCGCTGCGCGGAGAGTCCCAGCTCGATCGTTCCGCCGGGCATGGGAAGCCGCCCGAGCGAGAGGAACACGTCGGGCGAAAGAGCGGGAAAGAAGACCGACAGGAAACGCGCGAAGGCGACGGCCACCGCCGCGATCGTACCGGTCTGGATGACTAGGAAAAGCGTCCAGCCGTAGAGGAAACCCCATAAGGGCCCCAGTCCCTCGCGCAGGAACACGTACTGGCCTCCCGCGCGCGGCATCGCCGCGGCGAGCTCGCCGTACGAGAGGGCCCCGATGACGGTCAGCACGGCGGTCGCGACCCAGACGGCCAGGAGCCACCCCGGCGATCCCAT
>JBHEOA010000118.1:0-13476 GCA_046261835.1 Gemmatimonadota bacterium
CGCTCCTCGACGATTGGCGCGAGGAAACGCGGCGCGACCCGCCACCGATCGGCGACCTGGGCGGCGGCTCCGACTTCACGGCCTTTTACAATCATCTCGGGATCCCGAGCGCCAACCACGGCTTCGGAACGCCCGGCGGCATCTACCACTCCCATTACGACACGTATCGTTGGATGGCGACCTTCGGCGACCCGGGGTACCGCGGCCACGCGCTCAGCTCGGAGCTTCTGGCCGTGCTCGCGCTGAGGCTCGCCAACGCCGAGATCCTGCCCTACGACTACGCCGCTTTCGGGGAGGAGATGGCGACGCGGTGGCGCGCGCTCCGGGACAGCGCCGGGCGCGCAGGGATCCTCGATCCCCAGGCGCCCGATCCGCTGGCCGACGCGCTCGCGGCGCTCGCCGACGAAGGGAAGCGATTCGCGGAGGTCAGGGACACCTATCTAACCGCCGAGGTCGATCCCGGTCGGAGCCGCGAGGCCAACCACGCCCTCATGGCGGTCGAGCGCGAGCTCACCCGTCCCGAAGGGCTGGTCGGTCGGCCCTGGTTCCGGAACCTCGTCTTCGCCGTTGATTTCCGAAGCGGCTACGCGACGTTCGTCCTCCCCTCGATCGCCGAAGCGATCCGGGACGGCGACCCCGACCGTGTCCGGGCCGAGATCGAGGACCTCGCCGCGCGCGTCCGGCGAGCGGCTGAACGGATCCGCGAGGCCGGCGACGCTCTCACCACATGACCTATCTTGTGACCCCATGACCGAGCCGCTCCTCAAGGTCGAGGACCTCGAGACCTACTTCTTCACCGACGAGGGGGTCGCCAAGGCGGTCGACGGCGTCTCGTTCGAGGTCCGGCCGCGGGAGACGCTCGGGATCGTCGGCGAGTCGGGGTGTGGGAAGTCGGTCACCTCGCTCTCCATCCTGCGCCTCATCCCCGATCCGCCAGGAAAGATCGTCGGCGGAAGGATCCTCTTCCGCGGCAAGAACCTCCTCGCGCTCTCCGAGAGGGAGATGCGGAAGATCCGGGGCAACGACATCACGATGATCTTCCAGGAGCCGATGACCTCGCTCAATCCGGTCTACACTGTGGGGGATCAGATCATGGAGGTCCTCAGGCTCCATCGTCGTTTGTCGAAAGACGAGGCGCGCCAGCGAACCATTGAGATGCTCGAGCGCGTCCGAATCCCCGACCCCGAGCAACGGGTCGACGAGTATCCACACCAGCTCTCGGGCGGGCAGCGGCAACGGGTGATGATCGCGATGGCGCTGGCGTGCGATCCAGCACTCCTGATCGCCGACGAGCCGACAACCGCCCTCGACGTAACGGTCCAGGCCCAGATCCTCGAGCTCCTCAATCGCCTCCAGGAGGAGTTCGGGATGTCGATCATCCTGATCACGCACGACCTGGGGGTGATCGCCGAGACGGCGCATCGCGTGGTCGTCATGTACGCCGGGGTGGTCGCCGAGCAGGGGACGGTCGAGCAGGTGTTCGCGGGTCCCAACCACCCCTACACCGAGGGGCTCAAGGAGTCGATCCCCAAGCTCGGCGAGCGACGCGAGCGGCTCCACACGATCCCGGGGTCTGTGCCGTCTCCCTACGAGGAGATCGTGGGCTGCCCGTTCCAGAACCGCTGTCCCTACGTGATGGAGCGCTGCCGGCGCGAGTTCCCACCGCTCTACGAGGTGGGGCCGGCGCATTTCAACCGCTGCTTCCTCTACGATCCTTTCTTGAGCGAGACGCCGGGGAGTGCGCGGCCGGGCGTCGAAGGCACGCGCGGCAGCGGGACGGCGACGGTATGAGCGGAAGGGACGGCATGAGGGCGGAAGCGACGGTATGAGAGCGGAAGCGACCGCGCAGCACGCTCACCCCGCGCCCGCTCGCGAGTCGGCGCTTCTCGTCGTGCGCGATCTCAAGAAGTACTTCCCCATCAAGAAGGGGTTCTGGCGGCGCACGGTCGGCCACGTCAAGGCGATCGACGGCGTCTCGTTCGACATCCTGCCCGGTGAGGTGCTGGGTCTCGTCGGCGAGTCGGGATGCGGCAAGACGACCACGGGTCGCTGCATCCTGAGGTTGATCGAGCCCTCGGGCGGCGAGGTCGCCTTCGACGGCAAGGACGTCGTGGAGCTCGACAAGAGTGGGCTTCGCCACCTGCGCCGCGAGATGCAGATCGTCTTCCAGGATCCGTACTCGAGCCTCAACCCGCGCATGACGATCGGAGCGATGCTCACGGAGGCGCTGCGGATCCACCGGATCGCCGAAGGCGAGGCCGCGCAGAAACGGGTGCGCGAGCTCCTCCAGGTCGTGGGCCTCTTTCCCGAGCACGCCGGCCGCTACCCGCACGAGTTCTCGGGCGGCCAGCGGCAGCGGATCGGGATCGCGCGGGCGCTCTCGGTCAACCCGCGGTTCATCGTCTGCGACGAGCCGGTGTCCGCGCTCGACGTCTCGATCCAGGCCCAGATCCTGAACCTGCTCCACGATCTCCAGCGGGACTTCCACCTCACCTACCTCTTCATCGCGCACGACCTCGCGGTCGTCGAGCACATCTCCGACCGGGTCGCCGTCATGTATCTCGGGAAGCTCATGGAGATGGCGGAGGGGGAAGAGCTGTATCGAAATCCGCTTCATCCCTATACGAAGGTTCTCCTCTCGGCGATCCCGGTTCCCGATCCCAGCCGGCGTCGCGACCGGGTCATCCTCGAGGGCGACGTCCCTAGTCCCGCCAACCCGCCTTCGGGATGCCCCTTCCACCCGCGCTGCCCGATCGGCACCGCCGAATGTGCCCAGGTCGTGCCCGAATTCCGCGACGTCGGCGCTGGCCATTACGTGGCGTGCATCAAGGTGTAGCGGATATGCGCCGGGCACCCTGGTTTGGCGCACTTTTCGCATGCCGCAAGGGTAGGATCGAGCGTATGCGCGTGTCGGTGATCCTCCTCGTGGCCGTGGCGCTCGCCGGATGGGCGGCCCGCGCGGCGGCGGCTGTGCCACCGCCGCCCCCCGCCGTAGGGGCGGCGCGGCCGGCGGCCTGTCCACTCTGGTACCATCCCGGCGAACCGGCGGCTCTCTACCCTCACCCCGAGCGGCAGCCGGTCGAAGGCGGCGCCACGCTCTCGCCCGGGGGCTGGCCGGCCCTGGTGGAAGCGCGCGGGTGGATCGAGGTCGGCCGGCCGGCCGAGGCGCTGGAGGCCCTGGGCTTCGCGTCCGGCGGGCCGTCGGCGCACCTCTATCGGCTCGCGGCGCTCGACGAGATCGGCCGCTGGGCCGATCTCGAGGCGGCGCTCGAGGAGAATCAGCCGGAAGCGCTTCCCGCCGCCTGCGCACCGCTCCACGCGCTATGGAGCGCCCGTGCGGCGAGCGCCGCAGGACGGGGCGTGGACGCCGACCTCGCGTTCGAGCGGCTGGCCGCGGCGCTCCCCGATCTCGATGCATGGATCGACCTCCTCCGCCTCGAGGCAGCGGCGCTCGGAGGCGACATCGCCCGTGGGGAGGCGGCGTGGTCGCGGATCGACCGGAGCTCGCTCCCCTCGGTGGCGCACGCCGACGCCCGGCGCGTCCTGCCCGAGCTCTACGCCCGCGCCGGGCGCTACGAGCCGGCCGTCGCATGGCACGTGACGATCGCGGGGGAGAGCCGAGGGTTGGAACGTGCTGTGCACTGGCTCGAGGCGGCGCGGCTCGCGGACCTGCTGGGGCAGACCGGGCGCGCGAACGAGCTTCGTCGCCGCGTCGTGGTCCACGAAGCGGCGCACGCGGCGGACATCGTGCTCGACCCCGAGGCCCGAAGGCGACTGGGCATCGATCCGCTAGAAGCGGCCGAGGCGCTGATCGCGGCCGACCGGCCCGCCGAGGCCGAGCCCTTTGCCACCGCGGTCCTCGAGTCCGGCGCGAGCGTCGAGTCCCGCCAGCGCGCGACTCTGCTGCGCGCGCGGGCGCGTGCCGGTCGCGGCGACCGCGGCGGCGCCGAGCGCGACTACGCGGCATTTCTGGCGACCTGGCCCAGCGATCCACGGGCGCCGGAGGCGGCGTTCGATCGCGCGCGGCTGGCCCTCGGCGCGCCCGACGGCGTCGTGGCGCGAGAACGCTTCGAGAGCTTCCTCGCCCGCTGGCCCGATCACCCGCGCGCCGATGACGCGCTCTTCCTCATCGGCGACTCGTATCACGACGACTGGAACGGCGACGTAGCTCTGGCCGAACGCGCGATCACGGCGTTCGATCGCCTGGTCGCCACGCGCCCGGGATCGTACTTCGCCGATCGCGCCGAGATTCGCGCCGCGCAGCTCGCCTTCGCGATCGGCCGCTACGCGGAGGCGGAGCGGCGCTATCGCGCCTATCGCGGCCCGGCCGCGCGAGAGGCGCGCTACTGGACCGCGCGCGCTCTCGCGGCGCGTGGGCAGTCCGACTCGGCGCGCGCGATCTGGCGCGAGCTGGCTAACGGCGGCGACGAGTACTACGCCCTGCTCGCACGCGACCGGCTGCGCGGCGGGCCGGGTCTCGCGGCCCTCCTGCCGACGGGGTACGGCCCGGCGCCGGAGCCGGCTTACGTGGGAAGTGGCGACCTGGTCCTGACGCGCCCCGAGGGACGAGCCGCTGCCGCGCTGCTCGCGCTCGGACGCAGGAGCTGGGCGCAGGCCGAGCTCAAACGCGCGCTCGCCGCAGCCGCCGGCGACCGCCCGAACCGGCTCGCCTGGGCCGCGGCGCTCGAGGCGTGGGAGTTCCCCGACCTCGCGCTCCGGCTGGCGGTGGGAGCACCGGGGGGAGAGCGGTACGCGTTCCCGGCCGGGTTCCACGCATCGATCGACCGCGAGGCACGCCAGCACGGCCTCGACGGCGCGTGGGTGATGGCGCTGATCCGCCAGGAGTCGATGTTCAGGGCCAGGGTGGTGTCACCCGTCGGCGCGCGCGGCCTCATGCAGATCATGCCACGGACCGGCCAGGAGATCGCTACCGCCGACGGCTGGCCAGCCTACGATCCCGCCCTCCTCTTCCATCCCGCTGTCTCGCTCCACTTCGGCGCCCTCTACCTCGAGCAGCAGCGCGCCCGCTTCGACGGGTTCTGGCCGGCGGTCCTCGCGGCCTACAACGGCGGCCCGCACAACGTCGCGGTGTGGATCGAGTTCCAGGAACGGGAGATCGATCCGGAGCTGTGGGTGGAACGGATCCCGTACAAGGAGACGCGCGAGTACGTGAAGAAGATCGTCGGGCAATGGGCGACGTACCGGCGGCTCTACGGAGCGGGTCGCGCAGCGCGATGATCTCGAGTCACGGCGGGCGTCGTCCGCGCGGTCGCGCCGACCGCCGCGGGTCGCTCGCGCGGATTGGAATCACGATCGCGTTGCGCTCCGCGCTGCTTCCGGTCGTCTGCATCGCGCCCGCGCTGCTTCCGTTCGCGGCGTCGCCTCTATGGGCGCAGGGGTCCGACGCGCTGGAGACCCCGGCCGACGCCCCGGCGCACACGACGCTCGTCTATCCCCCCTTCGGCCACACGCTCGGAATCCATCGCGCGAACCCGACCCACCTCAGGATCTTCCTGGGAGGAAGAACGACGTTCGACGATCCGCAGGGCGTGGCGGCAGTCAAGTTCGCGAGCGACGACGACCCTATCGCGAAGGGCGACGATTTCCAGCTCACGCTGTTCGGAGTCAACGCGGGGCGTGGGGAGATCATCTACAACTCCAGCATGCAAACCCTGGCCGTGTTCGGGCGCGAAGGGAGCGGTGAAGGCCAGTTCCGCGCGCCACGCGGGATCACCGCTCATCCCGACGGGCGAGTCTACGTCGCTGACCTCGGCAACCGGCGCGTCGTGCGGCTGAGGTGGGATATGGGTGGGCATCGTCTGATGTGGGTCGGCACGTGGGCCGCCGCAGAGCCCCACGACGTCGCGGTCGATAGCCGAGGGAACGTCTTCGTCGCCGACCGCGAGCAGGACGCGGTCCTTCGCTTTCCGGAAACGACCGCGGGCGCGGACTCGCCGCTTCTTCCTCTCTCCCCGATCGAGGGCGACCGATGGCCGCTTCCCGCCGACGTCGAAGACCCGGTCGCACTCGCCGTCGCCGATAGTCTCGACCTGTGGTATCGCCCCGATCACTACCGGCTCTACCTGGTCGACCAGGGCGGCGCGCGGCTCCGGATCTACGATGACGTCGGTCGGGTGCTCGCTGAGACCACGCCGGCCTCAGTCGGCCCCGGAGCCGGCCGGTTCGGCTATCTCGCGCTCGACTTCCACGGCAACGTCTACGTCACCGATCCGGTTCGCGAGGCGATCGTCAAGTTCGATCCCGAGCTCGCGCTCCTCGACGTGTTCTCAGGTCCCGGCGACCCCGAAGGTGCGCTCGACGAACCGCGGGGGATCGCCATCTGGCGGCGGTTCGGTCAGGTCTTCATCGCCGAGCGTGAGGGCGCGAGCTACTTCTTCGTCGGAGCCGATCTCCGCCCTGCGGACGGAGCGCTCCAGGTGCGCCGGTCAGAGTCGTCGTGGTCCTTCGACCTCTTCCTTACCGAGGCCGCCCACGTGACCGCGACCTTTCTCGACGCAGCCGGTGACACGCTGGCGAGCGTGGGCCCAGGCGAAACCGTCGGCGTCGGCGCCCAGGTCATGTCGTGGGACGCCTCCGAGTGGACGCGATCGCCGATCGAGGGGTGGGAGGAGCGCGCCTCGAAGCTCGTCGTCGAAGCCCGGCCGACGTACTCGAGTCGCAAGAAGTTCGCTCGCGTGCGGGAGTTCACCGTCGAGTGGGCAGATTAGCGGCGGGCCTCTTCGCTGCGGTGCTCGCGACCGGAGCGCTCGCCGGGCAGCTGGCCGCCCAGACCATCTGTGCCGACGACCCCGCGCCCGGTGAGCCTCATCCCGACCTTTACTGCATCCCGCTGACACCGACTTCCAGGGCGGGGGCCGCATCGGGTGCGGCGCGGCTCCTGCGCTACCCCTCGCCGTTCGGCGTCTCGGTCACGCCCGGCGGCGTCCAGCGCTGGAAGCTGGCGATCGCGCTCGCCGACCTTCCCGAGCCATCCTCGCTCGGGCCCTACACGACGTATGTCGCGTGGGCCACGACGCCGATTTTGCGCCCGATCGTCAAGCTGGGCGCGGTCGGGGTGGGAGAGGCGACCCTGGGCCCGGTCGCGCTCAACCAGTTCATGGTCCTGATCTCCGCGGAGGCCTCGGCCGAGGTAGAGACGCGCGCTGGGCCGCTCGTCCTGCGCGGCGCTTCGGCCTCGGCGCGAATGCAACCGCACGAGATCGCGGCGGCCCTCGCCACCGTGGTGGGCGGCGCACCGGATGCCGCCACGCCGACCGAGGCCCCGCCCGGCGAGCGGCCCGCCGTGCCCGGCCAGCACGCCGGCCACGCTCCCGCCCCGGCGGGCGCTGCGGGCGGCTGGAGCCCGCCCCCCATGCATCCCGAGGTCCCGATGCCACCTGGCCTCATGGGGCTCCGCCCCGACGTCGCGCCGTACCTGCCGGATGCGCTGGGCGGCGGGATCGTATTCGCGCGGCCGGCCCGCACTGTCGATCTGGCCGACGGCGACACGCTCGACCTCGTGGCCGGCCGGGTTCGACGCAAGATCGGCGGCCGTACCTACGTCATGTACGGGTTCAACGAGATGTATCCCGGGCCGCTCGTCCGCGTGGAGCGGGGTTCGACGATCGTCGTCCGCTTCGAGAACCGGACCGAGTGGCCCACCGCCGTTCACTGGCACGGCGTGCGCGTCGAGAACCGCTTCGACGGCGTCCCCTTCGTGACCCAGGAGCCGATCCCGCCCGGCGGCCGCTTCGTTTACGAGGTCCGCTTCCCCGACTCCGGGATCTACTGGTATCACCCCCACCATCGCGAGGACGTACAGCAAGACCTGGGGCTGTATGGCAACCTCCGGGTCCGCGAGCCGGACGATAGACCGCCGGTCCATCGCGAAGAGATCCTGATGCTCGACGACCTCCTGGTGGGCGAGGACGGTCTCGTCCCCTGGGGTCGCGAGGCTGCGACCCACGCTCTCATGGGCCGCTTCGGCAACGTCATGCTGGTGAACGGGGAGCCGGGGTGGCACCTCACTGTCGATCGCGGCGAGGTCGTGCGTTTCTACCTCACCAACGCCTCCAACAGTCGCACCTGGAACGTCTCCTTCGACGGCGCCGCGATGAAGCTCGTGGCGACCGACCTGAGCCCCTTCGAGCGCGAAGAGCGGGTCGAGTCGATCGTCCTGGCGCCCGCCGAGCGATACGTGGTCGACGTCCTGTTCGAGAAGCCGGGCCGCCGGGCCTTCGTCAACCGCGTCCAGGCGATCGACGCTTTCGGCGCGCGCTTCTTCGCCGAGGTCGATACGCTCGGGACCGTCGAGGTGGGCGACATTCCGGCTTCACCCGACAACGCGGCGGCGTTCGACGAGCTCCACGAGAATGCACGGGTGATCGCGGAGCTCGATCACCTGCGCGAGGCCTTCGATCGCCCGGTCGACCACGAGCTCCTCCTGACCCTGGAGGCCGGCGACCTGCCGTTTCCCGTGGCACCTCTACTCGCCACGGAATGGACCTACGTCCACCCGGTCGAATGGAGCGGTACGATGCCCGAGATGAATTGGGTCTCGACCGGCCGCTCGCTCCGATGGATCCTGCGCGATCCCGCGACGGGGAAGGAGAACGAGGAGATCGAGTGGCGCTTCCGCCAGGGTGACCTCGTCAAGATCCGCCTCATGAGCGATCGCGACGCCCTCCATCCGATGCACCATCCGATCCACCTCCACGGCCAGCGCTTTCTCGTCCTTGCTCAGGGAGGCACGCGAAACGACAACCTGGCGTGGAAGGACACGCTCCTCTTGCCAACCGGCGATGCGGCGGAGATTCTGGTCGAGATGTCGAATCCCGGACTCTGGATGCTCCACTGCCACATATCCGAGCACATCGAGGCGGGGATGAAGACCGTGCTGACGGTCGATCCGGTCGGGGAGCCACCCTCCGAGTAACTACCTCACGATCTGGACTCCTCGCTCCTTCAGGCGCCGGACGTCGGCCTCGATGTCGTCGGTTTCGAGAGCCAGGTAGGGCGACGGGGAAGGAACAGCTTCCGGCGAGTACGTGTCCAGGGCGATCAAAAAAGCGCTTCGCGCGCTCGATGTCACGGGTGGGATGGCCGATGAAAGCGATCTTCTGAATCATTGCCAGACCTCCATGTGCTGCAGGGCAGGGAAGTTTTATGTTGACGGCAACGTGAGACAGAGCAGGCCTTCCGGCAAGGTCAGTGTTCGATATGTGGTCGACGACGTCGACGCGGCGATAGGCTTCTACACTTCGAACCTCGGCTTCGAGGTGCAAATGCACCCGGCTCCGGGCTTTGCCGCGCTCGTGCGAGGGGACCTTCGCCTCCTGTTGAACGCACCCGGAGCCGGCGGAGCTGGAGCCGCCATGCCCGACGGAAGCCGTCCCGGAATCAGATCGTAACGGGGATGGGTGGCAAGCAGATCCTGCTCGAGGACCCGGCCGGCAACCTCGCGAGCTGTTCGAGCCCCTCGACCAATGACATGGCGCCGGCCTCGCGGTCGAGGCGAGCGCGGAGTCGATAACCTTCAAACGGAGCAGCCATGACGACAATCGTCGGTTCTCTCGCTTTCAGCTTCACCCTCCTTTTCCTCACGGTTCCGGCGCGGGCGCAGGCTCCAGACACACTCCCGACGGCGATCGCTCCCTTCGTGGCGGTCCATGCGCCAATCGTCGCCCTGACGCACGTCCGAGTCGTCGACGGGACGGGAGCGCCGGTGCGGGAGGACCAGACAATCGTGATCGAGAACGGCAGGATCACCATGGTCGGTCCCACTGCCGCGATCACGGTGCCCGAGGAAGCCGAGGACCTCGATCTCGACGGCCACACCGTGATCCCCGGCCTGGTCGGTCTCCACGATCACACCTTCTACACGACCCGCGCGCGCCGCGCCCAGCTCAACTTCAGCGCTCCGCGACTCTATCTGGCGAGCGGCGTCACGACGATCCGCACGACCGGCAGCTTCTGCCCCTACTGCGAGCTCAACCTCAAGCGCCAGATCGAAGACGGCCAGGTGCCGGGCCCTCGACTGCATGCGACGGGTCCTTATCTGACCGGCGTGGGCGGAGGCGATCAGATGACGTGGCTCTCCGGCCCCGACGACGCTCGTCGTGTCGTCGAGTACTGGGCCGAAGAGGGCGTCAGCTGGATGAAGGCGTACACGCGGATCTCGCGCGCCGAGCTCCAGGCGGCGATCGAGGAGGCGCACGAGCACGGAATCAAGATGACCGGTCACCTCTGCTCGGTTTCGTTCCAGGAGGCGGCCGAGCTCGGGATCGACAACCTCGAGCACGGCCTCTTCACCAACACCGACTGGGTGGGAGGTAAGCAACCCGACCTCTGCCCGGACGCGATCTCCGATTCACTGGCCGGTGTCGACGTGGCTGGAGCGGCGGTCGAGCAGACGATCCGCACGATGATCGACAACGACGTCGCCATGACCTCGACGCTCGCCATCTACGAGCTGGTCGTGCCGGGTCGTCCACCGCTCGATCCTCGCGTCGAGCGCGTGCTCGCTCCCGAGATCTACAAGGAGTACATCGACACGCGAAACGACATCGCGCGCTTCGCCGACAGCTTGGGGTCGATATGGCCCGAGCTCTTCGAGAAGGCGCAGGCCTTCGAACGTCGGTTCTACGTGGAGGGGGGACTCCTCGCCGCCGGCGTCGATCCGACCGGGATCGGCGGCGCTCTTCCCGGCTTCGGGGACCAGCGCAACTACGAGCTCCTGCTCGAGGCCGGCTTCACGCCGGTCGAGGCGATTCAGGTCATGACGCTCAACGGCGCCAAGGTGCTGGGGGAGGACGACCAGTATGGCTCGATCGAGACCGGCAAGCTCGCCGAGCTGGTTGTGATCCGGGGGGACCCAGTCGCCAGGCCGGCCGACATCCGCGCCGTGCGCTACGTCTTCAAGGACGGCTACGGCTGGGACAGCGAGAAGCTGATCGAGTCGGTCGCGGGCGTGGTCGGAGTCCGCTAGGCATCGCGCGCGCCGAGCGCGCGCAGAAGCGCAACCATCCGCACGTCGTAGGGATCGGCGGACGGGTCTTCTCGGGCGATCCCGGTGTTCTGCTGCGGCGTCTCGAGGATGAGCGGAATCCCCAGGCTGCGGTCATCCTGGAGGAGCCACCGGAACGGCTCGGCGCCGATCAATCCTTCGTTGATCAGCACGTGTCGGTCCCGGTTCGAGTCCAGGCCGGTGGCGCTGTCGTTCAGATGGAAGAAGGCGGGCTTCTGCTGGGTGGCCTGCTCGAACTCGTCCAGCACCTCGCCGAATCGCGCCTGGGATTCGGTGATGTCGTATCCGGACGAGAAGAGGTGGCAGGTGTCCAGACCGTAACCTGCCCGATCGCGGACGGATCGCGGGAGGCCCGCCAGGATCGTCGCCACTTCTTCGGCGGTCCGGCCCACGGTCCGTCCCGCGCCCGCCGTGTTCTCGACGAGCAGCTTCGTCGATCCCGGAACCGCCTCGAGCGCCGCGGTCATGGCATCCGACACGCGCTGGAGGGCGGGTCGAACCTCGCCCCCCGAAGCGCTTCCGGGATGGAAGCACACGCTGCCCACGCCCAAGAGGGTCGATCGCTCCATCTCCTTCCGAAGCCCGGCGGCGGCTCTCGCGTACTTCGCCGGGTCCGGGGTCGCGACGGAGAGCACGTACGCCGCGTGAACGAGTACGTGCGCGGCGGAGATGCCGGTCTCCTCGAGAGCGCTCTGGAACCGCTGCACGCGATCGGGCCGGATGGTCGACTTGTCCCCGTAGAACCTGGGGATCGCCGTGAAGATCTGGACCGCGGAGAGCCCCGCGTTGGCGGCGCGTCGCACCGCCATGTCGATGCCGCCGACGTCGATCGTGTGAGAACCGAGAATGTGCCGCATCTCACGACCCCCTGAGATTGCAGAATCCAGATCGGTGAGCCGAAAGGAATGATACGGGAGCCGCCGCTGAAGAACGGCCTCGTCTCTTCCTTCAGCCATTTCCTGGCTGCCGCAAGCGACTCACTGCCCCCTTCGACCGCCGCGATGACGTTGGTCTGTGTAAGGAGGTATTCGGCGAGCTGATCCTGAATGAAGGTTACAGAGTAACTGTACTCTTCCTTTGCTACGCAGCGAAACCCGGCACCGACGACGTCACCGAGCTCGAAGTCCACAGGCGCACGTGGGGGTGCGCAATATCTCTCCCGATAGACTTCCATCACCCACTTCACCAGATCGTCGCTCTCGATCGCATTCCCCAAGAAATAGTTGTCGTAGATCACGAGAGGTGCTCCCGTGCGAAGCACACGGGCCGCCTCGGCGAGGAAGTGCATTCGGTCCATCCAATGGAACGCCTGAGATACAGTGATGAGATCGAAGATTGCTTCCTTGAAGGGGAGGCGTTCGCCAGTCCCAAGCACATAAGTGACGGCCTCGCCTCCCGAGGCGTGCCGCAGCATGGGCAACGACGGATCGATTCCCACGACCTTCGGCGCTAGCTCATGCAGCGCCGATGTCGATAGACCGGTTCCGCATCCCACGTCGAGCGCCCGCTCGATGGGCAGGAAACGCTCCGTGAGCACCTTCAGCCGATCGATAACGTGCCGGTGGAAACGCGGACGACCACGCACGTAGCGATCCGCTATCGTCTGAGAACAGAAGTAGTTGACCAAGACCGAGCGCCCAACCCTTCACGTGAGGATGGATTGCCCGAGGTTGAGGTGAGAGATTAGACTAGTCTACGTCTAGTCTACGTCAACAGCCAAGGAGAATCGAATGACGTCCGTCGGCGCCTACGAGGCCAAGACTCGCCTATCGGAGCTGTTGGAACGGGTAGCGCGAGGCGAGAGGTTCACGATCACCCGGCACGGCACCGCCATCGCCCGATTGGTTCCCGTTGACCCTCGCCACGATCGTCCTCCGGCGGAGATCATCGAGGAAATCCTGCGCTTCCGCAAGGGACGGCAGGTCAGGCTCGAAGAGATTCGAGAGTGGGTAGAGGAAGGCCGGAGACACGGATGACCGCTATCGTCGTCGATGCCTCGGTAACAGCCGCCTGGTTTCTCGAAGACGAACAGGACTCCTATGCGACATCCGTCCTGCGCTCCATGGAAGGTGAGGTGACGGCCCATGTTCCGTCGCTGTGGGGATACGAATTCGCCAACGTGCTCACCATGGCTGAGCGCCGCTCCAGGATCACAGAGAGCGACGCGGGGCGAATCCTGATGTTGATGCAGAGTCTTTCGATCGAGGTGGACGCGGCCCCGACAACGGGCACGCTGGACAAACTCGTGGATATCGCTCGTCATCATGGCATCACGGCGTACGATGCAGCGTATCTGGAGCTGGCTATTCGCCTCGATGCATGTCTGGCCACTCTTGATCAGCGTTTGAGAGCAGTAGCACAGGGGGCCGGGATTCCGGCAGCGTGATGAGCCATCGCCCAACTTTATATCTGATCGACGGCTACGCCCTCATCTACCGGGCGTTCTTCGC
>JBHEOA010000119.1:0-11707 GCA_046261835.1 Gemmatimonadota bacterium
AAGTTGTCTCCATGCAACGGTTCCGCGTGGCGGCGCTCACGCTCGCGCTCGCCGCCTGCGTGCCTGGGCGGGGAAGCGTGGAGGCAGGACGGGAACCGGCCGGCGCGCCGGCCGAGTCGTTCGACCTCATCGTCGCTGCCACGACCGACGTCCACGGCCGGCTGCGCGGCTGGGACTACTACGCCAACTCCGCTGACACCGTGCGCGGGCTCGCGCGGGCGGCCACGGTCGTGGACTCGCTCCGCGCGCTGGCGCCCGGGCGCGTCGTGCTCGTCGACGCCGGCGACCTCCTCCAGGGGAACCCGCTGACCTACTACCACGGCGTGGTCGCGCCGGGCGAAACCCACCCGGTCATCGGCGCCATGAACCGGCTCGGGTACGACGCCGCGGCGCTGGGGAACCACGAGTTCAACTACGGCCTCGACGTGCTCGGCCGCGCTCTCGAGGTCGCCGCCTTCCCGTTCCTCGCAGGCAACGTCTTCGTCGCCGGGACCGACTCGCTGGCCTTCCCGGCCTGGACCCTCGTCGAGCGCGGGGGCGTCCGGGTGGCGGTCCTGGGGTTCACGACGCCGGGATCCGCGATCTGGGACCGCCGCCATTTAGGGGGCCGGCTCGAGTTCCGCGACATCGTGGCGTCGGCGCGGCAGGCATGGCCGGAGGCGGCGGCGGCGAGCGACGTCCAGATCGTGATCATGCACAGCGGCATGGGCCCGGGCTCTTCGTACGACGAGGTCGGTACGGGCGTGCCGCCCGAGGAAGTCGGCGCTGCCCTGGCCGAGGCGCTACCGGGCCTCGAGCTGGTTCTCCTCGGTCACTCCCATCGCGAGATCCCCTCCGAGACGGTGAACGGTGTTCTCTTCGCTCAGGCCGGTCGTTGGGCCCAGGCATTGGCGGTGGCGCGGATCGCGCTCGAGCGCGAGGAAAACGGCTGGCGCCTGGTGGATCGCGACGCCACCGTCCTCTCGACGCAGGGCGTAACGGCCGATTCCTCCTTCCTCACCGAGCTCCGTCCCTACCACCAGCCCGTGCTCGATTACGTCGCCGACACGATCGCCTGGACGCCGGAGCCGTGGTCCGCGGCCGACGCTCGGCTCGTCGACACGCCGATCATCGACCTCGTCCAGCGAGTCCAGCTCGACGTGACCGGCGCGGATCTGTCCACCGCGGCCGCGTTCACCACCGAGACGCGGCTCGGGCCGGGACCGATCACGCGCGCCGACGCGGCCGCGCTCTACGTCTACGAGAACATGCTCCAGGCCATCCGGATCACGGGCAGGCAGCTCCGAGAGTATCTCGAGTACTCGGCCAAATACTTCCACCGTGTCACCCCCGAAGGCGAGATCGCCGACGGATCGGGCGACGTCGACCTCTTCGTCGATTCCGTCCCTGGCTACGACTACGACATGATCGAGGGGGTCGAGTACGCGATCGACCTGACCAGGCCGGTCGGGCAACGCATCGTGGAGCTGACGTATCGCGGTGCCCCGGTCCGCGACGACCAGACGTTCACGCTGGCGATCAACAGCTATCGCGCCAACGGCGGCGGCGGCTTCGCGATGATCCGGGACGCCCCGGTCGTGTACGACCGGAACCAGGAGATCCGCGGTCTCATGATCCGCTGGCTCGACGAGCGCGACACGGTGCGACAGGCTGACGTCTTCCGGCCGTCGTGGAGGCTCCTCCCCGACGCGACGGTCATGCGCGCGCTGGCCGACACCGCGCCGTGGGGACCGACGCCGGTGGTGCTGGGGGCCGACTCGACACCCGGCCGGGTCGTGGCGGACGACACGACGCGACTGCGCGAGATCGCCGAGCGCGAGGCCCGTCGGATCGCCGGGGACGCCCGCGCCATCGTCGACACGACGGCGGCTCGCGCGGCAGAGCCGCCCGCCGCGCGAGGCGCACGCGCCCGTTTTCTCCTCGACCTGCCGCCGGCGCGAGTCGACGAGGACACCGTGCGCATCGCTTTCCTGGCCACCAACGACTTCCACGGCGCACTCCTGCCGCTCTCGCCCTCGTGGGCGCGCGGCGACACCGTCGGCGGCGCAGCCACGCTCGCGGCGCACGTCAAAGCCGTCGAGGCGCGTTACCCGGGAGCAACGGTTTGGCTCGACGGTGGCGACGTCATGCAGGGCACTCTGATCTCGAACCTCACCCACGGCCGGTCGACCGTCGAGGCGCTGAACGCGCTCGGTCTCGACGCGGCGGCGGTGGGGAACCACGAGTTCGACTGGACCGTCGACACCCTCCGCGTTCGGATCGCCGACGCGGACTTCGCGTGGCTTTCGGCCAACATCTTCGAGAAGGCGACCGGGGAGCGGCCGGGGTGGGCCACGCCCTTTGTGTGGAGCGAAAGGGCGGGCCTCCGGATTGCGATCATCGGCGCGTCGACCGTGTCCACGCCTCAGACTACGATGCCACAGAACGTCGCGGCGTACGAGTTCCGCGACATCGCCGAGGTCGTCAACGAGCTCGCTCCCATGCTCAGAGAGGAAGGCGCCGACCTGATCGTGCTTGCGGCTCACGCGGGCGCCGCAGCCGACTCGGCAGGGGTCTATCGCGGTGAGATCGTCGACGCCGCCCGGCGCATCACCGTCCCGGTCGACCTCATCGTCTCGGGACACACCCATACCCACGTCGAGACCGTCGAGAATGGAATCCCGATCGTGCAGGCGCGCTCGAGCGGAACCGCGCTCGGGATCGTCGTCCTGACCTACGATCGAAAGGCGAACGAAGTGGTCGACCACGCGATGGACGTCATCACGATGTACGCCTGGAACGTGACCCCCGATTCATCTGTCGCTGCAATCGTCGCACGCCACCGCGAGGCGGTCCACGACATCGCCGAGCGCCCGATCGCCACGCTGGCACAGCCGCTCTCGCGCGCCGCACGTGGCGAGGAATGGGTCCTGGGCGACTTCATCGCCGATGCGATGCGGGACGCGGCCGGTACCCAGATCGCGATCATGAACCCCGGTGGAATCCGCCGCGAGCTCGCGGCCGGAGCCGTCACGTTCGACGACGTCTTCGCCGTACAGCCGTTCCAGAACGTGCTCATCCGGATGGAGCTGACCGGCACGCTGCTCGAGCGGCTGCTCGAGGCGGCGGTCAAGGACCAGCTCGGTCAGGTGTCAGGCATCCGTTTCAGCTTCGACCCCACTCGTCCGGCGGGGGATCGCGTGCGGGACGCGACTCTCGAAGACTCCGGGGAAGAAGTCTTGCGCGACGGTGACCCTCTCGATCCTGACGGGATCTACACGGTGACAGTCAACAACTTCATGGCGGCCGGCGGCGACGAGTACGCGGCGCTTCAGGAGGTGTCGTCGGCGACCAACACGGGACTCGTCGACAGCGAAGTGCTGGCGCAATACCTCACGGAACAGCCCCAACCGATCCGTTACGAGCCGCCGCGGCGGATCACGCGACTGGCGCCGTGGCCGGTCATCGAGGAATAGTGGAAAGCGGTCCCAAGAACACACGCGTCACCGTCATGGTCGACGGCGAAGCGGTCGCCGTGTGGTCCTGGGCGTGCTGGCGCGACGCCGTCGTCTTCCGTGATCCCAGCGACGCGGGGCGACTTTCGCGCGGTGAGGTTTGGCTCGCGGACACTCGAGGAAACCTCATCGATCCCGACGGGAACGTGGTTGACGGGGCAGCCATCATTCTGCGCGAGTCCCACGAGACCTGATTGAGCGTACGTTTAAGCTTGCCACTGACGTACGCAACCTGTATGTTTTTTTCTACAGTATGCGCGTCACCCCGACCCAGCTTCGCCGAAACCTCTACCGGATTCTCGATCGGGTGCTGCGTACGGGTACGCCGGTCGAGATCGACCGCGACGGGGAGTTGTTGAAGATCGTCCCCGTGGGGCGACCGAGTCGGCTCGAACGCCTCACTCCCCATCCCGGCACAATCGTGGGTGACCCCGAAGAGCTCGTAGAAATCGACTGGACCCGGGAGTGGAAGCCGTCCATCTAGACACTCACGTCGTCGTTTGGCTGTTCAACTCCGATCAATCTCTCGATTTGTTGTCGAAGCGCGCACGCGCGGCGATCGAAGAAGCGACTGAGCTGTTAGTTTCTCCGGCGGTCCTTCTGGAACTCGCCTTGCTGCGCGAAACCGGACGCATCACTGCCGGCGCTCAGGAAGTTTTGGTCGCACTTCAGGGGACCATCGGTCTCGACCTCGCCGATGAATCGTTCACGGTGGTGGCCACCGAAGCTGCGCGCCTCGCTTGGACCCGAGATCCTTTCGATCGACTGATCGCGGCCCAGGCTAAAACCGGAGGTGCGAGCCTCGTCACCCGTGACCGCACGATTCGTGCTAACATGAAGACCGCAATCTGGTAGCCCTCTGAATCGATGACTGTCGACCGCGAGCTCCTTCAGCGCCTTCCCAAAACCGACCTCCACGTCCATCTCGACGGCTCACTACGCGCGGAGACGATTTACGACCTGGCGGAGCAGGACGAGGTCGAGCTGCCGTTCCAGTCGGTCAGGGAGATCCGCCGCCACTTCAAGGAAGGTCTGCCCGAGCGCGACCTGGTCGCCTACCTGGATCGCTTCGACACCACGACCTCCGTCATGCAGACCGAGTCGGCGCTCGAGCGGATCGCCTTCGAGCTGGTGGAGGACGGCGCGCGCGAGAACATCTGGTACATGGAAGTCCGCTACGCTCCGATCCTCTCGACGAAGCGCGGACTCACTCCCCGACAGGTCGTGGATGCGGTCCAGCGCGGGCTTCGCCGCGGCCAGGAGGCCTACCCGCGGACCCAGTCGCATCAGATCATCTGCGGGCTCCGGCATTTCGAGCCCGAGCGAGCCCTCCGCATGGCGATGCTTGCGATCGAATACAAGGGGCGGGGGGTGCTCGCGTTCGACCTGGCGGGCGCCGAAAAGGACAATCCAGCCAAGCGATTCCGCGAGGCGTTTTTCCTCGTGCACCACGCCAACCTCAACGTCACGGTCCACGCCGGGGAGGCCTACGGGCCCGAGTCGATCCATCAGGCGCTGCACTGGGCCAACGCGCATCGGATCGGTCACGGCGTGCGACTACGCGAGGATCCGGACCTGGTCGAGTACGTGCGTGATCATCGGATCCCCCTCGAGATGTGTCCGACTTCGAACGTCCAGACGGGAGCCGTACCCTCGATCGAGGAACATCCGATTCGGGAGTACTTCGACCGCGGTTTACGCGTGACGGTCAACACCGACAACCGGCTCATGTCCGACACGACCGTGACCGACGAGCTGGTGATCCTCAACGAGCGTCTCAGTTTCACCCTCGAGGAGATCAAGCAGCTCGTTCTCTCCGGATTCAAGAGCGCATTCTTACGGTATCCAGAGAGGAAGGCTCTGATCAGCGAGGCGATCGAGGGGCTCAAGGAGGTGCACTGAAAGGGTTTGAACGATCGCCGCGATCGGGCCGTCCGATGCAATGCCGCAGAGAAACCAGTTCACGCAACCGTCCGAATCGAGGAAAAGACGCCAAATGAACAAGCTGATCGCGCTAATCGGGATCTTCTTCGCTGTGGTTGCTACCGCAGCTCCTGTCGCCGCTCAATCGTTCGGCGCGTCTGTCGGGGTCGCCGGCGGCGACGTCCTCTTCGGCCAGCCCGGAATCGATCGCGAGCCGGGCTCGGTCTTCGTTTATCGCCGCGCCGGCGAGGGGTGGGCGGAGGCCGCGAAGCTCACCGCATCCGACGAGATTCCCGGCGACCGCTTCGGCACCTCGATCGCTGTCGATGGCGACGGTATGGTGGTGGGGGCCGTTTGGGCTGACAGCGGCACGGGGGCGGCCTACGTCTTCGAGCGCGGGCCGAGTGGCGACTGGCGCGAGACGGCGCGGCTCAGAGCGCCGGGTGGGGCGCGTGGCGACAGCTTGGGGCAGGCGGTCGCTTTGCGAGGTGACCTGGCGCTCGTCAGCTACAGCGCTCAGCCCGACAGCGGCAAGAGCGGCGCGATCCTCGCTTTCCGGCGCCAGGGTTCCGACTGGCGCCCTGCTGGAGCACTGACGGTGACGAACCTGCCGCCGCCCGACCGCTCCTTCTTCGGCCCTGGACAGATTCAGTTTGGCCAGGCGATCGCGTTGGGCGAGGGGTTTGCCGCCGTCTCGATCGGCGCGCGTGATTCGGCGAGTCCGGCCGAGGTGTGGATCTTCCCTCAGCGAGGCGATGAATGGGGCGAGGCGGTGGTCCTGAAAGTTCCTGAGACTGGGATCGCTTACGGTTGGTCGCTCGCCTCCCGCGGTGATCAGCTCCTGGTGGGCGCCCCGGGCCTCGAGCGCGGGCGCGGCGGAGTCCTCGTGTATCGCCGGGTTGGCGACTCCTGGGAAGAGGCTGGTCGCATCAGCGTGGGCGGTTCCGACGAGCCTACCGCGGCGGAGCCCGCGTCGCCCGAACCGGCGGCGCAAACGGGTCCGCCGCTCCTGTTCGGAATGGAGGTCGCGACGGGGGAGGAGCTCTGGATCGGGGCCCTGGGCGCCGACCAGTTCACCGGCGCGATCTACCGCGCGCGCGAAGAGGGCGACGGTTGGAGCGTGGAGAAGATGGAACTAGGCATCCCAGAGCTCGCGCAAGGGGACGGCTTGGGCGGGACCTTTGCGCTCGGTGACGGAGTCGCGGCCATCGGGCTTCCGGGTGACGACAATGGGGCCGGCACCGGCGCGATCCTCGAGCGCGATGGTGAGTCGTGGAAGTTCGCGGCCAACGTTTTCAGCGAGATCGAGCCGCTTGCCGCGGTGACCGGCGGGCAAGTCACCTGCGAGGGCGAAGGGCAGGCGTCGATCTTCGCCTGCAATCAGGTCGACCTGATCTCCTTCCTCCCCGTCAACGAGATCGGCGGAGAGAGGGGAGTCGAGCTCAGCGACATCTGGGGCTGGACCGACCCCGAGACCGGCAAGGAGTATGCGATCGTGGGTCGCACCGACGGTACCGCCTTCGTCGACATCAGCGACCCGGAGAACCCGGTCTACCTGGGCGACCTCCTGCGCACCGAGGGATCGCCGCCCAGCGCGTGGCGCGAGATCAAGGTCTACAAGAATCATGCTTTGATCGTCTCGGATGGCGCCGAAGAGCACGGGATCCAGATCTTCGACCTCACCAAGCTGCGAGAGGTCCCGAACCCGCCCGTCCGGTTCACCGAGGACGCGCACTACAACCGCGTCCACAGCGTCCACCAGATCGTCGTCAACGAGGAAAGCGGATTCGCGTACGCGGTCGGAAACTCGGACGGCGGCGAGACGTGCGGCGGCGGTCTCCACATGATCGACATCCACGATCCCCTGAACCCCACGTTCGCTGGCTGTTTCTCCGATCCCCGGACGGGCCGGCAGAAGACGGGCTACACGCACGACGCCCAGTGCGTGATCTATCGCGGTCCCGACGAGGAGTACCAGGGACGTGAGATCTGTTTCGGGTCGAACGAAACCGCGCTCTCGATTGCGGACGTCACCGACAAACAGAACCCGCAGGCGATCTCGGTGGCCGAGTACCCCAACGTCGGATATACCCATCAGACGTGGTTGACCGACGATCATCATTACATGGTCATGGACGACGAGCTCGACGAGCTCATGGGTCTCGTCGACCACACGCGGACCCTCATCTGGGACGTCAGCGACCTCGACGACCCGCTCGTGATCAAGGAGTACTTCAACCCCAATACGACCGCGATCGACCACAACCAGTACATCGTCGGCGACAAGGTTTACCAGTCGAACTACGTGACAGGGCTTCGTGTCCTCGACATCTCCGACATCCAGAATCCCAGGGAGGTCGGCTACTTCGACACGATGCCCTACGGTTCGGATGGACCGCGGTTCGACGGCTCCTGGGGGAATTATCCGTTCTTCAAGAGTGGAATCGTGATCGTCGGGAGCGGCGACGAGGGGCTGTTCGTGCTGAAGTACCGCCCGGCGGGCGATCGCCCGGTCTCGTGAATAGCGCGCGCAGGTTTCTCGCGGCGGCCGCGCTCGCGGCCGTCGCGGCCTGCGCCACGAGCGGAAACGGGACGGCTTCTCGGGTCGACGCCCCGGGGCGCGGTGGATCCGACGGCGGCACCGCCCGTACCGAAGGCCCCCTGCTCTACGTCACCAACCAGGACGGCGCCTCGGTCTCGGTGATCCACGTCGAATCGCGCGGGATCGTCGCGCGGGTCGACCTCCAGGCGATGGGATTCGGGCCGCAAGCCAAGCCCCACGACACAGCCGTCGAGCCCGACGGTTCGTTCTGGTACGTGTCGCTGATCGGGGAGAACCGGGTCCTCAAGCTCGACGACGAGAATCGCCTGATCGGACAGGTCGAAATGGAGGTGCCGGGCCTGGTCGTGATCCATCCCACCGAGGATCTCCTCCTCGTCGGGCGGTCGATGACGGCGGTCAACCCGCCTTCGTCGGTCGCCGTTGTCCGCCGCAGCGACATGACCCTCCTCGAGGAGATCGAAGTCATCTATCCTCGACCGCATGCTCTTCAAATTCGACCTCAGGGCGACAGGGCGTATTCGGCGAGCCTGGCGGATAACCGGATGGCTGTGATCGAGCCCGTGGAGGGCGAGGTCGAGCTGATCGACGTGCCAACGGGGGCGCCGGCGCACGCGATGACTGATACGACGGATCACATGGCGCACGCCGGCGCCGACACGACGGACCACGCCGCGCACACGCCTCACACGATGGTCGATTTCGCGATGGCGCCCGACGGCCGGACGATGGTGGCGGGGGGCGAGCTGAGCGGGGAGCTCCTGGTATTCGATCTGGCCGACCCGGCCGCGCCGCGGGTCGTCCGGACGGTCGCTCTCGGCGGCGCGCCCTGGCACGCCGCCTTCACTCCCGACGGCCAGTGGGTGTACGTGCCGCTCCACCTCGCCAATGCCGTGGCGGTCGTCGACGCCTCGACGTGGGAGGTCGTCGCGCGGATCGAGGGACGAGGGCTGGCCCAGCCGCACGCGGCGGTCACGTCGCCCGACGGGCGCTCCGTCTTCGTCAGCAACAACAACACGGGCGGCGAGTACGTGCCGGAAGGGCCCGAGCCCGAGGCGGGGACCGTCGTCGTGATCGACGTCGCGACGCGCGAGATCGTCGACGTGATCGAGGTCGGACCCAACCCGACGGGGCTGGAGATCGGCCCAGCGCGACGCGCCCCCGGGCGGTGAGGCGGAGCCTCTGCGTTTCAGCGTTCGCCGTCGCCGTGGCGGCCTGCGCTCCAGCGGTGCGCAGTCAGAGCCCGGGGGACCCACATCTTCCCGAGCTCGTACGCCGGGTCGCGCCGTTCGAGTTCCAGGACTCGACCGGCCACGCGTACGACCATCCATTCCTCGGCGGCTTCAATGTTCCACGGCCCCAGCTCGTCGACATCGATCGGGACGGCGACCTCGACCTGTTCGTCCAGGAGGCTCCGGGCGAGATCTTGCTGTTCGAGCGCCTGGCCGGCACGGACCCGAGCTTTGCGTGGAAGACCGACCGCTTCGCTGACCTCGATGTAGGTGAGTGGTACCGGTTCGCCGACCTCGATGACGACGGCGACCCGGACCTCCTCGGCGAGCGCCGGCTCAGCCTGATCCGGGCGTGGGAGAACCGCGGTCCCGGCGCGGAACCCATGTTCGCGGGAATTGCCGATACGCTGCTCGACACCGAGGGGCGACCGATCTACTCGGATCGCCAGAACATTCCCAACGTCATTGACTTCGACTGTGACGGCCTGCTGGACCTCATGCTGGGCCGGCTCGACGGAAGCGTGACGCGTTACGAGGCCACGGCTCCGTGGACCGGATCGGGGGCGCCGACGTTTGCCTTCGTCACGGACCGCTTCGCAGGGATCCGGATTGTCGCCCAGATCACGCCCAGCGCGCGTCACGGCGCCAACACCCTCGTTTTCGCCGACGGCGACGGGGACAGTGACCGAGATCTCTTTTGGGGCGACTTCTTCGAGCCCGGGCTTCTGCTGCTGCGAAACGAAGGCACCTGCGCCGAGCCTTCGTTCTCCAACGTGCCGATCCCCTGGCCCGTCGGGGATCCGATATCGACGAGCGGTTACAACGCCTCGACCTTCGGCGACGTAGACGGGGACGGCGACCTCGACGCGATCGTCGGGGTGCTGGGCGGCGCGTACAACCCCGTTCGAACCTCCGCCGAGAATCTGTACATCATGCTGAATGACGCCGACGGCTGGCGGCTCGTCACGCGACAGCTGATCGGTCAGGTCGACGTTGGCGCCGAGAGCGTGCCGGCGATCGGAGATCTGGACGGCGACGGCGATCCCGACCTCCTCCTCGGCAACAAGATCGATCCACGCGACCACCGCTCCGGGCGGATCTACAGGTTCGAGAACACCGGCGCTCAAGGGAGACCAGGATTTCGGCTAGTGGGCGCGCTGCCCATGAGCGGCGACTTCCACTACGCGCCCGCGCTGGGGGACTTCGACCAGGACGGCGACCTCGACCTCGTCGTTGGAACGTGGAATCGGGGAATTCAGCTCTGGCGCAACGAGGGGACCTCGCGCGAGGCGCGTTGGGTCGGCCCCGACTCGCTCCTCGATCTCCCACGGGGCAGTCATGCCACGCCGGCGCTGGAGGACCTGGACGGCGACGGCGATTTGGACCTGCTCGCCGGCGAGTCGTCGGGGGAGGTCAATCTATGGCGGAACGACGGCACCCCGCGCGCGCCGCTCTGGACGCTCGTGACCGACTCCCTCGCAGGGCTCGACGTCGGGCGGCGAAGCGCGCCGGCGATGGTCGATCTCGATGGCGATGGCGACCTCGACATAGTCGTGGGCGCCGAGGACGGGCCTGCGGCGGTCCTCTGGAACCAGGGTGACCTGGAGTTCTCGCGTGACGCTCGAACGATCGCGCTGCCGGGACTCTCGGCGCCGGCGTTCGTCGACCTCGATCGGGACGGCGACCCCGACCTCCTGCTCGGGGAGATCGCGGGCGGCCTGCGCTATTACGAGAACACGACTCGGGTGCCGCGCTAACGGTCTTCCGCAGTAACGAGCGACGCGTTTCGCGGTCGCACGGGCCTCCCCTATATTCCGGGCCGCATGCGCCGTCCCGCCGCCGTCTTCCTCGGCCTCTGGAGTCTCCTTCTCCTGCTGCTCGCCGCGGGGTGGTGGGCCGGAGCGGCGACGCCGCGTCACGCCACAGCCCAGCAGCCGGCCGGCCAGGACACGACCCGTGCCGGAGGACTCGATACGATTGCGCCATCGGGCGCGGCGTCGGGCGACACCGCCGCTCCGGTCGTCAGCCCCGACACGGGCGCCGCCCCGCTCTCGCCACAACGACCGGTCGTGACCACCCAGGAGTACGCGACCCCTCTCACCTCGCGGGCCGTCTCCCTCCTGGGTGTCGTGTTCCTGGTCGCCTTCGCATGGGTGCTCTCGACCGATCGTCGCGCGTTTCCGTGGCGGATCGTCTGGTGGGGTCTGGCGCTCCAGTTCGTCTTCGCGCTCGTGATTCTGCGCACGAGTCCCGGCCAGCAGTTCTTCGCGTTCATGAACGACGTCGTGATCCGCCTCCTGGGATACACCCAGGAAGGTGCGCGCTTCATCTTCGGGAACCTCGTCTACAACAACGTTCCGATCGGCGTTCCGGTGGGCGATCCTCCGACCATGTCGCCCCTGACCGATGCCCCGACCACCCAGTGGGCGGCGACCGGATCGTACTTCGCCTTCACAGTTCTCCCGACGATCATCTTCTTCTCCTCGCTCATGACCGTC
>JBHEOA010000120.1:0-26036 GCA_046261835.1 Gemmatimonadota bacterium
GTGAGCGCTTCGACGTAGTAGGAGCCGCCGAGCGGATCGATCACGTTCGGGACCCCGGACTCGTAGGCGATCACCTGTTGGGTTCGGAGCGCGATCTTGACCGCCTTTTCGGTCGGGAGCGCGTACGTCTCGTCCATCGAGTTGGTGTGCAGCGACTGCGTGCCTCCCATGACCGCGGCCAGGGCCTGGAGCGCCGTCCGGACGATGTTGTTCTCGGGCTGCTGCTCGGTGAGCGAGCACCCCGCCGTCTGGGTGTGGAAGCGCATGAGAAGCGAGCGCGGGTTCTCCGCGCCATATCGCTCCTTCATGTGACGCGCCCAGATTCGCCGTGCCGCCCGATACTTGGCGACTTCCTCGAAGAAATCATTGTGCGAGTTCCAGAAGAACGAGAGCCGGGGCGCGAACCGATCGACGTCGAGTCCCGCGGCGATCCCTTCCTCGACGTAGGTGAACCCATCGGCCAGGGTGAAGGCGAGCTCCTGCACCGCGGTCGAGCCGGCCTCCCGGATGTGGTAGCCCGAGATCGAGATCGGATGCCAGAAGGGAGCGTTGTCGGCGCACCATCCCATCATGTCGACGATGATCTTGATATGCGGACGGGGCGGGAACAGCCACTCCTTCTGCGCGATGTACTCCTTGAGGATGTCGGTCTGGAGGGTGCCGCGCAGCTGATTGAATGAAACTCCTTGCTTCTCGGCGACGGCGAGGTAGAGAGCGAGGAAGATCACGGCCGGACCGTTGATCGTCATCGAGGTCGAGACCTGATCCAGCGGGATACCGCGGAAGAGGGTCTCCATGTCTTCGAGCGAATCGATCGCCACGCCGCACACGCCGACCTCGCCCTCGGACATCGGGTGATCGGAGTCGTACCCCATCAGTGTCGGGAGATCGAACGCCACGGAAAGGCCGGTTTGACCGCGCTCGATCAGGAAGTGATACCGCTCGTTGGTCTCGGCCGCAGTGGCGAACCCGGCGAACTGACGCATGGTCCAAAGGCGAGTCCGGTACATGGAATCGTATACGCCGCGCGTGTAGGGGTACTCGCCCGGCAAGCCGAGGTCCTCGAGTGGATCGACGTGCACGACCTCGAGCGGCGTGTAGAGCGGATCGACTTCCATCGAGGAGGTCGTGGTGAAGTCGATGTCGCGCTTGGTCTGGCGATCGACGCGCGCGCGCCACTCGTCGACTCGCGCGGCGAGCCGGGCGGCGCGAGCCGGATCGATTCCCGTCGCACGGCAGGATCGCTCGGCCCTCACTTCATCGATCGTCTTGGCCATCTCCTCATTCCTCCCGCGACGGCTCCTGGCCGTCGAACCCGGCTTGGGCTGCGATCGCAGCGGCCACGGAGTACGGTGTTTCGTCGCCTCGCTCGATACCGTCGAGCGACGAGGAGAGCCGCTCCTCGCCACCCCTCTCCCACCACACGACCCGCTCCAGCCGCCTCGCGACCAGGTCGCGCACCCGATCGGCGACGCGCGCGCGGCGCTTGGCATGCAGGGCGCCGCTCTCGGCGAGTCTCGCGCGATGCTCCGCGATCGCGCGATCGAGCTCGTCGACCCCCGTGCCCTCTACGGCGACGGTGCGGAGGATCGGCGGCGTCCAGGCGTCATCCCGACGCGCCTTGAGCGTGAGCGTCGCTCGCAGGGCGCGCTCCAGACGGTCGGCGCCGGGACGGTCCGCCTTGTTGACGACGAACACGTCGGCGATCTCCATGAGCCCCGCCTTCATCGTCTGGACCGCGTCGCCGGATTCGGGAACCAGGACGACGACGGTCGTGTCCGCGGCGCTCACGACGTCGAGCTCGGTCTGCCCCACCCCGACCGTCTCGTGGATCACGACGTCGAAGCCGAACGCCTCCAAGAGGTCCGCCGCTTCGAGAGACGTCGTGGCGAGCCCACCCAAACGCCCGCGCGACGCCATCGACCGGATGAAGACACCATCGTCGAGCGAGAGCGACTGCATCCGGATCCGATCGCCGAGAAGCGCGCCACCCGTGAACGGGCTCGAAGGGTCGACGGCGAGGATGCCGACCGTCTCGCCACGCGCCCGGCACCCGAGTGCGTACTTCTCGGTCAGCGTGCTCTTGCCAGCCCCCGGTGGGCCGGTGAATCCCACGCGGTACGCCGAGCCCGCGGAGCCGTGGAGGGCGTGGAGTAGCCGCTCGAAGCCTGGGCGTTGGTCTTCCACCCAGGAGAGCGCGCGCGCCAGCGCCCGCCGGTCCCGTCGCGCGAACCGGTCGAGAAGATCCGCGAGCGCGGGATCCGCAGAGCCGACCTCCGCGGCCGTCGGCCGCACGCCGTCGCCGCCGCGCACCACGACCGCCGAAGATACGCCGACCCTATGGGTCAGACAAACGCGAACGTCCCACCACGCGCGGACTTACGTCTTTCGTTCCTCTTCGTTGGCGGCCGGGAACAGAACATTATTCAGGATCAACCGGTAGCCAGGCGACCTCGGGTGGAGCCGAAGGTCGGTGGGCGGGTCGCCGATCGCGTGGCTCGGGTCCTCGGGGTCGTGACCGCCCAGGAACGTGAAGGTCCCCTGGCCGTGGTCACCGTGGACGTACTTGGGGAGGGCTCCGCTCGATGTCCCCAGAACGACGACGTCGCTCTTCACGGTCTCCGGCCGGAACGACGTCGTCAGGCCATACCAGTCGTCGAACACGGTGACGTGGTTCTGGGTAAGCATCGCCGCGACCGGGTCGACCTGAGGCGCGAAGGTCGACACCTCGACCTGCTCGAGCGGGAGACGGCCGGGCGTGTTTACGCGATGCCCGTCGATCGTCGAGAAGGGTCCGACGGGTGCAGGGTCCCGCTGGAAGTCGCTGAAGGCCAGGGTCGAACCGAAATTCGGAGGATCCCCGGCCAGGGCGACGTCGAGCGTCTCCGTCGAGGCGCACATCGCGAACAAGAACCCGCCACGCTCCACATAGGCCCGAATCGCGTGGGCCACCGCCTCCTTGAGGGCCACACCGTCGGAGAAGCCGAGCGCCGTGGCGGTCTGGTGATCCAGCGTCACGGCCCTGCGATACCAGTCGGTGGCCTGAAGACCCGCGCCGTACTTGCCGTACTGGCCGGTGAAGTCCTCGTGGTGGAGGTGGAGCCACTCGACGTCGGCGAGACCCTGTCCCAGGATTTCCCGATCCCAGATCGTGCGGTAGGGGATCTCGGCGTACTCGAGCGCGAGCCGCACGGCATCGTCCCAGGGCGCGGCGTAGGGCGGTGCGTAGACCGCCACGCGCGGCGCCACCTCAAGGCGCATCGGAAGAGTGCTGCCTTCGGCGATCGCGCGCTCGACCGACGGACCTGCCGAAAACGCGTCTTCGGTCATCACCCCCTTGGCGAGCGCATCGTCGAACGCGGTCGCCGCGTCTACCAGAAACGAGCCGCCGCGGAAGTTGAGGAGCCAGTCCGCCCGCTCGCCGCGCGCCAGGGCACGATAGACGATGCCGTAGGCGCGGAGGGGCTCCGGCTGCGCATCGTCCATCGGGATCAGAAATGTCGCGCTCGCCGCGCGGGCCGGCGTCACAACACGGTCGGTCGGTACCACAACACGGTCGGTCGGACCCAGACGGGAGATCTCGGCCGAGGCCATCCGCGAGCCCGGCGAACCGAGAGCGGCCCAGGCCGCGCCCGCGAACGCGGCAAGGAACTCCCGTCGCTTCATCGCGATTCGACGGCCGGCCGGGCGAGGAGTCGCCGCGCCTCGAGGGCGTAGGGCGTCGCGTCGTGACGCTCGACGACCCGGCGCCAGAGCGCGCGCGCCCGCTCGAGTTCGTCCGCGGCCGCGGCCCAGCGACCCGCCGCCAGGAGGAGCGCGGGCGCCTCGTCGCCTGCCGCCATCGCCGCCGCTTCGAGCGCCGCGCTCGCCGCCGCGGGATGGCCCGCCCGCCCGCGCCACTCGGCGGCGAGGCCGGCCACGAGGGCGCGGGCGATCGTCGAATCAGGGAGCACCGCCGCGCCCGACAGGGTGTCGAGTCGGGCGGCCACGACCGCGGGATTGGCGTTTTCCGATAGCGCGCTGCCGAGCGCGGCGAGGAACGACCTCGGAGCGCGTGCCAGAACCAGCGCGCGGACGAGGCGGACGCGCGACAGCGCCTCGAGTTCGGCCGCGCCGCCGGCGACCCCCGCCGCAGGAGCCGCGACGGTGGCATACGCGGCGATCGCGCTGTCGGGCTCGCCGCGCGCGAGCGCGAGGTCGCCCGTGGCGATCCGCCGGTCGCTGAAGGAGCTCGACCCCCACGCCGGGTCGGTCGACGACGCCCCGTGCCCGGCGCGCTCGATCTGGGCCCGGAGCGCTGCGTCGGCGGGGTCGGTCACGGAGGGGCCGAGGCGCTCGAGCTCGGCGAGCGCGCGCGTCGCGAGGTCGAGATCGCCGCCCGCGCGGGCGCTCGCGGCCAGCGCCCTCAGCGCTCGAGCGCGAGTTTCGGGGCTCGGTTCCGCGCGCAGCTCCGCCAGCGCCGTCTCGCCCTGGCCTGCCGCGGCACGCGCCTCGGTGAGGAGCACCACGAGCCGCGCGCGTGCGCTGGGCTCGGCGCGTTCGCGCGCGCGCTCGAGCGGGGGCACGGCCGCGGCGAGCGTCGTGCCCGAGGGCCACGCCGCGAGGAGGGCGCGGATTCGCTCCTCCCCCCGTTCATCGCCGAGGACGATCGCCTCCGCATACGCCTCGACCGCGCGACCCCCCTCTCCAAGGTGAGCACGCGCGTCGCCGCGGGGGAGTGCGATCGCCTCGGGCGGCGCGCCGCGCGCGACGGCGCGGTCGAGGAGCGAGAGCGCCTCGGCGGAAGCATCATGGGCGACCAGCACGCGGACGAACCCCTCGTGAGCTGCGACGTCACCGGGTTGCGCTGTGACGTAGGCATCGAGCTCGGCGGTCACCGAGGTCATCGGCTCACCCGCCTCGAGCGCGAGCGCGGCCCAGTACTCGAGCGCGTTGCGGTGCCCCGGCCCCGACCCGACCACGCTGTCGAGGAGGGCGCGGAAGAGCGCCAACTCTCCGGACGCGCTCGCCGCGCCCGCCAGAGCGGCAAGGACCCGTGGATCGTCCTGGCTCGGATCGTAGGCTTCTCGGAACGCGCGGTAGGCGGCGCCGTAATCGCCGCCCGCCGCCGCCGTGCGGCCCGCGGCCAGGAGCTCCTCCGTTTCGGTTTGCGCCCACGACGCACCAGGAGCCATCAGCGCCGCCGCGATCGCGAGGAGGGAGGTTCGTCTCACGGCTCCTCACTCGGCGCCCGCACGCCCTCGGCCGCCAGACGCTCCAGATAGCGGCGGGCGGGCTCGAGCGCCGGTCGCGGAAGCGTCGCCGCCCAAGGCGCGAGCGCCGCCTCGGGGTCGAGGCGACGCGCGGTGGCACGCCCCGGAAGCGGCGGTGGATCCGCCGGCACGAACGCGCGCGCCGCCTCGGCTCGCCGCTCTCCCTCCCGGCGCTCCATCATGCGACTGAGATCGGCGAAGCGCCGCGCCAGCGACCGGAGCTCCGTCTCCGTGCGGGCGCCCGGCAGGCCACGCTCGAGGCGCCGCGCCGCGCTCTCGACGGACGCCGCCAGTGCGTCGAGCGAGCGGCGGTCCAGGCCTTGGGACTCGAGCGCGCCACCCAACCCGCCGAGCTCACGGCCGAGCTGCCGCTCGGCCGCGGCCGCTTCGGGGTTGCCGCCAGCAGACTCGTCGGCTCGAGCGGCGGCATCGGCGATGGACTGCTGCGCCGCCGCCATCGCATCGAGCTGGCTGGCGAGCCTGCTCGCCTCGGCGCCGGATCCCTGGGCTCCGGCCATCATCATCTGCCCGGGGGGAAGCAGGAGCGCCCGCGCGAGAGCCGCGAGCGTACCGGCGGCCTCATCCGCGGCGATACGGGCCGCGCCCGATCCGCCGGCACCGGGAGGGGACGTACTCGCGAGCGCGCCCTCGGCGGCTCGCGTTGCATAGAGCGCCTGCGCCAGGAGCTGTGCGGTCTGCTCGCTCCCGGGCCGGCCGCCGAGGCCCTCGACCAGGCTCGACACCATCCGTTCGAAGCCGCGCGTCACCACGCCCTGCCGCGCGGCGCGCTCGACCTGCTCGCCGGGTCCGGCCGGCGGGGCGGCGAGTCCCTCGGCGGCGGCACGCTGCCGGTCGGCGAGAAACAGGGTCTCGCCAGCAGCGCGATCGACCGCCGCCCGACGCGCGGCGCGGCGCGCACGTTCCTCCTCCGCTTCGGCGCGCGCCCCCTCGGCCGCCTGGCTCATGGCCCCCGCCGCCGCCTCCTGCGCTTGTGCCGCCGCGTCAGGGTCGCCTTCGGTAAGCTCGCGCTGGGCGCGATCGAGCGCCTGGTCGAGCCGTTCGGCGGCGGCCTCGGGTGCGTGACGCGCCGCGTCGCGCGCCGAACGTCCCAAGGCTTCCTGTCTCGGGCCGATCGCCTGGGCCGTGCGTTCCTGTGGCGTCCGTCGCGTCTCCGCGGCCAGCCGCCGCTCCTCCGCCGCCAGGCGCGACAGCGAGTCCGCCGCCGCTGACCGCGCGCGCTCCAGCTCGGCGCGCGCAACCGCCGCGGCGATCTCACGCATGATCTCGCTTCGCGCCCACGCCGCCGCCGCAGGATCGGGAGCGGCGACGCTGCGCTCCTGTGTGGTGAGAGGCGCCGCCGCGACGCCTTCCAGCATGCGCCGATACGCCTCGAGCTCCTCGCGCGTCTCCGGCGCGAGCTCCGGATCGCCGAGCGCCCGCGCGAGCGCTGCGGCGAGGGAATCGGATGCTGCCCGCAAACGCTGGTCCGCCGCGTCCAGCTCCCCGGAAGTCCCTTGCTCCACTGCCGCTCGCATCTCATCGGCCGCTCGCTCGACCGCTTCGATGGCACGGTCGCGAGCCTCGGCGGCGCGCTCGCGGAACGTCGCCGCGTCCTCCATGATCGCCCTCCGCCACGGCGTGGCGACGGGCGGACCTTCGCGCGGATGGGCCATTACGCGAAAACGGATGGTATCCCCCGCCCCGTGTCCCGCGGCGATCGGCGCCATCGCCGCCAGCGTCGTATCGCGCGCTCCGCGCGGGTCCCCCAACGGTCCCCGGCGTCCATCGCCGCTCTCCCAGCTGAGCGCCCGAACTCCCGAGCTCGACCCGGCCCGGACCTCGATCCACGCGCTCGTCGCAACCAAGCGCGCCGGATCTTCGGCCGGCCGCAGTAGGTGAACGAACGGTTCACCCGATCGCGTGGCATGGAATCGTGCGGCCTCGATCATCCGGCCATCCGGCGCGCGGAGCTCGACCTGCCAGGTGCCCGGTCCGGGCCGGATCAGGCCGCGGAAGCTCGACTCCTCGACGGTGAGCTCGATGGCGTCCGTGTCCGAGACCACCCGCGCCGAGACGAGTTCGTCGCTGGTCCGTCCCCGGACCTCGAGCGGCGCCCCGGCCTCGACCGAGCGACCCGCCAGCGGCGACCATGCGCCGCCTGGCGCGCGTGCCTCGACACTCAGGACGGCGAGAGGTGGTCCGACCTCGACGGAATAGTGATCGCTGGCGTGGGGACCGATCCGGAGCCGGTAGGTGCGGGAGACGGTGAGACCCTCCCAGCGCCAACTCGCGCGGAGCCCGTGGGCGAGCGTCTCGGCCCGCCATGCCGCCGGTCCTTCCGACCACTCGAGCACGATCGGTCCGGCCGCGGGCGGTCCTCCGTAGCTCGCTCGGCCTTCGAACGTCCCTCCATATGCGAGTCGGGCGTCGCCCGGGGCGACGTCCCATACCCCTTCCTGCCACAGGGTCGACGGCCGGAGGACGGCCGAGATCGCCCGCCGCGCGGCGGTCGGTTGAAGGGCGGTCGCCACCGCCAGCAGCAACACGGCCGCCATGGTCCATCGGCGGGCGCGCGTCGCCGCCTGCCGATCGGACACGGCCAGCGCCGCGTCGAGGCGGGCGCCGCGCCGCGCGATCCACCCGAGCGCCGTCGCCTTCCGGGCGCCCGTCAAACCGCGGCCTCCGGCACCAAGCGCGTCCCGAGCCAGGCCCCTCGCCTGCGGGAAGAGCCCTTCCAGCCGGAGCGCGACGCCTTCACCCGCGGGTACGGGAGCGCGCCAGGCACGACTCAAAAGGGCGAGCGCACCAAGGCTCCCGAGGATGGCCACGATGTACCCCGGGGCCCGCGTTCCGGCGGCGCCGACTGCCGCCTCCCACACGACGAGAAGAAGCGCTAAAACCGCGCCCCCGGAAAGCGCGATCCACACCAGACGGCGGCGCCGACGGCGCTGGAGCGAGGCGCCCAGCGACCGAAAGAGTTCGTCCGGATCGGTCAAGCGGATCGAAGCGATGGGTCTACGTCACCCCTGGCTGGAAGCGATTCGTGCGGCCCTTGCGTGGACCGGCCGTCACGGCCGGTAGCTCACCCCCAACGCCCAGATGTTCTTGGTGTAGAAGTCGTTCAACGTGATCGCCTCGTTGCGGTACCGCGCATAGCGAGCCTCGATCGAGTAGTCCTGAGTGATGTCCTTGACGAGCCGCAGAAGGAGCACGTTGTTCTGGGCGTCGTCCGTGTCGAGAGAGCCGGCGGTCACGCTCGGGACGGGCTCGAGGAACGTCCTCAGCTCGACCTGTCCGACGACGTGGGCCAGCATGCCCCACGGCAGCGGTCGCAGCAGCTGGATCCCGAGGTTGTGGCTCACGTAGCTGAAGCCGAACGAGTTCGAGTCGTTGTATCGGAACCGGTAGTCGCCGACCACGCTGACCGGGCCGAACCAGCGCAGCGCGGCTCCGAGCTCGTGGAGGTTATCCTCCTGCCGCTCGCCGAAGGGGGTCAGGATGTTCAGCGTCAGGTCGCCGGGCTCGAGGGCCTTGCGCCCCGGGTAACGTACACGATCGAAGGCGTAGCTCGCGCTTCCCTCGATGTCGTCACCGAACTGTTTCGTCAGTTTGCCGAAACCGCCGAGGCCGTAGCTGCCGAAGGGCCGATCGAGATTCTTGAACTTGCTGTCGGTCCACTCGACGCCGACCTCGATCTGGGCTGACTCTTCAGGCGTGGCCGGCTCGAGATCGAGGATCGCGTTGAGCCCGCCGCTGCGCCGCGTGAAGCCGTCCTCGTTTATGAAGAAGAAGCCGTCCATCCACGCGCGGTGCTTCAAGCCCAGCTGACCGCCGAGCGCCAGACGAGGGGTCACCTTCCGGAGGTAGGCGACCGTTCCCTCATTGACGAACTGGCTCGGAACGTCGAGCTCGCGCTGGATGAGCCCGAAGTGACGCTTGAACCCGCCCTGGTATGAGATCGTCAGCCGCTGCTCGCCGCCGCCCCACAGGATGTCGCCGTGGTAGCCGAGCTTCGCCACCTGGGCGCGAACTGGATCATCGAGCTGCTCCTGGACGTTGTCATCGAACTCATACGACAGGCGAAGGTCGTGGTCGTATCGCCACGGCGATTGCCCGCGCATCACGTCGGGAACGAGGAGCGCGATCGCGGCGGTTATCAGAACGACGCCGCGCGCACCTCGCCGACCGTGCTCAGGGGGGTTGCGACGCATAGAGAAAAGCCCTCCTCCGGAAGGGTTCGTCAAGGATAAAACTCCCGCTGCCGCTGCGCGAACACGCGCGCTTTGGCCTCATACTCTTCCCGCCGTTCGATGAGCTCGAGGCGCCGCCGCTGGAGATCGCGGATCCGCGCTTGGGGATCGTCGAACGGGTTCAAGGCTCCGACCCGGCTACGGCCGCGGCCCGCCAGCATCTCCTCCAGCTCGTTGCCTGCGCTCCTCGAGCGGTCGTCGCCCCACATCTCGAGATCGCGCTGGACCCTTTCGGCCTCCTCCCGGATCCGCTCGCGCAGGGCGATGTTGTCGATCTGTTTCTGGATCGCCGCGACACAGGTGTCGATCTGGTCGACCAGATCGCGCGCCAAGGCCTCCTTGTAGCGGAACTGCGAGGGACCGTCCGAGGGATCGAGGACGAGATCGGGAAGCCATGGCGCGCACTGCTCTTCCTGGACCGCTTCCTCGTATCGATCACGCGAGCCCATGTACTCCGGCAAGGCGTCCACCATGCGACGCAGCTCGGGCGAGGTCTGGGGTGTCAGTCCCTGCCGCCTCAGTTCCTGGATGCGCTGGTTGGTTTCCGCAACGAGACCGTTGTAGCGGAGGAACAGGTCCTGCTGGAGGCTTCGCGCCTGGTCGTATAGCTGACGCAGGTCGCGCTGGATGGGCTTGACCTGGTCGGAATTCTCACGGATCTGGTTGGAGACGCGTTGGTACTGCGCGCTTCCCACCTCGGCGCGCCGCTTCGCGCGGACCAGCGAGTCGCCAACCGTCTCGAGCCTAGCGAGCCGCGCCTGCAGAACGCTGATCGCGGCTTGCCGTTCCCCCAGCAACCGCGCCAGCTCCGCCACCGACGGTCCCCCCTGCTGCGCGCGCGCGTTCGCGGCTGGGAATGCGATCGCGCCTGCGAGCGCGAGAAGTACGACGACGTGAGCGTGTGAACAGCGGACCCGTCGATGGCGACCGCGCGGGGAGATCCGCTGAGGAGGCAATGGCACAGGAGGGAGGGGAGACGCCGCAGGCGAAGCCGAGGAGGCTCCCCGACCGGGTGCTTGCGTCCTCAGCGGATCTCCCCGCGCGGCCCCTATAGACGAAAAGGTTCTTCTCACGATCCCGTCAACCCATACTTCTCGAGCTTGTAGTACAGCGCGCTAGTTTTTATTCCCAGCAGCTCCGCCGTCCGCGTCTTTACCCCTCGCGCCTCCTCCAACGCGCGCTCGATCATCGACCGCTCGAGCCGGGCCAGCGCGTCGTCGAGTGAGATCGTGCCCAGTGGCGGTGGGATCAGCGACTCGGGGTCACGCGGCACGGTGCGCCGGTCTAGTGGGAACTCCTCCGTTCCCAGGGCGTCTCCATCGCACAACACGATGGCTCGCTCGATCATGTTCTCGAGCTCGCGGATGTTTCCAGGCCAGTCGTACCGATGGAGCATCTCCATCGCGTCGTCGCTGATTCCCCGAATAGGCTTGCCGATCTCGGATGCGACCGTCTCGATGAAGTGGTGGACCAATGGCGCGATGTCCTCCTTGCGCTGGCGGAGGGGCGGCACCGTGATCGGGATGATGTGGAGGCGATAGTACAGATCCTCCCGGAACTGGCTCTTGTCCACCAGGGGACCGAGGTCGCGATTAGTGGCGCTGATGATCCGCACGTCGACGTGGATCGTCTTCTCGCCGCCGACGCGTTCGATCTCCTTCTCCTGCAGGACGCGCAACAGCTTAACCTGAACCGCGGGGGGGATGTCTGAGATCTCGTCGAGAAAGAGAGTCCCGCCGTGGGCCAGCTCGAAACGCCCCTTGCGCTCCTTGATCGCCCCAGTGAAGGCGCCCTTCTCGTGCCCGAACAGCTCGGATTCCAGCAAGCCTTCGGGCAATGCCGAGCAGTTGACCTTGACGAACGGTCCGGCGGCGCGCGGGCTGTGGCGATGGATGGCGCGAGCGATCAACTCCTTGCCGGTCCCACTCTCGCCATAGATGAGAACCGAGGAGTTCGTCTCCGCGACCTTGCGGATCGATTCGAAGATGTCGCGCATCGACTGCGAGCGGCCTACGATCTCGCCGAAAAGGTGCTCTACCTCCTCGCGCAGATACTCCGCCTCCGCCTTGAAGGCGTCGCGTTCTCGCTTGAGTTGGCGGGTCCTGAGCGCCTTCTCGATCTTGACCTTGAACTCATCGGGATCGAACGGCTTGGTGATGAAGTCCGCCGCCCCGCGCTTCATCGCGTCGACGGCGATGTCGATCGTTCCGTAGGCGGTGATCAGGACGACGTCGGGATCACCGGGGAGGTCCTGCTTTCGCATCGCCTCGATCAGTTCGAGCCCGGTCATTCCCTCCATCTTGAAATCGGTGATGACCAAGTCGGTGGACTGCTCGCGACAGGCCGCTAGCGCTTCGGCTCCACCCCCCGCCGAGACGACATCGTGCCCGACCCGGGTGAGCATCTGCTCGAGACCGTCGCGCATCGTAGGGTTGTCCTCAACAACCAGAATCCTGGCCATGATTAGGGTCGGGCGCTGAGGATGACCAATCTCTGCGTTGCGCTCCTCGTCAATCCTGCGGCGTAGGATTCACCTACGCCTCGGATCTCCTCGTCGCGACGCCTTGATCTTGGGCATCCTGAGCACCCTCTCGCTTCGTTCATGCTGGTTTTCACGTCGTCGCTGCGGTGGTAGAGTGGGCGGTGGCGCGGAAGCCGCGCTCGCCTGCCGCACCCGCCGGCAGCACCACGAAGAACACCGTCTTCTCGCCGGGTACGCTCTCGACCCAGATCTCGCCGTCGTTCTCTTCGATGATCGACTTGACGATCGAGAGGCCCAGACCCGCCCCCGATCCCTTGGTGGTGAAGAAGGGATCGAAGATCTGCTTCTCGTGATCGGGGTGGATTCCGGGTCCGTAGTCCTTGACCGCGATCCGCACGCGCTCTTCGACTCGCTGCGCCTTGATCTCGACGCGGCCACCCGGCGTCGATGCCTGGATCGCGTTCTTCACGAGGTTGAGAAGCGCGCGCTTGATCTGATCGCCGTCGGCGTACACCGACAGCTCGGGTTCGGCGAACTCGACCGAGAGCGCGAGCCCGCGCGACTCGGCGTCGGCCGACAGCAGGAACAGGACGTCGTCGAGCACCTCCCGCAGGGGGAACGGCTCGATGAGCGGAGTCCGCGGCCGAGCATAGATCAGGAACTCGTTGATGATCGTCTTCAGGTGCTGGACCTCACGGATGATCTTGTCGAGGTGCGAGCGCCGGCCGTCCACCTCATCGAGCTCGTCGCGCAAGAGCCCCGCGAAGATCTCGATGCCGCCCAGCGGGTTGCGGATCTCGTGCGCCACCCCCGCCAGCATCGTCCTCAGGTGACGATCGCGCCGCACTATGCCACGCCGCATGTTCTCGAGCGCGTGGCCCAGGTACCCGATCTCGTCGCGCGCTCCGACCTGTACCGGTTCTCCCATCTCGCCGCGTTCCATGCGCTCGGCCGACGAGACCAGCGCGGCGATCGGCTGCGACAGCGAGCGGGCGAAGACGACGCCCACCGCGACCGTTAGCAGGATGCCCACCAGGGCGAGGACGATAGTCAGGCGCCTGAAGTCGTTGAAGACGTCGAGGAACTCGACCGATAGGTCCGTACCCAGCACGGCCATGATGCTGCAGTCGCTCTCGGCCGGCCCGCGACAGCCGACCAGCGGCACCAGCGCCGTCTGGTACACGTTTCCGGCCTCGTCGTGGAAGGGCACTGTTACGACCGCCTCGCCCTCGAAGACGCGATCGATCTCTGGTCCGTAATTGTTCAGCTCCGCCGCGATCTCCCCGACCTCCATCCCCAGCGTGTCGGTCGTGGCCAGGACCCTGCGGTTACGATCGAACATGTAGGCGTCGCGGACTCGGAGTCGCTGCTGGATGGTCCGCAGGTCTTCCTGAAGGATGCCTCGTGTCCGAAGGAAGCCGGACGGATCGCTGACCAGGGCGGAGACGACGGTGGGATCGATCAGCAGGGCGCCTGCGGTAGCAGCCGCCTCGAGGCGGTTTTCCATCTCCCGGCGGACATGCGACGTCGCGACGCGATACCAAAGCATCGCGCTCGCGACGATGATCACCGCCACCAGGAGAATGAAGGTGACGATGAGCTTCGTGCGGATCTGGTTCCGCCGTTCGTACATGGTAGACAATGAGTTAACCGAATCTAGTCGAGTCGCGTCGCACCGTCAAAAATCTGATACCTCGTCAAGGCGTGCCACGTTTCCACGCAAGCCTCGTGCTGACGGACGCCGTCGTAACGGGGATCGAGCCGAGGCTGCTCAAAACGCCCGAGATCGAGGCGTCGCGAGGAGGGTGAGCGAGGCGTACTGAAAAGTACGCCGCAGCGAAGCCCGACGAAGCGCAACGACGAGATCGGGCGTTTTCAGCAGCCGACTAGTGGGTGAGGGCGTAGTGAAGGATGTTCGCGCCCATCTCCAGCGCCCTCCGCCGCACCGGCTCCGGATCGCCGTGGACAACCGCGTCCTCCCACCCGTCGCCGAGGTCGGTGTTGAACGTGTAGTAGAGAACGAGGCGACCGTCGTGGTAGACGCCCAAGCCCTGGGGCGGGCCCCCGGCGTGCTCGTGGACCTTGGGGAGCCCGTCGGTGAAGGGAAAAGGCGCGCGGTAAATGGGGTGGTCGCGCGGTAGCTCGACCAGCGGCTCGTCGGGGAAAATGCGAGCGATCTCGCGCCGCAGCGCTGGGTCGATGCCGAAGTTGTCGTCCGCGTGGAGGAATCCTCCCGACGTCAGATACCGTCGCAAGGCGGTCACTTCCTCGTCGGTCAGCTGGATCTCGCCATGTCCCGTCAAGTAGAGGAGCGGGTAGCGCGCGAGCTCGGGATCGGTGGCCCGGACGACCGCCTCGCGCTCGGCGGTCGGGAGGCCGAGCTCCTGCCGCACGAAGTGGAGCAGGTTGGGTAGCGACGTGGGATTGCCGTACCAGTCGCCGGGCTCGTAGTGGAGCCGCGCGATGGTGAGCGGCGTCGCGGGCGGCGCGCCCTCGCGTCCGCCGACGCCCTGACCCAGCAGGGCCGCCGGCGAAAGGAGCAGCGGCAGCCCGAGGAGCACGAATCGCTTTGCGCGCGCCAGCGCGAGGAGCACAGCCCGGGTCACACCTCTCCACCTTCCGCATGGACCGCGCGGTAGATCGCGTTGCGCGCGTCCGGGTAAGCGCAGGCCAGGACATCGACCATATCGCGGGACGAGAGGCGCCGGCCGACCTCGCTGGCGCGCAGCGCCGCAAGCGCTGCGGCCCACGTCGCGGCTCGCTCCTCCTCCCCTTCTGAACCGGCCACTACCAGCACACACTCTCCCTGGATCCGCTCGCGGGCGGCCAGCGCGCGGGACACCTCCCCAGCGGCGCCGGTCACGAACTCTTCGTGAATCTTGGTCAGCTCGCGCGCCAGACAGAGCGGACGTGCCGGGTCGATCCGCGCGATCTCCGCCACGGTCGCCGCCACGCGGGTCGGCGCTTCGTAGACGACCACCGTCTCGCTACGAGCCAGCGCGGCGCGCCACCACGACGTGCGCCCCTTGCGCGGGGCGAATCCGAGAAACGCGAAGCGATCGGTCGGTAGGCCGCTCGCGGCCAGCGCCAACAGGAGCGCCGAAGGTCCCGGCACGGGCACGACCGGCACATTCGCCGCGCGCGCCGCGACCACGAGGCGATAACCGGGATCCTGGATCGCCGGCATCCCGGCATCTGTGACGAGCGACACTTCCTCGCCGCTCTCGAGGCGCGCCACCAGCCCCGGCAGCGCCTCCTCAACATTGTGGTCGTGGAAGGCGACCAGCCTTGGAGCCGGGAGCTCGAGCCAGGCGAAGAGCTTGCGGCACGTCCGGGTGTCCTCGCAGGCGACCGTCATCGCTGCGCCGAGAACTTCGCGCGCCCGGGGCGTCATGTCGCCGCGATGACCGATCGGCGTCCCGACGAGGTAGAGGGTCAATCCGCCTCGCGGCGGATGTCGGCTCCCAACGCCCGCAATCGTTCCTCGATCCGCTCGTAGCCCCGGTCGATCTGCGCGACGTTCTCGATCACCGACTCGCCTCGAGCGCAGAGTGCGGCGATGAGGAGCGCCATGCCTGCCCGAATGTCGGGGCTCGAAATCCATTTGCCGACGAGACGGGAAGGCCCCAGCACGACCGCGCGGTGCGGATCACACAGGATGATCCGCGCGCCCATTCGCTGGAGCTGATCGACGAAAAAGAGACGGCTCTCGAACATCTTCTCGTGGACGAGGATCGTGCCCTCGGCCTGCGTCGCCACCACGACCATGATCGAAGTCAGGTCGGCCGGGAACGCGGGCCAGGGACCGTCAGCGATCGACGGCACGCCACCATCGACTTCGCTCACGATCCTCGGCCGTTGCTGCCCCGGCACTCGCAGGTCGTCGCCATCGAACTCGAGCGTGGTGCCGAGCCGTTCGAAGGCCATCCGTATCATCGTCAGGTGTTGCACCCCGGCTCCTCGGATCACCAGCTCGCCCCCGGTCGCCGCGGCGAGACCCACGAACGAGCCGATCTCGATGTGATCGGGCGCCAGGCGGTGAGTCGTTGCCGTGAGGCCCTCGGCGCCGTCGATCTCGAGTCGGTTCGTCCCGATTCCGTGGATCTCGGCTCCCATCGCGTTGAGCATTCGGCACAAGCCCTGGACGTGCGGCTCCGAGGCAGCGTTGGCGATTGTCGTTCGGCCGCGAGCGAGGACCGCCGCCATGATCGCGTTCTCGGTCCCCATGACGCTCGCCTCGTCGAGAAAGATCTCGGATCCCTGGAGCCCTTCCGGCGCGCGGATCACGTATTCCTCGCCCGTCGCTTCGATTCGAGCGCCCAGAGCTCGGAAGGCGAGCAGGTGGGTATCGACGCGGCGGCGTCCGATCCGATCGCCCCCAGGAACAGGAAGGCGCGCCTCACCGCGCCGCGCGAGGAGCGGGCCCACCAAGAGGAAGGATCCCCTGATCCGCCGCGCCGCCTCGAACGAAGGGGCCCCCTTCCCCGCCCGACCGACCTGCAGCGTATGGGGCTCGGGCCGTTCGATGGGGCAACCGAGGTCGGCGAGTAAGCCGGTCATCGTCCGGATATCCGAGACGTCGGGCACGTTCTCGAGCGTGACTCCCTGGTCGGTGAGGAGCGATGCGGCCAAGCAGGGCAAGGCCTCGTTCTTGTTCCCCGCCGGCAGCCATTCTCCGCCGATCGGACGTCCGCCCTGGACCACGAATCGAGCCATCGTTTCCCTACTCCTCGCGCGCGAGGGCGAGCACCCCGCGCTCGATGCCTCCGTGGTCCCGGAAGCTCCCCACGAGCGCCAGGCGCGGGGCTCCGCGGATCCGCTCGCGCACGACCGGCCCCTGACCGAGCGCGACCTCGAGCGCGAGGATCCCACCGGCGCGAAGGTACCCGGGAGCCTCGCTGACGATCCGTTCGATCGCCTCGTCCCCGCGCGGGCCGGCGAACAGCGCTTCCGCTGGTTCCCAATCGCGAATTTCCCGCGGCAGCATCGCGCGCTCACGATCCGCCAGATACGGCGGGTTGGCGACGACCGCGTCGAATCTCGGTCCCGACCGGAACGGCGAGAAACCCTCGCCAGCGACGAAGTGAACGCCTTTTGCGCCGGCGCGAACCGCGTTCGTGTGCGCGACCAGGGTCGCAGCCGAGCTCTGGTCGCTGCCGACGACGAGAGCAGTTGCCTCGAGCTCGGCGGCCAGCGCGATGGCGATCGCGCCCGAACCCGTACCCAGGTCCAGGATGCGCCAGCCCCCGGGTGGAGTGCGACCGCGACGGGCCTCCGAACGGGCCCACGCCAGCACCTCGCCCACCAAGAGCTCGGTCTCGGGCCGCGGGATCAGCACCCGTGGATCGACCGCGAGATCGTGCCCCCGGAAGCCGGCCGTTCCAGTGATGTACTGAACCGGCTCCCCCCGGAGCCTTCGCCTGATCGCCTCCCTGTAGGCCCGGATCTCCGTGGCGGCAACCGGTCGGTCGTAGCGAAGGTAGAGGTCGAGCCGCCGACACCCGAGGACATGCGCCAGGAGATGCTCGGCCGACAACCGCGCTTCGGCGACGCCTCGATCTTCGAGGAATGCGGCGGTCGTCCGCAGCAGCGACAGCACGGACCAGCGTCCGGCCGCGGCCTCGTTCACTCCGAGGCCGGCTTGACCGCCAGGACCGCGTCCTCGTCGCCCTCTTCGTCCTGCAAGATCCATTCGATCGTCAGCGGGTGTTCGGGGTCGTCGTTGACGTAGTCGACCAGACCCGGGATCTGATCGCTGTCCGCCTGGAGTGCCACCAGTCCTCCGGGTCGCAGTCGCGCGGCCGACTCGTCGAGGATCATGCGCAGGACCGTGTCACCGCTGGGTTCGCCGAAGAACGACTCCATCGGCTCCCAGCGGAGGCTTTCCTCCGAGAGCCAGATCTCGTCGCCTGGATTGAGATAGGGCGGCACGGCGCAGATCACGTCGAGGCACGGCGCGGGCCGGATCATCGTGAGCCAGTCGCCCATCACCGGCCGCACGACCTTTTCTACGCTGTGTCGCCGAACGTTGCGTCGAGCCAAGGCCAGCGCCTTGTCGGAGATGTCGACCGCCAGGACCGTGCTCGGCGCGAGAGGGCCTTTCGCCAGCGACACCGCCATGGCGCCGACTCCCGTGCCGAGCTCGGCGATGCGCCATCCGCCGGGGGGCACGGGAAGATCCTTGGCCCATGCTTCGATTTCGTCGCACATCCGTTCTGTCTGCTCCCGCGGAACGAAGAGGCCGGCGTCGATCTCCATGAGCGCGCCCCTGAAGTCGACCACTCCGACGATGTATTGGTACGGCTCGTGGCGCTCGCGCCGCTCGACGAGGGCGCGAAACCGGTCCGCCGCCTCCGGCGCGACTCGCTTGCGACGCTCGGCGAGCAATGCATCCGGGTCATCGAGCCGATCGAGGACGCCGGCCAGAAGCCACAGCGCGCTGGCGTCGGGGAACTCGACGTCCCGCTCCTCGAAGCGTCGCTCGGCGTCATCGAGGAGCCGGCCGACAGTGGGGGGGCCGTCTGCCCTGGCATCTGTTTTCCGCTTCCCCTGGGTCGACGAGCGCTGCGAGGGTGTCATCCCGCGATTCGCTCCGCCTGTTCCGCCAGGGCCAGCGCTTCGATCAGATCATCGAGATCGCCCTCGAGGATCTGGTCCAGCTTGTACAGCGTGAGGTCAACGCGATGATCGGTGACGCGGTTCTGAGGGAAGTTGTAAGTGCGGATCTTGGCGCTGCGGTCACCGGTTGAGACCTGCGACCGGCGGGCATCCGCCCGCGCCGCCTGCTGCTCGGCGATCTTGAGGTCGAGGAGTCGGCTCCGAAGGACCTTGAGCGCCTTGGCTTTGTTCTTGTGCTGGCTCTTCTCGTCCTGGCACTGCACCACCAGGCCCGTGGGAAGGTGGGTGATCCGCACCGCCGAGTCGGTGGTGTTGACGCTCTGCCCCCCCGGTCCCGAGGAGCGGAAGACGTCCACCTTCAGGTCGCTCTCGTCGACCTCGATCTCGACGTCCTCGGCTTCGGGAAGGACCGCGACGGTCGCGGCCGACGTGTGGATCCGTCCCTGGGACTCCGTCGCTGGCACGCGCTGAACGCGGTGAACGCCGCTCTCGTGCTTGAGCGTGCCATAGGCGCCCGATCCGTGGACCAGGGCGATTACCTCCTTCACGCCGCCGGCGTCCGATGGGGAGAGGTCTACGACCTCGAGATCCCAGCCGCGTCGCTCGACGTTTCGCGTGTACATCCGAAGGAGGTCGGCGGCGAACAGCGCGGCTTCCTCGCCGCCTGTGCCCGCGCGGATCTCGAGCACCGCATTCTTCTGGTCGAGCGGGTCGTGCGGGACGAGGAGGCGCCTGAGCACCTCTTCGTAGCGCTCTACCTGGGGCTCCAGGTCTTGGATCTCGGCGCGGGCGAGCTCACGAAGGTCGGGGTCGCTCTCCTCGCGCAGGATGTCGCGGCTCTCGGCGAGCTGGCGGCGGGCGCGCTCCCAGAGGTCAGCCGCTCCCACGACGGGAGCGATCTGCGCGTGCTCGCGCCCGAGGTCGCGCAGACGTTCGAGATCCTGCGCCACGGCCGGGTCGGCCAGGGCGGTCTCGATCTCCGCGCGTCGCGCTCGCAGCTCCTCGATCCTGTCTTCGATCTCCATGCCGTGTTCGTTTCGGGGTCGCGTTCGTTTCTGGAGTCGCGCGCTTCGGGGATACGAGTCCGATACGGCCGGGATAGACGAAGAGCAGGAGCCGGGCCCCTGCTCTCGCTCACGATGGGCCGCTCGCGCGGCCCGGGTTCATGCGTTAAGCCTCGGCTTCGACCGGCTCCTCGGCCGTCTGGTCTTTCCGACCTCGGCCTTCGAGACCGTACTTGGCGCGGAACTTCTCCACCCGGCCCGCGGTGTCGATGAGCTTCTGGCGACCGGTGAAGAACGGATGGCAGCTCGAGCAGATCTCGACGTGGATCTCAGGAACCGTCGAGCGGGTCTCGATGACGTTGCCGCAGGCGCAGACGATCCGAGCGTCGCGGTACTCGGGATGGATGCCAGGTTTCACGTCGATCTCCTGTTCGTATTGAACGATGTAATCGCTACTCTAGGATGAAGATAGACCTTGTCGGGCGGACCGACAACCTCTTGAAGTCTTGCTATGTACCCGCCTACGTTGAGCAGGCCGGAGAGTCATACTGACCCCTACCGAGCTTTCGTCGAAAGGAAGGAAGGACAATGTCCATCGTCCAGCCTACGGGCCTGGTGGAGGAGCAGCGCCTGAGCATTCCCGTGAGCAGCCCCCGCTTTAAATGTATCGTCATCTCAGGCTATGCGCGCTTCGCGCGGTCCATCGATGAGGGTCAAGCCGGCCCCGGTCTCATGATGGGCAGCGACGAAGGCGACCATGAGGATGCGCGTACGACGTTCGGATGGAGGTTGGACCCTTGTGGACCGCGGTCCACGATGTCTCGCCGATCGTGGCTCAGGCAGGTTTCTTCCACATGAGTTCCGACGAGGCCGACTGGACGGGCTACGAGATCGGACCCTGCGCGTGGGATACCGTGGGTCTCCCTCCGCCCGACGACAACAAGGAACGCATTCGTCTGCGGGTCAGAGTCGTCGTCCAAGGAGGCCAGGACATGCGGATGACCAGGCTCGCCTATCATCTGGTTGCGATCGGCAGATTGGCGCCGGGAGAAAGCATCTGACGGACTCGGATCGACCGCCTGGCCAGCCGAGCAGGTGCGTCCTCCGCCCCGGACTGACCCCCTACCCCACCTCTATCGGCGCCGGCGATCTCCCCGCAGACATAGGAGCGCCCATCCCAGAACGGCCGCGAAAGGCGCCCAATCCCCCCACCGGGTGTAGGGGGTCGTGATTCCCGAGAGGGGAAGCTCGGCGACCACCATCGCGGACGTGTAGAGCGGCGTCTCGGCGCGGTAGCGGCCGAGCGGATCGACCCAGCCCGAGATCCCGGTGTTTGCGGCCCGGAGGAACGGGACACGATGCTCGACCGCGCGCAGTGCGAGGTGGCTCGCGTGCTGGTACGGTGCGGCGGTGGGCCCGAACCAGGCGTCGTTGGTGATGTTGAGGAGGAAGTCGGCATCGCGGCGGACGAGCGCTCGGGAGACATCCGGGAAGACGGACTCGTAGCAGATCAGGGCGCCGAAGCGAGCACCGTCGACCTCCCATGTCGGCCACGACTCGCCGGGGGCGAATTGTCCGGTCCAATTGGTCAGACGCTCGAACAGCGAGGTCGCCACGCCGGGCAGGAAGGGAACACGTTCGGCCACCGGAACCAGCCGCCGCTTGGCGTAGCGCTCGGGAACGATCCCTCGATCGGGCCGGATCAAGTAGCCGGCGTTTAGGATCTGATAGTCCCGTTCGCGCACGCCGGATCGGCCTGAGAGCGTGTCGGCATCGACCGTTCCCGCGTAGATCGAGGTTCCGACCGCCGCCGCGAGCTCCGTGACGGAAGCGCGCATTTCCGGTTCGTAACGCAGGTAGCCGGGGACAGCGGACTCCGGCCAGACGATCAGCTCGACGTCTCGCTCGGCCGCCCGACGCGTGAGTACGTCGAGCCGCCGCAGCGTTTCGCGTTCGAACTCCTCGCTCCACTTGATGTCCTGGGGCACATTGGGTTGGATCGCGGCCACGCGGATCGTCGGCCACGATGCCATCGCGCGCTCGAGCGCCGCGAGCCGGATCGCGCCGTACAGCGGGACAGCCACGGCGAGCACGATCGTCACGGCCGCCGGAACCGCACGACCTCGGACGGGCCGGGCCAGACGCCACGTCGCCGTCGCCAGCGCCACGAGCCACAGCCCCACCAGCCACCCCCCTCCCAGCTCACCGATCTGAATCAGGAGCGGGTACGCCGTCAGCGCGTCGCCGGCCATCGCCCAGGGAAACCCGAGGTCGCCGAACGAACGGAGCCATTCCACCCCACACCACACCAGCGGGAACGACACGGCGATCGGCACGCCCCGCCGAACAGCGAGCGTGACCCCTAGCGTCACCAGGGCGCCGTTGAACGCCATGATGAGCGTGGCGGCGAGATACGCGGGAATCGCCATCAGGCTGAATCCCGTCAACCCGGCGACCCAGTAGAGGAGCGCGCCGTAAAACGCCAGCCCGAAGAGATACCCGCCCGCGAACACGCGGCCCCACCGCTCTCCCGCCGCCGTGCGGTCGAGAAAAGCCAGGAACGGCCAGAGGCCGAGGATGGCAAGGGGCAAGACGTCGAGCGGCGGGTAGGCGAGAGCGAAGAGGATCCCCGACGCTGGCGGCCACCACCACCATCGAGCGGGGCCGCGCGCCGAGCTGTCGCGGCTCACGGCGTGACGGACTCGACCGGGGGGCCGCCCACCGAGGCTTCGCGGCCCTTGCGCGCCGCGCGCTCGATCGCCTCGACGGCGCGGGCCAACGAAAGTTGCTCCTCGAGCGGGGGCATCTCTTCGCGTCCCGCCACGACCTCGCCGAAGAAGGCGATCTCGCGCTCGTACGATTCCATGTACGGATGCCCGCGCGGCCGTTTGGCCTGGGGCGTCACGTTGACCAGGCTCCCGTGCTCCCGCCGGTAGATGCGAAGCTGGGGTTGAGCGCCTCCGCCTCCGACCGAGGTGAGGATGCCCGATCCGTCGGTTCCGAAGACCGCGAGACTCTGCTCTTCGGGCTCCATCAGAAAGCGCCACGAGACGTCGATCGTCGTGGTCAGCCCGTCGACGCAGCCAAGCATCACGATGGCACTGTCCTCGACCTCGATCTCAGGAGTGTGGTGGTAGTATGTCGCCGTCGCGCGCTCCGGCTCGGGATAGCCCGCCAGCCAAAGCGAGAGGTCGAGGAGCTGGATGCCCAGGTCCATGAATACGCCTCCCCCCGACATGGCACGCTGGTACCGCCACTCGCTCGGGCGAACGCGCTCACGCCGCCTGAGCCAGGTCGCCCGGGCGAAGAAGATCTGACCGAGGCTCCCTTCCTCGATGAACCGCTTGAGGAGGATCGAGTCGTCGCGGTAGCGGTTGTTCATCCCGACGACAACGGCGCACCCGGTCGCTTGCTGGACGGCGATGATCTCGGCCACGTCCCCTGGAGTGAGCGCCAGCGGCTTCTCGCACAGGACGTGCTTGCCAGCGGTCAGGCACTTCAAGACGGTGTCGCGATGCAGGTGGGTAGGCAGGCAGATGTCGATCGCGTCGAGGTCGTCGATCGCCAGCAGCTCGTCGAGCGTGCGGACCGCGTGGCGCACGTCCGTGCGCTCGCGGAGCGCTCTCAGCTTGGGCGCCTCGCCGTCACAGAGGGCAACCAGGTCGACGTTGCGAAGCCGGCGGTAGGCCGGCAGATGCGCGACCTGCGCCACCGCTCCGCACCCCAGGAGCCCCACGCGGACCGGCCCGCCGTTTAGCTTCATCCCACTCGCGCTGACGGGTAGTTAGGAGCCAGGTGAAAGAGTCGCAGGCTGCTCAAAATGGCCAAGATCAAGGCGCGCGAGGCGAGCGAGCGAGGCGTAGTGAGTTCTACGCCGCAGCGAAGCGAACCGAAGCGCAACGCAGAAATTGGCCATTTTCAGCAGCCTGCTAGAGCTGGGACTCGATCTTCTTGATCAGCGCCTCCACCAGCTCCTCCTCGGGGATCGTGTGCTCCTTCTCCCCTTTGAGATAGAGCAGGCCCTTCCGCACACCACCGGCGATGCCGATGTCGGCCTCGCGGGATTCACCGGGTCCGTTCACGGCACAGCCCATGACGGCGACCGTGATGTTCTTGTCCGCGAGGTGGGCCGTCCGCTTCTCGACCTCGGAGGCCAGCTTGTGAACATCGACCTCAGCTCGGCCGCACGAGGGGCAAGCGATCACGTTGATGCCACTGGGTCGAAGCTCGAGTACCTGGAGAAGTTTCTTGGCGACACGCGTCTCGATGATGGGATCGTCGGCGAGGGAGATCCGGATTGTGTCGCCGAGCCCCTCCATCAGAAGTGTGCCGATGCCGGCGCACGACTTGATCGTTCCCGATTCGACCGGCCCCGCCTCAGTCACACCGAGGTGGAGAGGATAGTCGCGCTCTTCGGAGAAGCGGCGATACGCCTCGATCATCCGCGGCACGTGGGAGGACTTGAGCGAGACGATGATGTCGTAGAACTCCATCCGCTCGAGGATCTCACAGTGACGTAACGCAGACTCGACCATCCCACGGGCGGTCGGTCCATCGTACTTCTCGAGCAGATCCTGCTCGAGCGAGCCGGAGTTGACGCCGATACGGATCGGAACGCTCTTCTCCTTGGCCTTCTCGACTACCGCCTGCACGCGCTTCTCGCCACCGATGTTGCCGGGATTGATTCGCAGCTTGTCGACGCCGGCGTCGAGCGCGAGCAGGGCGATCCGGTAGTTGAAGTGGATGTCGGCTACAAGCGGGATCGAGATACCGGCCTTGATCTCGGGCAAGGCCGCGGCGCTCGCTTCGTCCGGCACCGTCACGCGGACGATGTCGCAGCCAGCGACCTCGAGGTTACGGATCTGCTGGAGAGTGCCCCAGACGTCGCTCGTTTTGGTCGTCGTCATCGACTGGACGGTGACGGGCGCCCCGCCGCCGACCTGCACTTTGCCGACTTGAACCGCTCGCGTGGGACGTCGCTCGATCATGAATGGATTCGGGGGAAGAAGGGTCCTGATCGCTTAAGATGAATGAACTTACGCCGCTGAATGAGCGAGTGCTACTCGACCTCGACGACGAACGCTGCCCCCGGCCACTGCGTGCTCGTGGGTTCGCCGCCGCCCGAGAGGAGCCGCTCGACCGACTCGCGCGGGGCGACGTAGACGACGCCGTAGAGCCGCCCGCCCGGCCGACCCTTTCCTCCCGGCAACTGGGCGGCGAAGGCGCCATCCCGATGCCAATCGATCTGCCGCGGACCGGCGACCGACACCACGCTCTCGCCGCCGTCGGAATACGAGCCGCCTGGAGGCCGACCTGCTTCCCACGACCGTGAGGGTTCGGAACGCAGGACGATCGTGAGAGGGCGCAGCGTGGGATCCCGCATCTTTCCGGCGATCGTCAGGGGCTCGAGCCCACGGGTGCGCCGCGGCGCGCTGAGCTCCGCGTAGCCCGCGACGAGTTCCTGAACCACGTAGACCGAGCTCCCGCTCCTGTCGACCGCGATCCCGATCCCGACGTGTGTGCGCGCCGGATCGAGGATCGTGGCGCGGTGGCCGGGCGACTCCATGAGGAACCGCTCGGCACGACGCGGATCGAAGGTGCGCCACGCGGCGTCTCGCAACGTCCATCGGAAGAGGTTCTCGCGGACGTGGCCGCTGTGGCCGTAGCGGGCGAGCCGTTCGTACGGCGCCTCACCGTCGAGCCCGTAATGACTGAAGAAACTGTCGTCGGCCATCGCCCGGGCATGCGCCTGTGCGGCGGCAGTGGCCAGGGAATCGAGCGCGACCGGCGCGAGGCCGGCCCCGGCGCGATCCTCGTTGACCGCTTCCAAGAGCTCGCGGCGAGCGGATTCCAGCTGCGCACCTCCCGGGGTCGCGGGGGCGCTGAGACCGTCGGCGTGCGGGGGGTTCTGGTCGAGGCGTACGAAGGCGATGTCGTAGATAGGGACGCACGCCGCGGCGAAACCCGCCGCCGCGGTCGCGAAACGCGACGCGCGAAGGAGGGCCCGGGCGGAGCGCGATCGGGGGCTCGCTAGCGGAGAGCCGGAGGGCGAGGACACGTGAAACCTTGCGCTGGAGCTTGCAAGTTCCCTGCCGGGAGACTCCCGCGCGGGTGCTCACAGGACCTCGATCATGAAGGCGGCGGCGGGCCAACCGCTCTCGGTCGACGCCCAGCCGCGGGCGAGGGCGCGATCGACGACCCGGGTGGGAGCCACGTACAGCACGCCATAGAACCTGCCCGGCGCGAGCCTCGAGAGCGGGAGCTCGATCTCGAACGCGCCGCCGGGCCGACGGCCGATCTCCCACGCAGGAACGAGGAACGTCTCGTCCCCGCCATCCAAGTAAGGGCCGACAGGGGGCGGCTCACCGCGCATGACCCACTCGCGTGGAACCGGCTCCCGCGCCAGGACGAGCAGGAGCGGTCGGGCATC
>JBHEOA010000121.1:0-3685 GCA_046261835.1 Gemmatimonadota bacterium
CTTCATCGGCGCCGCGCCGATCTCATGGGCGCGCCTCATGAACACGCACCCGACGGGGAAGATGCAGGCGCGCGAGCGCTACGAGGCGCTCATGGGCCCCGGCGGGATCGCCGACTGCGGCAAGTCGATGAACTGCGTCGCCGTCTGCCCCAAGGAAATCCCGCTCATGGAGTCGATCGCCGCCATGAACCGCCAGATCACGCGCTACTTGCTCGTCGACTGGCTCAAGGAGTGAGGCGGGCCCGCCGCGCGATCCGATGAACGCTGCGGCGCCACGCACACGCTACACCAGGAGCGGGGACGTCAACATCGCGTACCAGATCGTGGGAGATGGCCCGCGCGACCTGGTTTATGTGTCGGGATGGGTGTCCCATCTCGAGGTCATGTGGGAGGAGCCTAGGCTCGCGCGGTTCCTTCGTCGGATGGCCTCGTTTTCACGGCTCATCCTGTTCGACAAGCGCGGGACCGGTCTCTCCGACAGGGTACCGTCGAGCGCGTTACCGACGCTCGAGCAGCGCATGGACGACCTGCGGGCCGTCCTCGACGCCGTGGGCTCGGAGCGGGCGGGGGTCTTCGGTCACTCCGAAGGTGGGAACATGAGCCTCCTCTTCGCCGCCACGTATCCTGAACGGACGAGAGCGCTCGTCACCTTCGGGATCTTCGCCAAACGCATTCGATCCCCCGATTACCCATGGGCGCCGACGCTGGCGGAGCGCGAAGGATGGGTCGAGCGCCTCGCGGTCGAATGGGGTGGCCCCGTGGACCTGGCCACGCTCGCTCCGAGCATGGCCGGCGACCGTCACTTCGAGGAATGGCTCGCGTCGTACCTCAGAATGGGAGCGAGTCCGGGCGCGGCGGTCGCGCTGGGGCGCATGAATACGCCGATCGATGTACGGCCGGTGCTTCCTACGATCCAGGTACCGACTCTCGTGCTTCATCGGACGGGCGACCTCGACGTCAACATCGAGGAAGCGCGCTACATCGCGCAGCGGATCCCGGGGGCGAAGCTGGTCGAGTTACCCGGTGCGGATCATATGCCGTGGGTCGGAGATCAGGACAGCGTGCTCGACGAGATCGAGACCTTCGTCACCGGCGCCCGTCCGGCTCCCGAGCCCGACCGCGTGCTCGCGACGGTGTTGTACACCGACATCGTCCAATCGACCGACCGCGCGGCGCAGCTGGGCGATGTCAGATGGCGCGAGCTCCGCGAACGCCACGATGCCACTGTCCGCCACGAGCTCGAACGTCATCGCGGCCGCGAGGTCAATACGACGGGCGACGGATTCGTGGCGACTTTCGACGGTCCGGCGCGAGGAATCCGCTGTGCGCTGGCGATTCGTGAAGCCGTGCATGGGCTGGGTCTCGAAGTGCGCGCCGGCCTCCATACCGGTGAGGTGGAGGTTACGGGCGAATCGGTCGGCGGAATCGCGCTTCACATCGGGGCCCGCGTCGCGGCCACGGCGAGGCCGGGGGAAGTCCTCGTATCGAGCACCGTCAAGGACCTGGTCGCTGGGTCTGGGATCGGCTTCGAGGAGCGGGGCCTCCGCGAGCTCAAGGGTGTGCCCGGGGAGTGGCGCCTTTTCGCGGTGGTGGGTTGAAGGCCCGACCCGTGGGGGAGAGCGGGTCGAATTGTGCACCCGGCGCCGCTGGTCGAGTTCCGCCTCGACCAGTCGCTCCGCTGCAGCGGCTAGTGGCCGATGCATAATCATCATTCGGGTCCGTACACCATCTGATCCATGATCTGGGCGAAGCGTGTCCAGTCGATCTGCTTCTGGCCCTTGCGCTTGCCGCCGCGCCAGAAGAGCGATCCGCGGCCAATGATCAGGGTGCCGATCTTCTCGCCCTCGGCGTAGATCTCGAGATCCAGGCTGTATCCTGCCTTCGCTAACTGCGGGATGTTGAGGCGCGCGTGGACCGCGTGCTTGCGCGGCGGTGGTTCGGGCTTTCGGGGCATGGGTTCCTCCTCGGTGGCCGCGGGTCGCCGAACGATGCGCGATGCCAGCCCCACAGTCCAGAGGGAAGACCGAGATCAGATTATGGTGACGACCTCCTCGAGCAGCTTCTTCTCGATGGCCGGTACGCGCGCGTCCTCGGCCGGGTAACCCACGACAAGGAGTAGAAACGGCCGCTCGTTGGGCGGCCGCCGGAGAATCTCGTTCAGGAAACCCATCGGGCTGGGAGTGTGGGTCAGCGTGGCGAGCCCGGCATGGTGGAGTGCAGTGATCAGGATCCCGGTCGCAAGTCCCACCGACTCGACCGCGTAGTAATTCGGCACGCGGCTGCCGTCGGGGCGGAGCCCGTGCTTCTGGACGAAGACGGCGATCAGAACGGGGGCTGTCTCGAGGAAAGGCTTGTGCTCGTCGGTCCCGAGGGCGACGAGCGCATCGAGCCATTCCCGTGGCGCCCGATGGGTGTAGAACTCGTGCTCCTCGCGCTCGGCCGCCTTACGGATTCGCCGCTTGGTCTCCGGGTCTTCGATCACGACGAAGTGCCACGGTTGGAGGTTGGCGCCCGAGGGAGCCGTGACTGCCGCTCGCAGGCACTCGAGCACGACCTCGCGGGGGACCGGCCGGGCGGCATAATCCCGAACCGTGCGGCGGCGTGTCATTTCTTCGCGGAACTCACGGGCGCGGCGCGCCATCTCGTCGGGTGAATACTCGCAGTATCCGGCGAGCGGAAGGAAGTGGGGTCCGGACACGGAAGTACGGTGGCGTCACGACAGCGTCCGGTCAACCTGCGAGTTGGACGGAACGCTCGAGCGAGACCTCGGACGATTCGCATACTTCCCCTTCGGCGGCGGGCCGCGCGTCTGTATCGGCGCCTCCTTCGCCATCATGGAAGCGGTGATCGTCCTCGCGATGGTCGCGCGGTGCTACCGCTTCGAGCTAGCTCCGCGAGCATCGGTCGTCCCCTGGCCCACGATGACGCTCAGGCTCCGCCATGGTCTCCGGGTCCTTCTGGCGCCCCGCGACGCGACCCGCTAAGGGCGAGCCTTCGGTCCCGCAGTCGTTCTTACGGCGTCAGCGCTCCCTCGTCCACGAGCGTCTCGCCGTCGACCGTGACGGTCGCGCCGCGCAGGAAGTCGCCATAGCCGAAATTCGAGGTGTTGTCCCCGCCCGCCCAGGTTTGTTACCGAAGCCCAGGGTCACCTTACCCGCGGGGCTGAAGGACTCGACCTGACTCAGCTCGGGGACTTCGAGACGCGGGTTGAGCCCGATGTCGAGCAGCCCGAACGCCGTCTTCCGGTCGTCGGAGACGTCGTACGCCCGCCGTAGCCGGTCGAACCCCGGCCCCTCGCCGTTCATCGACGTCAGCGTGCCGTCCGCGAACTCGAGTCGGAGGTTTCGGACCTCCTCACCCTCAAACTGATCGTCGTCGAAGACGATCGTCCCCTCTGCGGTTCCGGGGACGGCTGTCACGTAGACCTCGCCCGCCGGCAGCCAGACCGAAACGCCGGCGCCACCCCGCTGACGGTCCTCGTCGCTGATCACGCCGTCGCTGACATACACCGGCCGCCCCTCGATCGAGAACGTGATGTCGGTGTCATTCGAGTGGGTGACGCGCACCTCGCTGCCGTCCGAGAGGTGTGCGGCGACCGCCTGGCCGGTGTTCTGGAGCTCGGCGTAGTCGACGGCGATCCCGTCCCAGAAGAGATCGGCCAGGGCGTTCTTCGTGATGCCCCACT
>JBHEOA010000122.1:0-16001 GCA_046261835.1 Gemmatimonadota bacterium
AGTCTCTACAGCGCGCTCACGGCGGTCTTGCTGCCGCTGGTTCCCCGCGCCGGGCGCGAAGAGGGCCACCGCGCAATCGCCGATCTGGTTGAGACGAGGAATGGTGCCGGTCGATGCTGACGCTCGGCGAGATCAAGCAGAATCCCGAGGTCCAGCTCTATCTCAATCGCGCTGATGAGGTGATGGCGTCGATCGGGTACACCGAGCACGGGCGGCGTCACGCCGCGGTCGTCTCCAAGCGGGCGCGCTCGGTGCTCGAAGCGCTCGACCGTACGTCCCGCCAGTGCGAGCTGGCGGCGATCGCGGCCTACCTCCACGACATCGGCAACATCGTCAATCGCAATCATCACGCGCAGAGTGGATCCTCCCTGGCGCACAACATCCTGGTGCGCACCGGGATGCCGGTCGAGGAAGTCATCGAGATCGTGACCGCCATCGGTCACCACCACGAAACCGACGGCGCGCCGGTCAGCGACATCGCCGCCGCGGTCATCATCGCCGACAAGTCCGACGTCCACCGCTCCCGTGTGCGCGACAAGGCGGTGATCGATCTCGACATCCATGATCGAGTCAACTACGCGGTCACACACTCCGCGCTGAGGATCGTGGGGCCGCGCGCGGAAAAGGAGATGGAGGGAGAACGGGAGGGCGGGGGACCGGCGGCGCCCGAACAAGGTCACGGTGACCACGCCGCCGTCACGATATCCGACGCCGCCGGCGAGGCTCAGGGGCGTCCTTCGGTCACGCTCGCCCTGACAATCGATACCTCGATCGCGCCGATGATGGAGTACTTCGAGATCTTCCTGCCGCGGATGATCTTGTCGAATCGGGCTGCGGATCGGCTGGGAGCGGTTTACAAGCTGGTCATCAATGAAACCCACCTGTTGTGACGGCGGCTGATAATGACGCAGCTCTTCGTTGCGCTCCTCGTCAATCCTGCGGCGTAGATCGGGGTGCCCGCGAAGCAGGGTCGCATACGCCTCGGATCTCCTCGTCGCGACGCCTTGATCTGCGCCATTCTGAGCCGCCTCCGCCTCGGGCTCACTCCACCAATGTGACGTGAACCGCCTGCACAAACTCGCCTCGCGATCCCGCGTGCGTAGGCCGAAAGAACACCCCTGCCCTGGAATCGCCGCGTGAAGCGGTGGCGCGTTTGGGCGGGGGTTGCGGTTTCGGCGGTCGCCATCGTGTGGGCGGCGCGCGGAGTGGATTGGAGCGCCTTCGCCACCGCGCTCGGCGAGGCGAACTGGCTCCTCCTCGGCGCCGTTTTCGTACTCTCTCCGTTGGTCAACATCGGGTTCCGCGCCGTTCGCTGGCGGATCCTCCTCTCGCCCGTAGCCGCCGCACCACTGGCGCGGCTTCACAACGCGACCGCCATCGGTCTCATGGCGAACAACATCTTTCCGGCCCGAATCGGTGAGTTCGTGCGCGCGTACGCCCTCGCGAAATCTCACCGGATGGCGGTCGGCACGGCGTTCGGAAGCCTCTTCGTCGAGCGGATGTTCGACGGGTTCGCCCTGGTCGCCATTCTGTACGCCCTGACGTGGCTCCATCCACTCCCCGACTGGGTCGACACCACGGTGCGAATTGCGTTCTGGATCTTCGTCGGGTTCCTCGCCTTCCAGCTCGTCCTAGCGTCGCACCCGGAAGCATTCATCCGCTTCATCCGCCGCGTGATGCGACGGCCCTTCGGAGGTCGGTTCGAAGAGCCGCTCGGGCGCGCGCTCGTCACGTTCGTCGATGGTTTTCGACTCTTGCGACGACCCTGGCTCGCGGCGCTTAGCTTCGTGCTCGCGGTTGTGCAATGGTCGGCGATCGCGGCCCTCTTTCGGATCGGCCTCGCGGCTTTCGGTCTGGCCACGGCAGCCGGCTGGGAAGGCGCCTTCTTCACCACCGCGGTGAGCGCGCTCGGTGTCGCGATCCCGTCCTCTCCCGGCTTCGTCGGAACGTTTCAGGCGTTCGTCGTGGAAGCGCTGGATGTCTTCGGAATCGATCGCAGCGCGGCATTCGGTTTTGCGGTGGGCTACCACGTCGTGGGCTACGTGTCGGTGACGCTCGTCGGCCTGGCGGCGTTCCTGCGAGAAGGGTGGACGTGGCGCGAGCTCGAGAAGTCGGAGGAAAGGCTCGAGCGCGAGCTCGATCAGGAGCTCGCGACCGAGGTCGCACCGGCCGACGACCATCGATGACCGAGCCCGTGGCGCGGGAGACCTGGATCGCTCCCGCCAAGGTCAACCTGTGGCTCGCCATCCTGGGACGTCGCGACGACGGGTATCACGAGATCGATACGGGCCTTCAGGCGATCGACCTCGCCGATACGCTCAGTCTCGAGCCCGCACCCGCAGGGCTCGAGCTCGACTGTAAGGTCGACGGCGATTGGAGGAACGTTGTTCCTGCCGGGGAGGAGAACCTCGCCGCGCGCGCGGCGCGACTCCTCGCTGCGCGGACGGGACATGCGCTGAGGCTTAGCCTGACCATCGACAAGGCGATCCCACCGGGTGCTGGGCTGGGTGGGGGATCGAGCGACGCCGCGGCGGTGTTGGTGGCGCTGGCGCGACGATTCGCCGTCCCCGATCCCGGTCACACGCTGCATGCGCTCGCTGCCGAGCTCGGCGCCGACGTCCCTTTCTTCCTGGCCGGCGGGACGCAACGCGCACGCGGGATCGGAGACCGACTCGAGCCGATCGATCCCCCGGGGGAGCGGTGGGGAGTCCTCGTTTGGCCGGGGGTCTTCATCGATACGGCCTGGGCGTACCACGCGTGGGACGAAATGCGCGCGAATGGAACGGGCGCATCTCCGGTGCGCCCGGGACGGAACGACTTCGAGTCGATCGTTTTCGACCACTACCCGGCAGTGCGGCGAGCTGCGGATGTCCTCGCCTCGAGCGCGGCCGCGGCCGTCACTCTTTCGGGGTCGGGCGGCGCGGTCTACGCCCTCTATGGCGACCGGGCCGCGAGGGATACGGAGCACGACCGGGTCCGCGGCGAGGTGAGCGCTATCTCGCCGGAGGGGCGGACGTGGGCGTTCACGACGATCGATCACGGGGTTCGACCCGCGGAAGGGCGGCCACGGAGGGCTTCGTCTTTCCGGTGACGTTATAATCTGGCGCGTTGGGGGGTGGTGTAACGGGCAACACGCCTGCCTTTGGAGCAGGAGATTCAGGTTCGATTCCTGGCCCCCCAGCCAACTCGTCCTAACCCACCTCCTCAGCTTCAGGCCCTTTCTCCTACGTTGTAAGTTCAATCCTACAAATGGTTCGCGGCTTTGGCATCGTGTTTGCACTCCCCCTCGGGTGCGCCCAACCGGCCGAGAGGGGAGCCTAACAATGAATGTAGTAACGGCGGTATCGGTGGCTGTCCATCGCACGAGGCTCGCTCGGAGTAGGGACCCTGGCCCTGCTGCTCGAAGTCGTTTCCCAGGCCGGGGTCAGCGTACCCCAGGTCGAAGCCTTTCTCGTCCCTGGTCGTCGCGTACGTGGCGTTCGTCGACGGCATCGCGGCCGGTGTTGCAGGCGCTCTCGTCGCGGTCGTCTATTTCGCCTATGCCACGTTTCCCCCCGGAAAGGTCTTTCATTTCGCCGTGTTCGACTGGGAGCACGTGGTGATCGTCGGCGTAGCGTTTCCGGTGCTGGCGTTCATCGTGGGACACCTCCGCAGCCAGCTCGATGAAACCCGCGAACGCGAGGAATTGACGCGCGTCGAGCTCGACACCGTCTTGGAGAACCTGAGCGCCGGGTTCTACACCCTCGATCAGCACGGCACGATCGAATACGTCAATCCACGCACGGCGGAGATTCTGGGAAAGAGCCGCGAAGAGCTCGTGGGCCGACAGGCTCGGGAGGTCGAACCACGCCCGCCAGGCGCCGAGGCGGACGGCGGCATCGAGCGGGCGCTCGCTTCCCGCGAGTATTCGCATTACGAGCTGAAGGACGAGAGCGAATCTGGTACGACGTTCAGGTCGATCCTCTTCCCGCGGGACGGGGCGTGGCCGTCTACTTCACCGATGTCACCGAGCGGAAGCGGATGCTCGACCGCGCGTACGGCGCCGTCAAGATGGAGGCGCTGGGACGTCTTGCCGGCGGCATCGCCCACGACTTCAACAACCTGTTGACGGCGATCCAGGGGTTCAACGACCTCGTGCTCCGCGATCTCGAACCCTCTGACACCCGCCGGGCGAGCCTCGAGCAAGTTGCCCAAGCCGCCAGCCGTGCCGCGCGTCTGACGCGCCAGATCCTCGCGTACGCCAAACGCCAGGTGCTTCAGCCGGAGGTACTCGACCTCAACCGGCTGATCGCCGACATGGCCGCCATGCTGCGCCGGCTGGTCAGGAGCGACGTCGCGATCGAGACCGATCTCGACGACGACCTCTTTCCAGTGCGCGTCGACGCGGGGCAGTTCGAGCAGATCGTCCTCAACCTCGCGATCAACGCGAGCGACGCGATGCCCCACGGAGGTCGCCTCACGATTCGAACGCGGCATGCTCGTCTCGAGCATCCGGAGCCTTCCGGGCGTTTCACGATGGAGCCCGGCGAGTACGCCGTGGTGAGTGTCGAGGACACCGGGTGGGGATGGACGACGGAACGATGGAGCGGATATTCGAGCCTTTCTTCACGACCAAGGACCGCGCACAGGGGACCGGTTTGGGCCTCTCGACCGTGTACGGCATCGTCAAGCAAAGTGGCGGTTACATTCACGTCGACAGCGCGCCGGGGGCGGGCTCGCGCTTCAAGGTGTGGCTGCCGCGCGCGGAGGGCGAAGCGGCTTCCGAGGAACCCGAGGAGGTCACGTCGCCCCAGCCAGCCGGGAGGGCGACCGTGCTGGTGGTCGAAGACGACGAAGCGGTGCGGGCGCTCTCCACGCGACTCCTGCGAGACCACGGGTACAGCGTTCTGGAGGCCGGCATCGCGTTCCTGCACAAGCCCTTCACTGCGGCGGATCTGTTGATGCGGGTCGACGATCTCTTGAGGGAGCCGGTCGGCTGCTGACCGTCGCCTTGTGGACCGCGCGGCTTCTCGCCCTCGCGGGATTTCTCGACGCCACCTACCTCACCGTCAGCCACTACAGTGGCGCCGACGTGGCGTGCGGCCCCGCCGGGGGATGCGAGCTCGTCCTCACGAGTCGTTGGGCCACGATCGGGGACGTCCCGATCGCCGCCGTCGGAGTCGCGTACTACGCCCTGGCCAGCCTGCTCGCGTGGACCCCGGCCGAATCGTGGGGGCGGAGGACGTCCTGGGCACTCGTCGTGCTCACCGGCGCGGGCCTGGTCTTCTCGGCAGTCCTCTTCTGGCTCCAGGCGGCGGTGATCGATGCGTGGTGCCGGTTCTGCCTGGTCTCCGCCGCCATCACGACCCTCCTGTTCCTCTCGGCCGTGGCTCTCCACTTCGCGTCGGGGCGCCTCGCGCGATAGCTTGGGTGCGACCTGAGAAAGACAGGAGACCTTCCCATGACGCGACCGCCCTTCCGACGCGGCGCTTCCGGAGCGTTGGCGACTCTGGCGTTTCTCGCCCTGGCGCTCCCTGCAGCCGCCCAACGACCCGAGTACGTCTTCGTCCTCCACGGCGGCGCCGGTACGATCACGCGCGAAAGCCTGACCCCGGACCTCGAGCGGGAGTACCGCGAGAAGCTGACCGAGGCGCTCGTCGCCGGCCGCGACATTCTCGCCGCTGGCGGATCGGGGCTCGACGCGGTCGAGGCGGCGATCCGCATCCTCGAGGACTCGCCGCTCTTCAATGCCGGCAAGGGAGCGGTATTCACCCACGACGGCAAGAACGAGCTCGATGCTTCGATCATGGACGGCAAGAGTCGCCAGGCCGGCGCAGTGACGGGCGTGACCCACGTCAAGAATCCGATCTCGCTGGCACGCCTCGTCATGGAGAAATCGCGCCACGTCATGCTTTCCCGGGAGGGGGCCGAAGAATTCGCGCTCGAGCAAGGTGTCGAGCTCGTCCCGCACGATTACTTCTTCACCGAGCGACGATGGGAGTCGCTCCAGCGGGCGCGAGAGCGGGAACGCGAAGAGCGAGCCAGCACGAGCCTACCTGACACTCGGAACCTGCCGGATGATCAGAAGCTGGGCACCGTCGGCGCGGTCGCGCTCGACCGCTCGGGGAACCTGGCGGCCGGCACGTCGACGGGCGGCACGACCAACAAACGGTGGGGCCGGATCGGGGATTCGCCGATCATCGGCGCCGGCACGTACGCCGACGACCGTTGCGCCGTCTCATCGACCGGGACAGGCGAGTACTTCATCCGCAACGTGGTGGCGCACGACATCTGCGCCCGCGCACGCTATCAAGGCGTGCCACTCGAGGAAGCCGCGCGAGCGGTCATCATGGAGGTGCTTCCGCCTCAGGGAGGCGACGGCGGAGTGATCGCCCTCGACGCCGAAGGAAACTTCACGACGCCGTTCAACACCGAGGGGATGTACCGCGGCTGGATCGTGGCCGGAGCCGATCCGGTGATCGAGATCTACAGCGACGAGTGATGCATAGCTGAAAGGAGACGCTTTCATGAGTTTCGTCCGCACGTTCTCACCACCGCGTTTCGCGATCGCGGCCGTCTTGACCATCGCCCTGACGGCGCCGCTCTTCGCGCAGGCCCACGACCATGGTCCAGCACCAGGAGAGCGGTTGGGCCAGGTCGCTTTCTCGGTCTCGTGCGACCCCGCGGTCCAGCCGCGCTTCGCTCGCGCCGTCGCCATGCTCCACTCCTTCTGGTTCGACCAGGCGCAAGCCGCGTTCGAGGAGGTGGCCGCCTCCGACCCGGATTGTGCGATGGCGTGGTGGGGGATCGCGATGACGATGTGGGGGAACCCGATGGCGCGGTTCGCCCCGCCGGAGGAGCGAGCGCGACAAGGACTCGAGGCCGCCGAGAAAGCGGCCTCGCTGTCGAGCTCGGCCTCCGAGCGCGAACGAGGCTACATCGAAGCCTCCCTGGCTCTCTACCGCGACAGGGATACGGTTGACCACCTGACGCGAATGAAGCGGCACGAGGAGGCGATGAGGCTCGTGTTCGAGCGCCACCCCGAGGACCGCGAAGCGGCGATCTTCTTCGCCCGCGCGGTGGTGGCGAACGCGCCTCCCACCGACCTGACGTTCGAGCGCCAGCTCTACGCCGCGTCGATCCTCGAGCCGATCTTCGCCGAGCAGCCGGATCATCCCGGTCTCGCCCACTATCTGATTCACGCTTTTGACGCCCCGCCGATCGCCGAGGACGGGCTGGAGGCCGCGCGCCGGTACGCCGAGATCGCCCCCTCGGCGCCACATGCTCTTCACATGCCGTCCCACATCTTTACCCGGCTCGGTCACTGGGACGAGTCGATCGAGAGCAACCGTCGCTCGTCGCAGGCGGAGGAGAACCCCGACGCGGCGGTGCACCCGCTCGACTACATGGTGTACGCCTACCTGCAGCGCGGGCTGGATGCCGAGGCGGGCGAGGTGGTCTCGCGGGCGATCGAGCTTCCTGACCGCTTCTACGCCGGTATCACCGGTTACAACTTCGCCGCCATGCCGGCACGGCTAGCGCTCGAGCGGAGCCGGTGGGAGGACGCTGCGGATCTGCCGGTGCCGACCGGAGCCTTGCCGCACATTGAAGCGATCACCCGCTTCGCCCGCGCCGTGGGGTCCGCGCGCGCGGGACGGCCGGCGGAGGCTGGGGTCGAGGTCACCCGGCTGGCCTCCCTGCGCGACACATTGAAGGCCCAAAACGACACCTACTGGTCGACGATCGTCGAGGCTCAGCGGCTGGCGGCGGAGGCGTGGGTCGCGCTGTCCGAGGGGAATCGGGAATCGGCGCTCGAGCGGGCGCGGGCGGCGGCCGAGCTCGAGGAGTCGGTGGAGAAGCATCCGGTCACCCCGGGGCCGCTCCTACCGGCACGCGAGCTCCTCGGCGACATGCTGCTCGAACTAGAAGAGCCGGCGCAAGCGCTCGCAGCCTACGAGAAGACGCTTGAGCGGGAGCCCAGGCGCGCTCGCGCGCTGTTCGGGGCCGCTCGCGCGGCCGAGCAGGCGGGCGATCGCGAACGCGCGCGACGCTATTACGCGGAGCTGGTCGAGGTCATGGCGCCCACCTCGGCGCGAAGCGAGCTGGAGGTGGCCCGCCGCTTCCTGGAGGGATAGCCCCTCAGGTCTGCGGCGTCGACGTGGTGTCGGCTTGTTGGGGCGCGGCTCCCTCGGAGAGCACCCGCACCGAATCGAGCCACACGTGCTTGACCCCGGGTGTCGACATCGCCACCTCGCGGGCGATCGAAAGCTCGAAGCGGCTCGGCACCGTCCCGACGAGCGTGACCTCACCTTCGTCGGAATGAGGCACGAGCTCGATCTGGGGATCGTCGAGCCGCGGATCCGAGTCGAACCGGGTGGTGATCTCGCGCATGATCGTGGTGTCCGGCACGACCAGGCCCTCCGGCTCGCCCGCCTCCTCGGGCGTTTCGTCTTCGCCGCGGCAGGCCTCGAGCGCCAGCACGACCATGATCGCGAACATCAGCGCATAGAACGATCTCATCTTCACCTCCAGCTATCGTGAATGGTAAGAAATCGCGGCATAAGATATATCCGCCGCTCAACCCTCCGGAAAAAGAATCGCGCTGCTCTCCTGGCGCGCCTCGCGACCGGCGCCGGCCACGGTGAACCCTGTCGGTCCGTAGATCGAGGCGGAGCCGTACTCGCCGTCCTTGTTCAGGGCGTAGTAGGAGACCCCGAATGTAGGGTGTCCGTTGGGCTTGCGGAGCCGCGCCTCGACGTTGTTCTCGACCACGCGACGGCATCCTTCCAGACACGCCTCGGTCGGGGACTTCCCGCGTCGCATCTCCTCCACGATCAGGAACGACGTCAGGTTGAGGAGGTTGGCCTCGCCGCGGCCGGTCGACCCGGCGCCGCCGACGTCGTTGTCGACGTACAGGCCCGCGCCGAGGATCGGGGAATCGCCCACCCGGCCGGGAATCTTGAAAAAGAGCCCGCTCGTGGTCGTGACGCCGGCCAGATCGCCTCGGTCGTTCACGGCAAGACAGTTGATCGTGCCCGTCGGCCGCCGCGTCTCGGGCCCGAAGAGGTCACGCTCGTTGCGGATGATCTCGCGGGCCCGCGGAGTGAAGCCGGTCGTGTCGGGGGGCAGGTAATCGTCGGCTTCTCCTAATGATCCGCGCCAGTACAGCCACACCTGCTGTGCCGTTTCGGTCAGGAGCTCTTCCTCCTCGAAGCCGTATTCGAGAGCGAAACGTTTGGCGCCTTCAGCAACCAGGAGGACGTGATCCGTCTCCTCCATGACGAGGCGCGCGACGCGCGATGGATACTTGATTCCTTCCAACGCGGCGACACCGCCCCCACGGTGCGTGGGGCCGTGCATGCAGCAGGCGTCGAGTTGGACGACTCCGAGCGCGTTGGGAAGCCCGCCGTACCCCACGCTGTAGTCGTTGGGGTCCTCTTCGACCAGGTTGACGCCGGCGATGACGGCGTCGAGGGGATCGCGATCTTCACGCAGGAGCTCGAGCGCCTTCGTCACCGCGCCCATCCCGTTTCCGCTGGCCACCGCCGCCGGTCCGGCGGCACGATGGGGCCGGTAGGAAGCTTCGAGCCACGCTCCCGCCGAGCGCCGCGGCGAGCCGATCGCGGCGCCCACGCCGGCGGCCGCACCCAGCGTCAGGAAGATTCGGCGAGTCAGGCTCTCGTCGACGGTATCGCCCAGGGTCATGTCTCCACAGTTCGCGGTCCGTGTCGGAGAAAGTAATCGACCACCCGCGCGAAGGGCTCCGGCTCCTCGAGGAAAGGGAAGTGACCGCTTTCCTGAAAGGCGACGAAGCGCGCAGTCGGCAAGCGTCCACGCAGCTCCAGCTGGTACTCGGGCCGTACGATGCGATCCCGCTCACCGTAGACCACGAGCGTCGGCACGCGCACGTGGGGGAGAGCGGGGGTGAGGTCGTACGTCTCGAGATCGACCGCGATCGAGCGATTGACGCGGGCACTGAAACGGATGTTGTCGAGGAGCCAGCGTCGGCGCTCCTCACTCGGTGGGTCGTGGAAGTAGAGGTCGAGAACGAGGGCGAACCGCTCGCGCATCGCCTCGTCGGTCAACGGTCGCCGTTGGAGCTCCGCGAGCCGCTCACGGACCGGCGGCGCCAAGTCCTCGGCGACCGAGCGGCGATAGCCGTTGTGGAAGGCGCGGGTCGGCGCGCAACCCGTAAGCACCAGGCGTTCGGCCGCGCCGGGGTAACGGAGGGCGTACAGGAGCGCGATGACGGTGCCGAACGAGTGAGCCAGGATCGCGGGCTGCTCGATGCCGAGCGCCGAGCGCACACGCTCGACGTCGTCCACGTGGTGCGAGAGGGCGAAAGGCTCCTCGATCTCCGGCGCCCCCGAGCCCCCGCAGCCCCGCTGGTCATAGGCGATCACGCGGTACTGCTCCGCGAGCGCCCGCAGCCCCTGCCCCCAAACCTCGGGCTCGGGAAAGAAGTACGACGAATCCATGCCGGGGCCGCCGTGAAGGCAGAGGATCGTGGACCCAGCGCCCGATCCCGCCTCGCGCACGTGGATCGCGAAGCCGCCGAGATCGACGCCGCGGGTCGTGACGTCGGCTGTAGTCACGAGCTGCGAAGCTATATTGTCGCCGCGATGGACGTCACGGTGAAGTGGGAGGGGGACTTACGGTTCCGCGGCACAGGTCGGGGCGACCTCGCGACGATCGTCGACGGCGACGCCTCGACCGGGCTCTCCCCGATGGAGAGTCTGCTGGCCGCCCTCGCCGGCTGCATGGGCGCAGACATCGTCGACATCCTGCGCAAAGGGCGACAGGAGGTCTCCGCCCTGAGGATCCGCGCGTCGGGAACACGTCGCGAGCAGCCGCCCCGCCGCTTCCTGACGATCGCGCTGGCCATCGAGATCGAGGGTCGCGTCGACGCTGCCAAGGCGCAGCGCGCCGTCGAGCTCAGCCGCTCCACCTACTGTTCGGTCTGGAACTCGCTCGCTCCCGATATCGAGCTCGACGTCAGGCTCGACGTACGCGGGTAGGCGAACAGGTACTACCCAGCGAGGGGGGACCCTGCGTCGCGGGCGCGACCCTAGTCGCGGGCAGGACCCTAGACGGCGGGCACCTGCACGGAGCCGAACTGAGCCGCCTCGGTCGACTGCTCCATGGCGCACGTGGCCGCGGCGCCGCCCGAGATCACCTCGCGCAGAAGATCGAAGTAGCCGGTCCCCACCTCGCGCTGGTGACGGGTGGCCGAGTAACCCGCTCCCGTAGCGGAGAACTCCGCCTCCTGGAGCGCGGAATAGGCGCTCATCCCGCCGCGCCGGTAGGCCGCCGCCAGGCTGAACATGCTGTAGTTCAAGGCGTGGAATCCGGCCAGCGTCACGAACTGGAACCCGTAGCCCATCGCCCCCAGCTCGCGCTGGAAGCCGGCGATCGTCGCGTCGTCCAAATGGGCTTTCCAATTGAACGACGGTGAACAGTTGTAGGCGAGGAGCTTTCCTGGATACTGGCTCCGGATCGCCTCGGCGAACTCGCGCGCTCCCCCGAGGTCCGGAGTCGAGGTCTCGCACCAGACCAGGTCCGCGTAGGGAGCAAAAGCCAAGCCGCGGGCGATCGCCGCGTCCAGCCCTCCGCGGTAGCAATGGAATCCCTCCGGCGTCCGCTCACCCGACAGGAATGGGCGGTCGCGCTCGTCGGAATCGTTGGTGATCAATTTCGCGCTGTGCGCGTCTGTGCGAGCGATCAGGATGGTTGGGACGTCAAGCACGTCGGCCGCCAACCGGGCCGCGGTCAGGGTCTGAATGAACTGGCTCGTCGGTACTAGAACCTTTCCCCCCAGGTGACCGCACTTCTTCTCGGACGCGAGCTGGTCCTCGTAGTGGACGCCCGCCGCCCCGGCCTCGATCATCGCCTTCATCAGCTCGAAGGCGTGCAAGGTCCCACCGAAGCCGGCCTCCGCGTCGGCCACGATGGGGACCATCCAGTCGATCGAGTCGTCGCCTTCGGCGTGGTGGATCTGGTCGGCCCGAATGAGCGTCCGGTTGATGCGCTGGACGAGCCCCGGAACGCTGTCGCATGGGTAGAGGCTCTGGTCCGGGTACATCTGCCCGGCATGGTTGGCGTCGGCCGCGACCTGCCAGCCGCTGACGTAGATCGCCTTGAGTCCGGCCTTGACTTGCTGCATTGCCTGGTTGCCCGTCAGTGCTCCCAGGGCCGCCACGTAGTCCTCGGTCCTCAGGAGTTCCCACAGACGCGCCGCGCCGCGCTCGGCGAGCGAGTGCCGGATCTCGAAGGAGTTGCGCAGTCGGAGCACGTCCTCGACCGAGTAGGGTCTCCGTATACCGGTCCACCGTCCATTTCCCCCCCACCTGGCCTGTCCTCGATCAGGGTTCGAGCCGTCGATCCGGGTCTTCACGCTGCCTCCTCGGGCGGGGGTTGGAGTCGCGGGTGCATTCTCAGCAGCCCTCAGCGCACAGTCGCGCGCGCTGGGACACGAGGTCCGTGCCGGCCCGTTCGGATCGGCAGGTGAGAAAGGGACGGAAAGCGCGTTCGGTGAAGATGCGCCTGGCGTCACGGCTGGCGGCGACGAAGCGTCCGAGCTCGGCCTCGACGGCCGCAGCGTCGCGTCCGCTCATCACGGAGCGGACCTCGTCCTCGATCCGCGCGCTCTCCTCGGCGAAGATCCGCTGCACGAGATCCTCCGTTACAGGCGTTCCGTCGTCCAGCGTGATACGGTGGCGGAGCCACTGCCACACCTGCGCGCGGGAGATCTCCAAAGTGGCGAGGTCCTCCATGAGATCGTCCCATGCGACGCAACCGATGTCCTGATTCCACCCCTTCATGTAGGCGATGCCAACCCGCACGTTCTTGCGCAGTCCCGCCAGCGTCCGCGGACCGTCCGTCCGCGGGAGCAGATCGGGGCGCTCTTCGATCTGCGGCATCGCATCGAGCTGGTTCTCGCGTGGGAAGGCGGACATCGCCGGGCCGATGAAGTACGGATGGGACACCCAGCAGCCGTCGTGCCCCATGGACGCCTCGAGGCGCTTGTCCTCGACGACCTTTGATGTCTGCTCGGCGCGCAGCTCGGGGGTCCGTCCGGGAGTGAACGCGGCCATGCCTCCCATAGCGAAGGCGCCATGACGATGGCAGATCCGGATCAGATTCAACGCGTAGTTCATCATCCACGGCCGGTTGAGCGAGATGCTCCCCCGATCCGCCAACACACGGTCCGGATGCTCCTTGAGCGTCTTGATGTCGCTGAAGATCTTGTCCCAGCGCCCGACGTTGAGACCGGCCGCATGGTCGCGGATCTCGTAGAGGATCTCCTCCGTCTGAAACGCCGCGGGCAGGGTCTCGATCAGGAAGGTCACCTTGCAGGCGCCGATCGGAATCGAGAGGGCCTCCTCGACCCGTGTGAAGAGCCGGTTCCACCACCGCGCCTCGAGGTGATGCTCGCATTTCGGGACGTAGAACTTGGGCGTCCGACCGCTCTCGATGAGGCGGTTCGCCGCATGCCACGCGCTGAGCGCGAAGTCGAAGAGGCCCGCCGCCACCGGGTCTCCATCGACAGTCACGTTCGACTCGTCGAGGTGAAGGCCGCGGACACGGACCATGAGGAGCGGCATGTCGTCGGGGTCGAGCCGGTACTCCCTGGCGGGCTCGTCTTGGGCGGCGGGTCGCATGAAGCTCAGCGTCCCATCGGCCGCGCCGATCAGATTCTCGAGGCCCTGGAGGACGTTGTCCCAGGACGGCTTCATCGAATCCTCGAAATCGAGCATCGCCGCGTCGGCACGGTCGCCGCTCGGGGCACGGCTCAACATGTTGATGACCATCTTGGGATCCGAGATCGGGCCCGTGATCTCGACGCGTCGCCGGAGGAGGTCCGCGGGGATCGGAGCAATCGTCCAATCGGAGCTGGCCTCACCGGAGGGCAGATAGGAGGGAAGCTCTCCCACGTCGTAGGCCTCTTGACGGCGGCGTCGGGCGGTCAGTAGCTCCCGTCGGAGCGGTTCCAGCTCGCGGTGGAGGTCGGCCACCAGTCGGAGCGCGCTGGGTGGAAGCACCCGCAGGGCCCGTTCGGCCCGATCGAGTGAAACCTGTGCCGCGCTGCCCACTTCTATTGCCGTGCCTACCGGATCCATCGCGCGCACCAGCGTCGTCGAGTTCGCGGACCCCGTGAGTCAGGGTGAGTCAAGGGGAACCGATTGTACGACGGAAGGGGTCAGGCTGTCAAGCGAACTTTCGCTGAGGGCGCACTTCCATTGAGGGCGTATTTCTCATTGCCGTCGAACGGCGCCATAGCTAATCTAAAGTGATGCCCGCTCAAGAGAAGGCTAATTCCGGCTGGGGTGGAGAGAGCCCGAGCCCGGAAGATTTGCGCTATATCCTCGGGCTCAAGCTCAAGGCCCTCCGGCTCGAACGGGGGCTCTCGCTCAGCGAGCTCGCCGCACGGGCCGGCATGTCGACCTCCTACCTCAGCGAGATCGAGGGCGGCCGCAAATACCCCAAGCCCGACAAGCTGGTCCGGCTGGCGGTCGAGGTCGGCGTGCCGTACGACGAGCTGGTCTCCCTCCGGGTGCCGGAGGAGTTGGGCGCGCTCAAGTCGGTCTTCAGCTCGGAGTTCGTTCGGGAGTTCCCCTTCGAGCTCTTCGGCGTCGAGCCCGAGGACCTGTTCGCCATGGTCACGGACGACCCGGTGGAAGCCGGCGGACTGTTCCAGACCTTCCTCGAGATCGGGCGCACGCATGGCGTGCAGGTCGAGCAGCTCCTCTTCGCCGCGCTCCGCTCCTATCAGCAGCTGCGCCACAACTACTTCCAGGAGATGGAGGAATCGGCCGCGGCCTTCCGCGAGGCCGAGGGTTGGCCGCCCGGCGAGCCGATCGCGGCGCCCAAGCTGCGCTCACTCCTCGAGGATCGATACGGCTGTCTGGTCGATGAGGAGCAGCTGGCTATGCATCCCGATCTCCGTGAATTCCGGTCGGTCTACCTGCCCGTCGATCCACCGCGGCTCCTGGTCAACGGCCGGCTCCTGCCCTCCCAGAAGGCTTTCATCTACGGCCGCGAGATCGGCTACCGGCACCTGGGCCTCAAGGAGCGCGCGATCACCGGCTCGTGGCTCGATATCCAGTCCTTCGCCCAGATCCTCAACAACTTCAAAGCCTCGTACTTCTCGGGAGCACTCCTGATCGACGAGGGCTCTCTGGTCGAGGACCTCGAATCTCTCTTCGCCGATCAACATTGGGGCGGGGACGCCCTGCTCGAGAGCATGCAGCGCTTCGACGCCACGCCCGAGATGTTCTTCTATCGCATGTCGCAGATCGTCCCCGAGCGGTTCGGGATCGACCAGATCTTCTTCCTTCGCTTTCACCATACGACCGGGAGCGACGACGTCCGACTCACGAAGGCTCTGAACATCTCCCACGTGCCGGTGCCCCACGGAATCGGACTGGACGAGCATCACTGCCGCCGCTGGCCGGAGATGCGGCTCCTGCGGGAGCTCGCGGAACGCCAGCGGATCGGTCCGGTCTCGGATCCGCTCATTGCGGCACAACGCTCACGGTTTCTGAACGAGGACGCCACGTTCTTCGTGGTGGCTGTTACGCGCCCCCTCGCGCTGTCTGCCGGAACCAACTCGTGCGTCTCGCTCGGCTTCCTCCTGGACGATGCGTTCCGAAGCAAGGTCCACTTCTGGAACGACGCGTCCGTGCCCGATGTGCTGGTCAACCTGACATGCGAGCGCTGCGGGCTCACGCCGGCAGAGTGCCAGGAGCGATCCGCTCCTCCGATCCTTTACGGGCGTGAGCAGGAGCGGGCGCGGCAGAGGGAGGCGCTGGAAGAGCTGGTCGCGGAGGCGCGAGGCCGATGATATTGATTCAGGCTCTCTCTACTCCCGACCATCCCGTAAGCCGGCACCTTGCATCAGGATAGAGGGCGTTGGCCGCCAACCACGAACTCCGGCTGATCACCGGGAGCTCCAATCCCGCTCTGGCGCAGGAGATCGCCGAGCATCTCGGGATGCGGCTCACGGACGTCGAGGTCAGCCG
>JBHEOA010000123.1:0-31800 GCA_046261835.1 Gemmatimonadota bacterium
TCGTGTAGGTTCCCACAAAGGCGGATCGTCAGGTTCTCGACCGGCCAGCGCGCCTTGGCGCGGAGCTCGCGCTCCGAAGCGTCCGCCCCCTCATGCATCTCAATGATCGCGTCAACGCTGGCACCGATCGCGCTGGAATCCCGGTAGCCTCCATCCGACTTGCGGCCGTGGCCGATCAAGATCATGGCGGGACCGGCGTCACGCGCGATCGAAACGAGCCTCGTCATGAGCGGCGTCATCTTGGCGCTCGAGGACGCGTCATCGATTCCCGCAAGGGCGGCGAGGTTTGCCAGAGAGTCGATCACGAGAAGTTTGGGCCGGTATTGTCGGACGATCGCGGTCAGGTTCTCGAGCGGATCCTGACCGGCCAGTCTGTCGGTCAGCAGGACTCGTTCTGGGTCGGCTCCAAATCGAACGATCCGCCGCGCCGTGTCGCCCAGGTGCTCATCAAGCGTGACGACGAGAGCGGTACCCGCTTCGGTCGGCCGGCTGAGGAATGGCGACCCCGAGCTCACCGCCGCGGCAATCGCCATGACGAATGTGCTCTTGCCGGTCTTTTCGCGAGCAGCCAGAAAGGTCGTCCGCTCGCTCCATGCGATACCGGGAACAACGGCGCGAGGCGGCTCTAAAGCGAGAGGATCGGCAAGGATTTCGGCCAGCGTTTTGATCGGGATCGGCGCTTCGCCCGGCTGACGGCTTGCCGCGCTCCGGTACTGAGTTTCGAGCGTTTCTGTCTCTTGAAGGATCTGAGGATCGAGAAGCTGCGCGACCTGCTCCGGCGTGAGACTGCGGCGTAGCGCGACCGGCTCTCGGAGATGTGCGGCGACGTTCTCTTTCGATGCCGCCAGCGCGAGGATCATTCCGTCAATGGCGACGCTCGAGGTCCGGCTCATCGCTTGATACGCCGCCAGCTCGACAGATCAACCGCTCCCGATCGCGCTGCTGAGCGCTTCACCTTTCGCTCAGCGTGGCGTTCCTCTTCGGCCCGCTGGAAATCGCGCAATGACTCGACGGGGATCCTCCATTCGCGGCCCGCGAGCCTGTAAGCGCGAGCAAGCCTGCCACTGGCGCACCACGCCCGGACCGTGCTCGCCGCGCGTCCCAAGGCCTGTGCAGCCGCCTCAGCGGTCAGGTCGATCGCGCCGTCCGAATCGATGCGGACTTCGGCCAGGAGCTCTCTCACGAATGACACCGGAAGCATTGCGCTATCCGGCAACTCGGCGACGAGGCCTCGCTTGCTGGCGCTCATCGCTGCCCTGGCTTGCTTGGAAAGAGAACGGAATGTGCGAGATGGAGCGTCGCCACCCGGCAGAGTCCGCTCGAGGACAAGCCCAAACGGGAAGCCGCGGCGTTGATCAGCTCGCGTTCGACGGGTGTTATCCGAACGCCAAGCTGCTCGTTTCGTCGGCGTGACGGTTTCTTAGGTGCTTCGGTTGGTGGGCACAAAAAAGGCGCCTCCAGCGTAAAAACCGATCCCCTTCACGCCGGAACCTCCGCGCGTGGCGAGAGATCAAGTCGCACAGAACGCTGTAAACGCCGCACAGGGCGACAATCCCCGAAGGGCACCGCCCCTTCTCGCCGACCGATTTGGCCCCGGTCGGAGGCCCGCTTCCTCTACTCCTCCTAGTAGGCAACTCCCACGGTAGCGAGTTGTATTCTCTACGTCAAGCCATTCTGCTAGATAGAGCGCGGAGTCGCTCGCCGAGAACGTCGCGATGCTGCTCGACCCTAAACTCGACGTCCGCGGCCCTATGTCGAGTCGTCCCCAGGTGCGCGTAGGTGCGGCTCAGGAGATCGAGCGACGTGTGGCCCATCTCCCGAGCCACCACGAAAGGCGAGATCGGCTGACCGCGATCAAGACACTGAAGCCGCTGGCTCGCGAACGTGTGTCGCAAGCACTTCGTCCGGATCTCGCCCTCCGCCCACCCCGCCCGCTTGGCAATCGCGTCCAGCGCCTTCCGCGTGTCCCGAATCATGCCTCCTGTGCGGGCGCTCGGGAACAGCAGGCCGTCATCCGGCTCGTTCCGCGAGAACAGGTAGTCTCGAAGGATCGACCGTAGCTGCGGCTGCAAGGGGACGCTGCGATGCGATCCCGGTGTCTTGAGGCGGCGGTAGTCGTTCGGCCGGAAGGTGACCGTCTCCCGCTGAAAGGAAACATCCGTCACCAAGAGCCCGAGGACTTCCTTCTCGCGCCCTCCGGTCAGGAGCAAGGTCGCAATAAGCGGGTACATGGCGGCGTGGTCGTTTCCGTGCCGCGCCTCGAAGGTGCGAGCCGATTCGAGCAGGAGCGCCGCCTCGTGCGGCTCGAGCCATTTGGCCTCTTCGCGTCGCGCCTTCGGTTTTCGCTCCATGTCGCGCACCGGATTGTAGCCGCGAGGAACGACACGCTCAGCCTGAGCTCGCTGGAAGAGGTTGCTCAGGTCGTTCAGGTGGTGGCGCACAGTACCGGGCCCCAGGCCTTTCCCCTTGTTCCGGCGCGAGGGGATGGTCGCAAGGTGGGCCGCGAAGCGGGCGACGTCATCGGCACCAATCGAGTCCAGCAAGCGATCGGATCCGAAAAAATCCAGCGCCCGCCGAAGGTGCTTCTCCGAGCTGGCTAGGACCGGCTCGGTCACCGGGTCCGGCTCCCGGCGCTTTGCCTCCAGGTGGTGCTGAGCGAAGGGACCGAGGGATTCCTGACGTTCGAGGCCCAGGAGCGAGCGGTTGCGCCGTGTCTGTTCGAGCTCGATCACGCGATCGGCGGCGAGTTTGGCGGCTACATCGGGATCGCTGGTCGCCAGCTTCTCGCCCGGTGCGATCAATGCCTCGCGTCCACCACCAAGGGACCGGGCGTCCAGGTAGGCGCGCCTGACGCCGCCGCGATTGCGCCAGTAGATGCGTGACCGCTTTCGACCCCGGCTCACGGGACGATCTGGAGCGGTTGCTCCGCCTCCGCCTTTGCCTCGTCACGCCAGCACTCTTGCTCACGCTCGCCGATCGCGATGTACCAGGTAGGATCACTGCCTGCATCTTCCAGCAGCAGGACTCCGACTTCATTCAGCATTTCCCTTAGCTCGTCGATCATCCGCCGGGCTTCACGTTCAAGATGAGAACCGTTCAACCTTTCAGCGATGCTGTAAAAAAGGTTGGTCGCCTCTCCCATTTCGATGGCACTGGCGATCAGCTGTCGCCGCGTCACCATGACGGTACCGACTTCCTTGCGAAGAGACTTTCCGGGGCCGGGTTCGCCACGCTGCGCGTTCCAGTGCTCTATCTGATCGCCGGCGTCGGCTTCCAGCTCGTCCTTCATGTACTCGGCTTGAGTCTGATTCCCTCGCACCCTGCCGATTTCCTCGACAATGGGAAGGATGATCTCCGTGAAGTACATGGGCTCCGCCACGCTGAGGGACAAGTCATCCCATCGTGCCGCGGCCTTCTCTGAGAGCCCTAAGACCTTGAGCGCATCCTCGAGCTTCTCGGTGAGATCCTGGACGCTCGGGCTTTCCTGAGTGGTGTCGTTCATCGGTCCTCCTAGTAAGGACAAGGGACGGGCGCGGAACCGTACTAGGCGGTCCGCCTTGCGCCGGGGAGCGACCCCGGACCCGCCCCCATTGTAGCCTATCCGGCGCGGTTTGTCACCACCATTGGCACCGGGCCCCTGCCTCCGCTCCGGTGCCAAAATCGTATCTGCTTGTCATTGAATCGCTTAGGTGGTGCGCCCGAGAGGACTCGAACCTCTGACCTATAGCTCCGGAGGCTATCGCTCTATCCAGCTGAGCTACGGGCGCTCACGCGGCAGGACTTAGAACTTACTCGGTCCCCTCCAACGCCGCATCTTGTAACCGATCTTAGTTCGAGGAAACGCCGCGGCGAGTTCGGTGCCCTGACGGGGCAGCCGGCTAGACCCTTTGGTTCGATGCGGTCTAGGCTGGCCGCGCGGGAGATCTCCCAAGGAGATGTTGGCGCAGGAAGGAGGGGAGACCCCGCAGGCGAAGCCGAGGAGGCTCCCCGACTGGGCGCACATCGACGCGGGAGATCTCCCGCGCGGCCCCCTCGATCGAAGCGAGCCGACGAACTAGACCGTCTGCCCCACCGGACCGACCGAACTCTCCGTCGTGACGAGCTCCTTCAATTCCTTCGACGGCTTGAACGTCGGCACCAGCCTCCCCGGAACGTGAACCGCATCACCAGTTCTGGGGTTCCTCGCCTTGCGCGCTTTCCGCCGCTTCACTTTGAAGGAACCGAAGCCGCGAATCTCGATGTTCTGCTCGCGCGCCAGCGCCTGCTTCACGGCCTCCAGGAAGCCGTCGACGACGACGGCCGTATCCTTCTTGGTGAGGCCTGTCGCCTCCGCGATCTGCTCGACCAGATCCGCTTTGGTCATGCTCTCCTCCCCTTCCTCGCGTCGTCGAACGGCATTGACTTCCGAATGATCGATGTCGGGCCGCCGGCCCACCTACCGGGGATGTGCGGTTTCCCCATAAGATATGAGGCTGCAACGACTTGTCAACTCAGGCCGGTCACCGAGCACTCGCCGTGAAGCCGTCTCGGGCGGCGCGAGTCCACTCTTGAAGGCTGCGCACAGAAACGGACGGCGCAGCCTGCTCCAGCGCTTCCAATCCAAAGCGCGCCGCCGCCATCGTCGTGAGACACGGAACTCCGGCCTGGAGGGCGACGCGGCGCAGGGCGAATTCGTCGACCCCGGACTCACGGCTGAGGGGCGTCGTCACGACGAGCCCGAAGTGACCCGCGCGCAGACGCTGGGCCGCATTGGGGGTCGCTTCGCCGACTTTGTAGACCAGCTCGGCCTCGACCCCGTGCCGGCGGAACGCCAACTGGGTGCCGCGAGTCGCGTAGAGTGGCACCCCACGCCGGGCCAGCCGGCCGGCGACCGCGGCCCCAACCTCCATGTCGCGATCATTGAGCGAGAACAGAACACCCCGTTCGACCGCCCGTGCCAGGTCTATCCCCGCACCGGCCAGAGCCTTGAGGTACGCCGTCGGGGCGTCGGAAGCGAGGCCGATCACTTCGCCGGTCGAGAGCATCTCGGGGCCCAGGAGGGGATCCGCACCCGGGAAGCGCGAGAACGGGAAGACCGGAGCCTTCACCGCCACGGCGATCGGCTCGGGATCGTCGATCAACCCGAGCTCGAGCAGGGTCTTACCGACCATGACCAGAGCGCCCAGACGCGCAAGGGGAACTCCGACCGCCTTCGACACGAACGGGATCGTGCGTGAAGCACGCGGGTTGACCTCCAGCACGTACACGTCGTCGTCCTTCACCGCGAACTGGACGTTGACGAGCCCCCGCACTTCGAGCGCCAGCGCGAGCTCTCGCGTCGTGGAACGAAGCCGCTCCTCGACCGCGGGGTCGAGATCGTGGGGCGGTAGCACACACGTCGAGTCGCCGCTGTGGACCCCCGCTTCCTCGATGTGCTGCATGACACCGCCGATCACGACCCGCTCTCCGTCGGCGATGGCGTCGACATCGAACTCCACTGCCGCTTGAAGGAACTCGTCGATGAGGAGAGGATGTCCCGAGGAGACGCGGAGTGACTCGTCGAGCGCCTGTCGCAGCGCGGACTCGTCGGCCACCACGATCATCCCGCGCCCTCCCAATACATACGATGGCCTGAGGAGCACCGGGTAACCGATCCGCGCGGCTTCCGTCAGGACCTCGCCAGCTGTGCGCGCGATCCCCGATCGCGGTTGGGCGATTTCGAGCTGCCGCAACAACCGCGCGAACGCGTCGCGATCCTCGGCCCGATGGATCGACTCCGGCGAGGTGCCGACGATCGGCACGCCTGCCTCGTGAAGCGGCATCGCGAGCTTGAGAGGCGTCTGTCCCCCGTACTGAACGAGCACGCCATCCGGACGCTCGTGCTCGACGATTGCACGAACGTCCTCGTAGGTCAGCGGCTCGAAGTAGAGGCGGTCGGAGATGTCGTAGTCGGTCGACACCGTCTCGGGGTTGCAGTTGACCATGATCACCCGATACCCGTTGTCACGCAGTGCCAGCGCGGCTTGAACGCAGCAGTAGTCGAACTCGATGCCCTGCCCGATCCGGTTGGGACCTCCGCCCAGGATCATGATCATCGGTCCTTCGAGAGGGACAGCCTCGTTACCGGGATCGTACGTCGAGTAGAAGTAAGGGGTCCGGGCGGCGAACTCACCCGCGCAGGTGTCGACGACCTTGAAGCTGGGACGCACCTCCAGAGACCGCCGGAGCTTCCGCATCTCGCTTTCATCGCGGCGCCAACGCCGGGCGAGGTGGGCGTCGCTGAAGCCGAAGACCTTGGCCTGCCGATAGGCTTCGCCGTCGAGCGCACGGGGTTCGAGTCCTGCAAGATCGAGGTCGGTGTGCGCAATCGCTCGTATCTGATAAAGGAACCATGGGTCGTACCCCGTCAGGACCCGGACTCGCTCGACGGCCCAGCCGCGACGCAGCGCCTCGGCCACCTGAAAGATCCGGGCGTCGGTGGCTGTATCCAGGCGGTGAGCGAGCTCGTCGTCGGGAACCCCTTCCCACGCCGGGTTGAACGCCCCGCTGGCGCCGATTTCGAGGCCCCGCAGGCCCTTCTGGAGCGCTTCGCCGAACGTTCGTCCGATCGCCATCGTCTCACCCACGGATTTCATCGATGTCGTCAGCGTGCGATCGACGCGCGGGAACTTCTCGAAGTCGAAGCGCGGGATCTTGACGACGACGTAGTCGATGGTCGGCTCGAACGAGGCCGGTGTCTCCCCGGTGATGTCGTTGGGGATCTCATCCAACGTGTAACCCACCGCCAGGCGGGCGGCGATCTTCGCAATCGGAAATCCCGTCGCCTTGGAAGCCAGAGCGCTGGAACGCGAGACGCGCGGGTTCATCTCGATCACGAGCTGGCGACCCGTCGCGGGATCGACCGCGAACTGGATGTTGGAACCGCCCGTCTCGACCCCAACCGCGCGGATCACACGGAAAGCGGTGTCGCGCATCTGCTGATACTCTCGATCGGTCAGCGTCTGCTGCGGCGCCACCGTGATCGAGTCGCCGGTGTGGACTCCCATCGGATCGACGTTCTCGATCGAGCACACCACGACACAGTTGTCGGCTCTGTCGCGCATGACCTCGAGCTCGAATTCCTTCCACCCCAGGACCGATTCCTCGATCAGGATCTCGCCGATGGGGCTCGCCGCCAGGCCCCTGGCGGCGATCTCCTCGAACTCCTCCGACGTCGTGGCGACACCGCCTCCAAGGCCGCCGAGGGTGTACGAGGGCCGGACGATGACGGGAAAACCGGTGATCGCGGTCACCCGCCTGGCCTGCTCCATGTCGCGAGCGAATTGGCCGCGCGGCATCCCGATCTCATGCTCGAGCATGAGGGCATTGAACTTCTCGCGGTCTTCGGCCGCTTCGATCGCCTCGAGGCGGGCCCCGATCAGCTCGACGTCGAACTCGTCGAGGATTCCCGCAATTGCCAGCTCTCGCGCCAGGTTGAGCGCGGTTTGACCGCCCAGAGTCGGCAGCAGCGCGTCGGGCCGCTCGCTTTCGATCACCGCACGCATGGTCTCGAGGCTGAGCGGCTCGAGGTACACCTGATCGGCCGACGAAGGATCGGTCATGATCGTGGCGGGGTTCGAATTCACGAGAACGACCCGGTACCCTTCCTCCCTCAACGCTCGACATGCTTGGGTTCCCGAGTAGTCGAACTCGCACGCCTGACCGATCACGATCGGTCCCGACCCGATCAGTAAAATCGTTTCGAGATCATCGCGCCGAGGCATCGTCAGGTCGGCCGGGACTTCATCGCCGCGACGAACTCGCCGAAGTGATGCCGCGCGTCGTGCGGCCCGGGTGCCGCCTCGGGGTGGTATTGGACGGCGAAGAGCGGCCGCTCCACATGGCGGAAGCCCTCGACCGTGTCATCGTACAGATTGACGTGGGTCACTTCGAGCTCGGCCACCCCCGCCACCTGGCGTCGACCGCCGCGACGCTCCTCGCGTACCGCGAAGCCGTGATTGTGGCTCGTGATGTCGATATGACCGGTGCTCAGGTCCTGAACGGGATGGTTCCCTCCATGATGGCCGAACTTGAGCTTGTAGGTCGAGCCCCCGTCCGCGAGAGCGAGCAGTTGATGGCCCAGACAGATCCCGAAGGTAGGCAGATCCGGTGCTAGCTTGGCCAGCTGGCGAAGGCTCGTGATCGCTCGTCCTACGGCCGCGGGGTCGCCGGGACCGTTGGAGAAGAAGAGGCCATCGGGCCCGTGCTCGAGGAGCGCCTCAGGTGGCCAATCCGATGGGAAGCGAATGACACGGCAGCCGGCCGCCTGGAAGCGACGGATGATGTTCTGCTTGAGGCCGTAGTCGTAGGCTGCAACGAGGAGCCGGCCCTCTCCCTCGACCGTAGGCTCCTTGCACGTGACTTCGGCCGTCAGGTCGCACCCTTCCATCACGGGGACGGCGCGCGCACGCTCGATCGCTTCGCTGGTGGAGATCTCCGCAGGAACGATCACTCCGCGTAACGCGCCTCGCGTCCTGAGGTGGAGCGTCAGGGCGCGGGTATCGACGCGATCCACGGCCACGATTCCGTGTCGCTCGAGGTAGGTGGGAAGCGATTCGATCATCTGCCAGTTCGACGGGTGGCGCACGCACTCGCGCATGACGAACGCGGCCACCTGCGGGCCTCCCGATTCGTTGTCGGTCGCGGTGATCCCGTAGTTTCCGATCAGCGGGTACGTCATGACGACGATCTGACCGGCGTAGGATGGATCGGTGAGAACCTCCTGGTAGCCCGCCAGGCAGGTGTTGAATACGAACTCGCCCCCTGCTTCGCCCTCGGCGCCGACCGCTCGCCCGAGCATGTTCCAGCCATCCTCCAGCGCGATGCGTGCGTCGCGCGCAGGCACGCGCGACAGGGTCACAGGCTGGGACTCGGCGCGGCCGCCTCCGAGTGAGTCTCGGCCAGTCTCTCCATGGCCGAACGGACCTCGCCCATCAGCCGTTCTCGCGCCGCGATCCCCAGCCCGGCGGTCTCGATCGGCTCGCCGATCCGAACGGTGATCGACCCGCGGTGGACCTTGCGCCCTCCCTTGGGGAGGATCCGATCGGTTCCCAGGAGGACGACCGGAACCACCGGCGCCTCGCTTTGAAGAGCGAGGTAGAACCCTCCCTTTTTGAAGTGTTGGATCGTCGGGCTCGTTCCTCGCGTCCCTTCGGGAAAGACGAGGACGCTGAGCCCATTACGCATCCGGTGGGCGGCCTTGTGGAGGCTCTTGATCGCGCTCTCACGATCGGAGCGATTGATCGGAATGAACCCACACATCCACAGCGACCATCCGAAGATGGGGATGAAGAACAACCCGCGCTTGGCGATCATTCGGAAAGGATGATCGATGGCCCGGAACAAGGCGAAGATGTCGAACGCGGACCGGTGGTTGGCCATGAACAGATAGGTGCGGTGGGAGTCCAGCCGCGCAGATCTCTCGACTTCAATCGGGATGCCGAGGCTCGCCAGAATCCATCCCGACCAGATGCGGGCGAACTTCAGATAGAGATCGCCGCGGGGAGAGAATGGCCAGGTGAGAATACCGAGGGTGGACCAGAAGATGGTGTAGACGACGCCGACGGTCCAAGCGTACAGCGTGCGGAGCATCACATGTCGTTGATCTCGACGATCGTCCCGTCCGACCCGAAGATGATCAGCGTGCGGGCGGAGATCTGGCCCTGGGCGTCGTAGTTGTAGTACGTCCATCGCTCGAGCCCGCCGTCCATCGTGACCCGCGTCCGCGGCTCCCCGAGGCGCTGACGAACCTCGTCCATCGTCATGCCGGGCTCGAGCTCGGCCACTACGCGTCGCTGGTAGGCCGCACTGTCGGCGACCGCGACATTGCTCTCCTCCGGATCCCCTCCTCCACCACAGGCGGTAAGGACCCCCGCCAGGAGCATGAGCCCGATCGTCCCTCGCATGTCCACCTCCGCGAAAGAAACTATCGCGTCTAGTTGCGGAACCGCCAGTTGATCCCGAGGTATCCTTCGTACCCTGGAAGCTCGAAGCCCTCTTCGGTCTGGATCTCCTGTCCTGCGAAATTCTTGAGCGAAACGTACACCGTCAGGTTGATGACCGTGGCCTGGACGAGGATGTCGCCGACCAGGACGGCGGGAAGGTCCTCACCGCTGATCGTCGGGCGATCGCCCATGAAGCGTCCGGTTACCCGTGCTTCGACCAGGAGATCCCGGCTCGGAAAGAAGCGGCGGGCATAGCGCAGCTGGCCGAGCGCCTGCACCTCGGGGACGTACGGCACGCGCTCCCCCGTCGCGTCGACGGTCTGATCAAGCCAGCCGGCCCGCAGGACGCCGTCGATCCCCAGGGGCAGAGGAAGGAATACGTCGGCCTCGACCGCGCTCGATGTCAGGTCAACGACGTCGAAGGTATTGAAGCCCGGCAGCCCGATCCGGAAAGCAGTCGAACTCGGATCGAAGCGCATCCAGGCCGTCGGCGGAAGCCACAGGAAGGCATCCTCCCCGGTCGCGCGCCAGGCACGAGCAGCGACTCGCCAGTCGTCTCCGCTCCACGAAGCCTCGGCGCGCCACTCGGTCCAGCGCTCGAGTGTCCGCGGGTCGGCCGGTCGCCCGGGATGGACCTCGATGCCCTCCTCGGCGAAGCGCTCGAGGACCGCCTGCCCCACGAAGCTCGGAGGCCGCAGCGAGCTCCCTGCCGCCGCGCGCAAGGTGAGGCGCTCGATCGGTCGCCCGAGCGCTTCGATCTGCCACGCCGTCGCGCCGTCGAACCGGTCGTCGTAGGCGAGCCGGCGGACGACCACGTTGCCGGCGAACGGATCGGCGGGACCCCCGAATCCAGCACCGGCCGTCGCTTCCGTCGCGATCCGCGGGACGATCGGCGAAGGCGTCGAATCGGCTTCGAGGAGATTGCGGTTGCCGGAGAAGAAGAGCGGGGACTGCGACACCGCTTCTTCCTCGACCCGCGCTCCTCCGGCCCACAAGGCCAGCCAATCACCTACGCGCGTGTTCACGTCGGCCCGTATATCGATCCGCTCCCCCTTTCCGAGGAGGCCGACCGGGCCACCGAATTCGAAGGCTTCGCCGAAATCCTCGGTTTGCCGCTGGGCGTGGACGCCTGCGCTGAGGGGACCGAGCTGCCCGGTGTAGAAGAGATGGACGGCGGCGGTATCGTGATCCTCGCTCCCCGTGATCGGAGTGGCGCCCGCCAGCAACCGGTTTTCGCGGCCCGCCAGCCCGTCGCCGCGGCGCGACACCTCTATTCTGTGTTTCTCGCTGATGCGCCATCCCGCGCGCACGAACGTCTGGTTGCGGGTGAAGTCGCCGCTATGGTTTAACCCGTCGACCGAATCGAAGTTGGCGCCGATGAACAGATCGCCCCGGCGGGTCACCGGTCGCGCAAGGAACCCCGAAAACGCCTGCGCATCGGTCGAGCCAAGGAGGAATGCGATCATGGATCGCGCGCCGGGGGCCAGGCTGCGGCGGGTCGTGATCGACAGGACGCCGCCGGTACCGCTCCCACCCCACGCCGCGACCTGCGGGCCGGGAAACCACTCGACCTCGGCGATCGCCTCGAGCGGGAACTGGCGCAGATCCCACGCGGCTGTCAGCGGGGTGCCGGCGGGCAGGCCGTCGATCACGACCTGAACGCCGGTTCCCGTCCCGTGGGCCGACCCCATGAACGTGGCCAGGCCACTCCCGCCCAGATCCTGCGGAAGGATCAGAAACTCCTCCTCTAGGACGTCGAGCAGACTGAACGCCCCGCGACCGAGGAGGGCGGTTCCCGGAATCGTCCACGCGGCCCAAGCCCCCGGACGATCGATGGTGTAGATGTCGACCAGGCTGTCGGGCCACACCTCGGGGAGCTCGGTGAACTTGGGCCGGATGGTGTCGGCGACGGCGAGAGTGTCGCCCAGCCATGTGAGTCGCGGATCGGTGCCGACCCCCGCCAGCCCGGAAGCCAGCGTATCGGCCGCCAGGGTGTCGGCAGCGAGAGTATCGGCCGCCATCAGCGTGTCAGCGCGCTGGGGTTCCTGAGCGCGGATCGGAGCGACGACGCTCGACACGAGTACGGCCCCGAGCAGGAGGAGCGGGGAGAGCGAGAGGGGCCGGATCATCGGGCGGCGAAGATAGGAGCGCTACGCGGGAGTCGCTAGAACGTGGCCTCCACTCCCGCGTAGAGCGCGCGACCCGGCGCCCCGAACCCGAATACCTCCTGGTACTCGGTATCGAGCGCATTCTCGATCCGCCCGAAGACGCGGACCCCGTCGACCACGAAGTGCGAGCCGGCGATCCGAACCAGTGCATACCGATCGATGGTCACGCGCGATGAGGGAAAGCTCGAGAAGTCCTCGTCCTCGCGCTCACCGACGATCACGATCTCGACCGCCGCGTCACCGCGTCCGGGTACCACGAGATCGAGAACCATCCCGCCCTGGTGGCGGGGCCGCCGGATGAGCGCCCGCCCATGATCGGGTCCCTCGCTCTCATCTTCGGCGTCAGAATATGTGTAGCTGGAACGCAGCCGCAGGCCTTCTGCAGCCAGGAGCGACACGAAGACTTCGAGACCGCGACTCGACGCCGCGCGGACGTTGCGGTAGCCCTCGCCCGAAAACGCGATCAAGTCCTCGAAGTCGGTCGCGAACACCGTCGCTCCCACGAGCGCGCGTCCCGCTGCGAGATCGCGCTCGATCCCGAAGTCCCAGCCGCGGCTCGTCTCGGGATCGAGATCGCGGTTTCCGAACTGAGGATCGAAGAGCTGAAACAGGGTCGGCGCCTTGAACCCCGTACCGTAGCTGGCCTTGAGCCGCGTGTTGCCCAGGAGGAGAAGGGGCGCTAACCGGAAGGTGGTGGCGGAACCGAAACGGTCATGGTGATCGGTTCGCGCTCCGACCGACCCGGACAACGGGCCGAGCTCCCATTCGTGCTGGAGGAAGACCCCGGTCATCCGCGCTCGCTGTTCGGGGAACTCGCTCACAAACGGTCCGAAGGCGCTGTTCGTCACCAGCGACCCCGAGGCTTTCTCGATCTCCCTCTCCACGCCGGCCTGGAGCCGGCCGCCGAGATCGAACTCGTGCGTCCACTCGATCGTCCGACGGCGGCCGTCATTGCGAGCGCGCAAGCTGTCGACGGGACGCGCGGAATCAATTGCGTCGCGCGACTCGCGATCGTCACGAGCCATCTCCAACGCCAGCGTCTGACGCCAGCGGCCGCCGACGAGCTCGACGCGGCTCCAGGCGCGGCCGGAGACCTGACGCGCGTCGGACACGTAGTTGGGATCGTCTCCCGTAGGCGTCCCCTGGTCGATGTCGGCCGAAGCGTCGGAGCCGCGGAGGACGAACCCCGCGGCGAGCGCCGGTGTCGCGCCCCACTCCAGGCGCGTCGAGCCCTGGAGCACGCGGTGCGCGTCCCGCTCGCGGTTTCCGAGCTCGGCGGGAGAAGCGGAGATGCCGTCGGTGCGGTGGTCGACGACGGTCAGCGCGTAAATGACCCGCTCGCCTCCCGTTACCGAAAGCGCCGCGTGCGTGGTCGCGAGCGAACCACCCTCGAGGGTCGCCGCGGCGCGTGTCGAGCCTGGAGCGCGACGTGTGAAGATCTGGATGACGCCCCCCAGGGCGCTCGAACCATAGAGCGTGCTCTGCGGGCCGCGAAGGATCTCGACCCGCTCGACGTCGGCGGCGAGAAGGTGGGCGAAGTCGTACGCCTCGGTGGGCGCGCTCGCGTCGTTGACTGCGACGCCGTCGATCAGGACGAGCGCGTGATCGTTGCCGGCACCCCGCAGGAACGCCGACGTCACACCTCCGGGACCGCCGTTCCGCACGATCGCCGTACCGGGGACGTCACGCAGGATGTCGAGCACCGTGCGGTATTGTCGCCGCTCGATCTCATCACGGGTCACGACCGTGATCGAGCTCGCGACCTGCCTGCTTTTCGCCGGCGCGCGGGTGGCGGTCACGACGATCGGCGTCACGTGGACGAGCGGCACCGAATCGCGCTCGCCGCCCGGCGGCTCTTGGGCTAGAGCTGTGGCTGGACAGAGAAGGAGCGCGAGCAATGCGGATCGGCAAGGCGTCATGAGCTCACCTCCGGTGGGATGTGGACGTCGCGAAGCGGGGTGACCTGAGGGGCGCCGCGATCGGGACCGGGACCGGGATGGTCGACGATCCGGACCGGCCAGGCGTAGATCCCCGCGATCGATTCGGCGGAGAGCACCTCGCGCGGGGTCCCGGCACGCGCCACATGACCCCGGTCGAGCAGGACCAGTCGATCGGCGTAGCGCGAGGCGAGGTTCAGGTTGTGAGTCGTCAACACTACAGCCCGCCCGGCCATCGCCTGACCCGCGAGGAGATCCCAGATCTCCATCTCGTGGGCGATGTCGAGCGAAGCGGTGGGCTCGTCGAGCGCCAGCGCGGCGGGTTCCTGTGCCAACGCGCGAGCGAGCCGGACGCGCTGTCGCTCTCCGCCGGACAGCGTGGAGTAGGAGCGGGCGGCGACGTCGGTGAGGCGGCAGCGTTCGAGCGCACCGTCGACCGCCTCGTGGTCATGCAGGCCGAAGCGCCGCCAGGCCCCCAGCCACGGATAGCGCCCCATGGCAACGATCTCGCGCGCGGTCAGAGGAAATGCCGGCTCCTCGTGTTGGGGCAGAACCCCGAGGCGGCGAGCGCGCTCCGCGGGAGGCCACGCATGAGCCGGCCGGCCGTCGAAAAGGGCGACTCCGCAATCGGGGCGCTGCGCGCCGAGGAGGAGCCTGAGGAGCGTCGACTTGCCCGCCCCGTTGGGTCCCAGGATCGCGACCACCTCGCCAGGACCGATCTCGAGCGTGACATGGTCGATCGCATCGCTCGATGCGCCCGGGTATCGGTATGCGAGGTCGCGCGCGATCCACGTCGGGACCGCTCCGCTGCTCCGTTCCGAGACCGTCATCACGGTGCGATCCGCGCCGCCTGACGGCGCAGGAGCACGAGGAAGAAGGGCACCCCGACGAGGGCGGTAACGACGCCCAGCGGAAGCTCGGCCGGTGCGACGACGAGGCGGGCCGCGACATCGGCGAGCGCGAGGAACGCCGCCCCGACGAGGAACGAGGCCGGCATCAGGAACCGGTGCTCGCCGCCCCACACCAGGCGCACCGCGTGAGGGACGACCAGGCCGACGAAGCCGATCGCTCCAGCGACCACCACCGCGCCCGCGGTCAGCAGGCTCGCCACGAGGTACGCGGTGCGGTGGACCCGTGCCGGAGCAGACCCCAGGTACCCGGCGGTCTCTTCGCCGAAAGCGAGCAAATCGAAGGACCGGGCGAGGGCGATGAGGATCAGCAGAGATGGGACGACGAGCGCCGACAGGAACGCGACGCGATTCCAATCGGCGCCGGCCAGGCTCCCCATCATCCAGAACAGCGCCGAGCGAAAGGCGTCCGCCTCCTGGAATGCGAGGAGGATCAGGATCAGAGCATTGAAGAAGGTCCCCGCGACGACCCCTGCCAGGAGCAGCACTCTCAGGTCGAGGCGGCGGTCGACCCTCAAGGCGATCGTCAGGACGAGAGCGATCGCCACGAGGGCTCCGGCCAGCGCTCCGACCGGAAGCCCCCATCCCGAGGCCGCGCCCAATCCGATCGCGCCCACCGCCCCGACCGCGGCGCCGCTCGACACCCCGAGCACGTACGGTTCGGCAAGGGGATTCCGCAGGAGCGCCTGGAAGGTCGCGCCGGCGAGCCCGAGCCCGCCGCCGACCAGGGCTGCCAGAAGGGCGCGCGGAAGCCGGAGCTCGCGCACGATCGTGACGACGGCGGGGTCGCCCCGGCCTCTCAGGGCTGCCACGACGTCGGCGAGATCGATCCCGACCGCACCCCACCGCACGCTCGCCAGTACGGCGACCATCGCCCCCACGCCGAGGACCACGAGCCCCACGGGGCGGCTCAGAAAGCCTCCGTGCGTGCGGCGATTGCGCGCAGCGAGTCGCGCATGGCGCGCGCGGCCCGGCCGATGGCAGGACCGGGTCGGGTGACGAGGTCGGCTGGGAGGCCGCTCACGCGCCCCTCGCGGACCGCCGGAATCCCGCGCCACCCGACGCGTCGCGCGAGCGCGGGTGGCTCGGCCTCGTCGACGGGCACCAGGACCACGTCGGGCGGGTCGGCGACGACCGTCTCGAGCGAGACGACCGGCCACTCGCCGGCGACCGCCGGATAGGCCGGCTCCCCACCCGCAATCACGATGAGATCGGATACGAACGTGCCGGGCCCGGCGGTCCGTGGAGGATCGCCGTCGAGCAGGAAGAGCACGCGCGGCCGGGGTCCACCCTCGGACTCAGCGGCGACCGCCGTCAGCGTGTCACGCAGAGATCGAGACAACGAGTCGGCCGCCGATTCCCGTCCCAGGAGGATGCCCAACCGCCGCAGGGTGGCGAAGAGCGCAGCTGTGTCCTGGATCGCGGCGGAGTAAACGGGGATGCCGGCGGCTTCGAGCCGCGCCCGGAGTCCCGCGCCATCGCGCGCGTCCCATGCGACGACCAGGTCGGGGCCGAGCTCCACGAGGGCCTCGACGCTCGGGTCGAGCCCGCCCCCCAGGCTCGGCAAGCCGGCGAGCTCGGCCGACCGATCGTAATCGGTCCGCGCGATCAGCCGCTCGCTCGCGCCGAGCGCAACGATCGTCTCGGTCGCCGAGGGGACGAGCGAAACGATGCGCCGTGCCGGCCGCGCGAGCCGGATCTCGCGTCCAGCGTCGTCGACGACCGCGATCGTCGAGGGGCTCGGTTGGGGCGTGTCTTCGTCGCATGCCGGCGCCAGCAGCGCCAACGTCGCGGCCAAAGCAGCAGCGCGTGCGACGGATCGGGGGGTAGCAGGAAGCATGAAGTCGCCGGATCCCTCCCGCGAGGACCGCGTGCAACGGGCTTCGAGGCAGGTCTCCCGGCTCGGCGGGGCCCCTATGGGGCCCGCGACCTCACGGTGGCGGGGCCGCTGCGGCTTTGCACCGCATTCCCTATTCTCCCGCCGCCCCGGTCCCTCAGGCGGTCGACGGCGGGCACCTCGAAACAATGACTAGCAGAACACCAAAAAAACTAGCAGGACACCAAAAGGCCAGAGGCTCGAGCAGCCTCTTAGAGCGTGAACCTTCCGAAGTCTTCCGGGTTCATCCGCCGGAGATACTCTTTGAGATCTTCGGGATCGTAATCGTCGTCCCCGACTTCGCCGACTTCCTCGGCGCTGTGATCGAGCAACCCTTCCGAGGCGTAGATCGGCGCGTTGAGCCTGAGCGCGAGCGCGATCGAGTCACTGGGGCGGGCATCGATCGAAACGACGTCTTCACCGTGACGCACGAAAACCTGTGCGTAGTAGGTGTTGTTCTTGAGTGCACCGATGACGACCTGGGTCAACTCACCGCGCAGCGCGCGCACCATGTTCTTCATCAAGTCATGAGTCAGCGGGCGGGAGAACTTGACGCCGGCGAGCTCGGTCGCGATCGCGCTCGCCTCGCTGGGTCCGATCCATATCGGGAGATACCGGTCGCCCTCTTTTTCCTTGAGGATTACGATCGGCGATTGGGTCGTCGAATCGATCCCCAGGCTCGCGACCTTGACTTCGATGATGTCCTGTTCTTCCACCCGCGTCTCCTGAATGGCTGAATGGCGAACATACCCCGAGCCGGCTGACCGCACAAGCGTTAGAAACGGGTGTGTTCCATTACGCGCACACGCTTCGGGATGTTCCACACCACGCACTTACGCGATGTGCATCAGTTCGTTACGGAAGGATCGTCGTGGCTGGTCGGGCGGACGAACTCTCTCGGCGTTAGCCGCCGAGGCGGGCGAGCGTGAGCTCGATCGAGATGAGGGGCTGGGCCTCGGTCACAGGGACTTCCACGGAGGACGACACGTACCCGGCCTTGACGGCGGTCACCAGGTACTCCGCCTCTAGCGGCAGGTCCGCGATCGTGAAGTGGCCCGTCGCGTCCGTCATCACACTCGGCGCGGACGTCGTGTGGATCAGCGCCCCAGCAAGCGGAGTGCGATTGGAATCGACCACGCGACCGATGATCGTTCCCGTCTCGGGCTCGATCGGGATCGACGTCGTGCCATCCGCACAGGCGAATCCGACGAGCGCGACGGCGAGGAGGAGCCAGGCGGCTCCCAGAGTGTGAGGCTTTTTGCGCATGGGGAGAAAGATGAAACCGTGGGCGACTGGCGGCCAACCCGTTCCGGCGTCAGGTGCCCATCTCCCACGAGGCGAGGTACTTCTCCTGCGCAGGCGTGAGTGTGTCGATCGTCACGCCGAGCGCCTTGAGCTTGATGCGCGCGATCTCCCGGTCGATCGTTTCGGGCACGGGCTGGACCTTCTTTTCCAGTCGCTCGCCCTGCTGGACGATGTACTCAGCGGCCAGCGATTGGTTGGCGAACGACATGTCCATGACGCTCGCCGGGTGCCCCTCGGCAGCAGCCAGGTTGATGAGCCGGCCCTCGCCGAGGACGAAGATCTTCTTGTCTCCCACCGTGTACTCTTCCACGAAATCGCGCACCGAGCGCTTTTCGCTCGCCATCGCCTCCAGCGACTCGAGGTCGATCTCGACGTTGAAGTGGCCACTGTTGGCGACGATCGCCCCGTCCTTCATCCGCTCGAAATGCTCGCGCCGGATGACGTTGATGTCGCCGCTCACGGTGATGAAGACGTCGCCGATCTCGGCCGCATCAGCCATCGGCATGACGCGGAAGCCGTCCATGTGTGCCTCCAGCGCATGCAGAGGGTCGATCTCGGTTACGATGACCTGGGCTCCGTGTCCCGCCGCCCGCCGCGCCACGCCCTTGCCGCACCAGCCGTAACCCGCGACGACGACGCTCGATCCGGCCAGCAGGAGGTTGGTGGCCCTGAGAATGCCGTCGATCGTCGACTGGCCCGTGCCGTAGCGGTTGTCGAATAGATGCTTGGTGCTGGAGTCGTTGACGGCGATCACGGGAAATAGCAGAACCCCGCTCTTCTCCATCGACTTGAGACGGATCACTCCCGTCGTAGTCTCCTCCGTCGAGGCGATTACTCCTCCCACGATCTCCCGCCGCTCGGAGTCGTCGAGCGCGGTCGCCCACTCCCGGATCACAGGGTGGAGGTCGTCGTACCGCTCGAGCGCGATCATGTGGAGCGCGCTCACGAGGTCGGCGCCGTCGTCCATCGTGACCTGCGGTCGATGCTGCAGTGCAGCCTGAATGTGTCGATAGTAGGTGTCGTTGTCCTCGCCCTTGATGGCGTGGACCTGGATCCCGCGATCGCGGACGAGGTGCGCCGCGACGTCGTCCTGGGTCGAGAGCGGGTTCGAGGCGCAAAGGCAGATGTCGGCACCGCCGCGCGCGAGGGCGATCATCAGGTTGGCGGTCTCCGTCGTCACGTGGAGACACGCTGAGATACGCACCCCCTCGAGCGGCCGCTCTTTCTCGAAGCGGTCGCCGATCAGCTCGAGCACGGGCATGTGCCGCCTCGCCCATTCGGTCCGCCGCGCTCCGCGATCGGCCAACCCGATGTCCCGGATGTCATGGGGTGCGGTCGACATCTCCTCCTTGGCGTTCGTCTTGGCCATTCGTCTCCTCATTCTCCCAGTGCGGATTTGAAATCATTCAGGCGATCGAGTCGCTCCCAGGTGAAGCCGCCGTTCTCGGGCTCGCGGCCGAAGTGGCCGTACGCCGCGGTCTTCTGATAGATCGGACGGCGCAGGTCGAGCGCCTCGATGATCGCACGCGGCCTGAGATCCCAGACCGCGAGAATCGCCTCCCCGATCGCGGGGTCCGGCACCTTCCCTGTTCCGAATGTGTCGACCATGATGCTGACGGGGTCGGCGACGCCGATGGCGTATGCGATCTGGACCTCACACTGCCGCGCGATCCCCGAGGCGACAACGTGCTTGGCGATCCAGCGCGCGGCGTAGGCGCCGGAGCGGTCGACTTTGGTCGGATCCTTACCGCTGAACGCTCCGCCCCCGTGCCGTCCCACGCCGCCGTAGGTATCGACGATGATCTTGCGGCCGGTGATCCCTGCGTCGCCCTGCGGTCCTCCCACGACGAAACGCCCGGTGGGATTGATCCAGATCTTGAGCGTCTTCGCGTCGACCATGTCGCGAGGCAGAACCGGCTGGATGACGTCCCGCCGGATCCCTTCCTCGATCTCCTCACGAGAAACCACGTCTTCGCCCGAGGTCTGGGTCGAGATCACCACGCCCTTGATCTCGCGCGGACGGCCCTGGTCGTACTCCACTGTGACCTGGCTCTTGCCGTCGGGCCGAACCCATGGGAGCGTCCCGTCTTTGCGCTTGGCCGCGAGCCGGCGGGTCAGTGCGTGGGCGAGCGAGATGGGCAACGGCATGAGCTCCCGCGTCTCGTCGGTCGCGTAACCGAACATCATCCCCTGATCCCCCGCACCCTCGCGATCGACGCCCTGAGCGATGTCGGGCGACTGGCGGTCGAGCGAAACGAGGATTCCGCACGTCTGATAGTCGAACCCCATACGCGCGTCGACGTAACCGATGTCTTTGATCGTCCGGCGAGCCACCTCCGACACGGGGATGTAGGCGTTGGTCGTGATCTCTCCCGCCACGACGACGAGACCGGTGGTCACCAACGTCTCGCATGCGACCCGGCTCGAGGGGTCTCGTTCCAGCGCGTAGTCGAGGACTCCGTCCGAGATCTGGTCGGCAATCTTGTCGGGATGACCCTCGGTCACCGACTCCGAAGTGAAGAGGTATCGATCCGTTCGCACAGCGGTCTTCTCCGTTGACGTGATCCGCTCTTGTGTGGCGATGGTCGTCACCATTCGATCTCCGACAGCTCACCGAGGTTGAGGATTGCGGGCCGGCGACGAACGCGTACGTCGGGGCCGATGATCGATCGCTCCATGACGAGCCCCTCGACAGAAGCCCGCTCGGCGATGATGGAATCGCGCACCACGGAGTTGCGGATCGTGGCGCCGCGGGCAAGCGAGACATGAGGCCCCACGACGGCATTCTCGATCACGCAGTCTTCGTCGAGGTAGACGGGGGGGACGATCGCTGCCCGGCGCCAACGGTCAGCACGATCGGGCGTCCCCCCGCGTCGGTCGAGAAGCTGGCGATTCGTCTCGAGCAGGGTCTCGGGCTTGCCGCAGTCGAACCAGTCGCCGATCTCGAAGGGCGCGAAACGCTCGCCCGAATCGATCATGCGCTGGAGGGCGTCGGTGAGCTGATACTCACCGCGCGTCCGGACGTCTTCGCTCACGAGGCCCGCGATAGCGGCGCGGAGCTTCTCGCCGTCGGTCACCCAATAGAGGCCGACCAGCGCCAGGTCGCTATGTGGCTCCTGGGGTTTCTCGACGAGCTTGACGATGCGATCGCCCTCCGGCGTCAACTCGACGATGCCGAACCGCTCCGGATCGGGCACTCGCCGCACGCCCAGGACATGCTCGCGGCGCGCCACCACCGCCTCGTAGTCGACGTCGAACACCGTGTCGCCGAGGATGACGAGCACCGGATCATGGTCACCATCGTCGAGACCCTGGAGGACGGCGTGACCGAGCCCGAGCTGCTCGGCCTGCCAGACGATGCGGATCGCCATCTCGGGAAAGGCCTCGCGTACGTATCGCTCGACGCGATCGCCGTAGTAGCCGACGATAAGTCGCACCTCTTCGGGTTCCAGCGGCGCCACATCGGCCAGGATGTGACCGATGATCGGCCGGCCCGCCACCGGCAGCATGACCTTGGGAATCGTGTGGGTATGGGGCCTCAGGCGCACGCCTTGCCCGGCCGCCGGGATGACGATCTTCACGCTCGGATTCGGCTAAGGCTTCGTCGTCGGAATAGCTCTGCTATGCCTTCCTCGTCGCGCCTTACGAGCCGGGCGCATCGAACGTCTCGGTGCTGACGCTGATCTCCACAACGAAGCCTTGTTTCAGTCGGCGAGAACCGATTTCAGCCGGTCGATCGAGCGCACCGGCGTGGGGTCTTTCCCTGTCATGATGGAAACAAAAAAGCTAGCGCAATCGCCCAGATAGAACAAACGGAAGAGCGACTCTAGAGCGGTCTCGGCCGCGGCCTCCTCGCGCACGCGCCGCTGCCACCCGACTTTCCCCGCGCACTCGCCGTGGACGAAGTCCATTCGCTTGGTCACCCGCGGATGGTCCCAGGGCGTCTCGAGATAGACGAGCGCGAGGTGCTCGAGTGCGGGGTTGCCGCCTTCGAACCCCACGATCTCGTTGTGGTTGTGCTCGGGAAACTCGCTCCAGTAGGTCGGGATCTTGGCGTTCTCGTTGAGCTGGGTCTTCCAGCGACGCGCGGCGGCGATCGAGATCGGATGTCCGGCGTAGACGACCGGGAGCCGTTCGGCGATGGCCGCGGCGATCTCGAGCGCGGGGTTGCCGACGCTCCAAGCCAACCAGCGCTCGGCCAGCGGTCGCAGCACGGCGGGCAGCGCGGCGATGGCCTTCTGCTCGACCCGAGGATCGAGAGACGGGTCGTAGTGGGCGGCGACGAGGGCGACCGCCGCGAACGAGTGACCGATGGCTGCCCGCGGTGGAAATCCCTTGGGCAGATCGAGGACGGGGTCGCCGTTCTCCTGGGCGAGATCGCGGAGCCGTCCGCCCGTCGTGATGGCAACGACCCGCACCCCGCGCCGCTTGGCTTCCTCGTAGCACGCGATCGTCTCTTCGGTGTTGCCAGAATACGACGAGGCGACCCCCAGCGCTCGCTCGTCGATCCAGCTGGGGATCTCGTAGCCGCGAACGGTGACGCACGGCAGCCGTCTGCGGTCGTCGGTGTACGCAGCGACGAGGTCCGCTCCCATCGCCGATCCTCCCATGCCGAAGACAGCGACAGCGACCGGCGTCTCCCCACTCGGAAGCGAGGCGACGAAAGGCACCGCCCGGTCGAGCGCAGCTTCGATCTGATCTGCGAGCCCGGCGATGTGGCCGCGCATGTTTGCCGGGTCGAGCTCGGCGGCGCGCCGACTCCATCCCTCGATCCGTTCGGACGTCACGTTCTCCGTCATCTTGCCTCCTCGGGCGGGTCGGGGGCGTGGTGGAAGCGGTCGCCGAAGCGCGTCGCAACGAGCTCGCGTACCGCGGGGTCGCCGGGAAGGTCGAGCGCCTCGGCGGCAACCTGCTCGGCCTCGTCGAGCCGGATCCGACCGAAAACCTGCTTGAGGCGTGGGATCCGCGCTGGGACCATGCTGAAACGTCGCACCCCGAGGCCCAGAAGGATCGGCGCCGCGCGCGAGTTCGACCCCATCTCGCCGCACACCGTGACCTCCTTTCCGGCTATCCGCGCGGCCTCGACCACGCTGGCTACCTGGCTCAGAACGGCAGGATGGAACGGCTGAAACAAGTGCGCGATGCGACGGTTCCCGCGGTCGACCGCGAGCGTGTACTGGATGAGGTCATTGGTCCCGAGCGAGAGAAAGTCGAACCGTCGCGCGAGCGGCTTTGCGAGAAGCGCCGCAGCGGGGGTCTCGACCAGCACTCCCACGGGACAGATCGCGGCGTGGGGAGTGCCGCTGGACTCGAGCTCGGTGCGCGCGGCGCTCACGTGATCCAGCGCCTCGTCGGCCTCCTCGAGAGCCGAGACCATGGGCAGCAAAATCGCGACCGGCCCCTCGGCGCCGGCGCGCAGTATCGCGCGAAGCTGGGCGCGGAACACCTCGGGGCGATCGAGGGAGTAGCGGATCCCGCGCCAGCCTAGGAAGGGGTTGTCCTCGGCCTCCATCCCGACCAGGAGCTTGTCGCCCCCCAGGTCGATCGTGCGAATCGTCACGAGGCGTCCTTCCATGCGTCGGACGATCCCGCGGTAGACCTCGACCTGCTCCTCCTCCGTCGGCTCACCGCCGCTCTGGAGGAACAGGTACTCGGTCCGATACAGGCCGACACCCTCGCAGCCGAAGGTGCGCGCGGCCTCGGCTTCCCGCGGAAAGTCGATGTTCGCGAGGAACGTGACTTCGACGCCGTCGGCCGTAAGACCCGGCTGGTCGGCCAGGCTTACCCACATGGCCCGCTTGCGCTCGATCTTGGCGCGCAGCCGATCGTATTCCGCCACCGTTTCGTCTGAAGGGTTCTCGATGAGCAGGCCCTCACGGCCGTCGAGGATGATCGGTGCGCCATGTGGAAGTCGCGTCAGGATCGGGCCTAGGCCGACGACGGCCGGAATCTCGAGTGCGCGCGCGAGGATCGCGGTATGACTGGCCGCCGTCCCGACCTCGGTGGCGAATCCCAGGACGCGGTCGCGGTCGAGCTCGGCGGTCAGCGAGGCGGGAAGGTCATGCGCGACCAGGATCGCATTCTGCATGAGGTCGGCGACGGCGGGCTCGCGCGTGCCGAGAAGGTTACGGACCACGCGGTGCTCCACGTCGCGAATGTCACGGATCCGCTCCCGCAGATAGGAATTGTCGCTCGCCTCCAGCCGCCCGATCAGGTCGCTGACTCGGGAATGGAACGCGTAGGCGGCGTTGAGCCGCTCCGCGCGGATCCGCTCCCGGACCGGCCCCGACAACTCTTGGTCAGCGAGGATCATGCGGTGCGATTCGAGGATCTCGGCTTCGTCTCGCTTGTCGGCAGCGACCAACGCCGACTGCACTCGCACGATCTCGCCGCTCGCCTTGACCAGCGCATCGTCGAGCCGCGCGACCTCGGAGTCGAGCTCGTCGGGAGGGACGGCGTGGCGCGGGAGCCGCAGGGTATCGGGCGCGATGATGTAGGCAGGGCCATAGGCGATGCCTCCGGAGGCGCCATAACCGTGGTGGATCAGCTCTTCAGCCACGGGCCCGGCTCACGCCCGTCCGACCCATGGGTCTTCCCTCGTCGTCTTCGTCGAAACCGCGCTCTACGAGCGCCACGAGCTCACGCAAGGCAGCCTCCCCGTCGGGACCCATGGTGCGGATCGTCACGGTTGCTCCCTGCTCGGCGGCCAGCATCATCACCCCCATGATGCTCTTGCCGTTCACCTCGACGTCGTCCCGGCCCAGGAGGACCTCGCACGGGAACGAGCTCGAAAGCTTGACGAACTGGGCCGCAGGGCGCGCGTGCAGGCCGAGCTTGTTGCGGATCGTGACGCGGGCTTCGTGGACAGGGCTCACCAGGGGACCGCACCGGGCCGGAGTTGGAAGAGCGCGCTGAGCAGGAGCACGACGACCAGGAAGGCCAACGACGGCGACAGCGGACCGCGCGACCCGGCACGCAGCCGACCCGCCACCCAGAGAAGGAGAACGAGAATCAAGAATATCCCGAGACCCCCGCCGTCGCCACCGCGTTCCCACGCCGCGACCGCCCCTACGCCGACCGCGGCTCCCGCCGCCGCGGTGCCCAGCGCTTTGCCGAGCTCCGTCGTCCGGCGCCAGAAGGGGTCCTGAAGGACCCGCGCGATTCCCGCGCCGCTGGCAAAGCCTGCTCGCACGCCCCGCCAGCGGACCGTCTGAGCCAGCGCGTTGAAAGCGACGAGGAAACCCAGCGCGATCCACGGGCTCGAAGTGGCCAGTGTCACGACCGCGCCCGCCAGTCCGAGCGCTGGCCGCCACGCGACCCAGAAAAGCTCGTCGCCGATCGCCCCGAGCGTGGCACGCAGGGCCTTGAGCAAACGCGCCAGACGCTGCTCCGCTCCCGCGGCGCCGCGAGCGATCTCCTCCTCGATCCTGAGCGCCACCCCCATGGCGAGCGTGGCGACGTAAGGATTCGAGTTGAAGACTTCGAGATGGGCGAGAACCCGACGCGCGCGGGCCTCTGGATCCGGATAGAGTCGGCGCAGACCCGGGAGCAGCGACCACGCGAACCCGACCGCTTGCAGCGTCTCGTAGTTCCAGGCCGCCTGGAGAAGGCTCGAGCGAAGCGCGATCCGCCGCCGCTCGGCGGCACGGGGTCGGCGGCGGTAACCGTGGGCCGCCGCCGGGGTCCTCAAGGCCTGAGCGCCCATAGAGCCAGCCCCAGTCCAGCCACGACCCCCACCCCCCAAGCTGCGGCGCGGCGCGCGCCCTCCGTCCGTCTCGGCGCGAAGAGTCGCGCGCCGCCCACCACCGCCGCCGCGAGCGCGGCCACGGCCACGCCTCGAGGCGGAAGCGGCCCACTCCAAGGCGATGCCCCTACGAGCCGACCGAGGGCGACTCCCGCAGCGACCACGAGAGCGGTTTGAACGGCTCCCAGGGCCGCGCCCCGAGCCAGCGCCCCGGCCACCGCACCGGACAGCCCTTCCGGGTCGCCGGTCGCGACCCGCTCCCGGACCCGCGCTGCGGTTCTACCGTTCCACCGCCGCTGAGCGTGATCCGCCCACTCGCCGAGCCGTCCGGCGACCACCGCCGCTAGGATCGCGAGGCCGGCCGGGTAGAGCTCGTTCTCGCGACCCAGCAGCGCGACCGTGGTGCCGGCTACCGTGGCGAGCGCGACGTCAGGGTACCGGGCCGCCCCGACGGGCAGGACCCCCAGGAAAATCGCCTCGAACACGGCGCCCCATAGGGCTCCCTCGGCCGGTCGGCCGAGAATCGTGCCCACGAGCACACCGGTCACGATCGGCCGGGACGCCATTGTCTGGAATGCCGGCCACTGGTCGAGGAACAGAATGGCGCCGAGCACCGCCAGCGCCGCGAGCTCGAGCGCCGTCACCGGACGTGCTCGACCAGAGGAACTGGCGCGGCGGAGGGAACGTCCTGCGCCGTCACCCTCACACCGGCCTCCTCGAGCTCCGCGATCCGCTGTCGCTCCTCGATTCCCAGGCAGACGTAGTCCAGCACGCGCTCGCGACCCGGTGCGGCGTGGATGCCGCCCACATTGACCTCCTCGATCCTCACGCCGGCGCGAACGAGACTCACCATCGTCGTCAGATCTTCGGTCAGGACGATCGCCGTCTCTTCGGCATCCGAGACCGCTGGCAGCCGTTCGACCGCTTCGACCACGCTCCAGAAGTCAGCCTCGATCCCCGCGGGTAAACCCGAACGATAGATCTCCTGCTCGAAGGCGGCGTCCGCCAATCCGTCGTGGATCACGATGACACGGTCAGGATCGAGGCGGCGCCCCCAACCGACGACGACCTGACCGTGGATCAATCGCTCGTCGACGCGGAAGAGCGCGATCGTCATCGCTCGACTCCGAGCGCGGCGCGGCTCTTCGATACCGTCGCGGCGATCATCGTGTCGAACGGCTGCTCTTGCAGGAACACGAACTCGATGAGAAGCGGCAGGTTGATACCGTAGAAAACGGCCCGGACGACGCCCTCCGCGAGCAGCCGCTTGCAGGCCTGGCCGCAGGAGCCGCCGATCATGTCGCTGAACAAGAAGACCTCCCGGCCGCGTCCGCGCGACTCGATCGAGTTCCGCACCGCCTCAACCAGCGCGTCTCGCGCGAGGCCTTCGTTGCTGAGACCCCACAGGTTCTCCTGCGGACCGGCCACGCGCGCCAGGGCGGAAAGCAGGCCCTCGGCGAGGGGACCGTGGGCGACCACCACCCCACATCGGTCGCTCACTCGTAATCCTCTTCGAGGTACGACTCGAGCTCCGCCTTCGACCGCATCCGCTCGATCAGGCGCTGGTTGAACTGCTCGGCCGCCACGTTTCCCGAGTATCGCTGCAGATGAGCCATCGCCACGACCTCGGCGATCACGGTGATGTTCTTCCCAGGGTTGAGCGGCACTCGCACCAGCGGCAGCTCGACGTCCAGGACCGCGGTCCGTTCTTCCTCCAGGCCGATGCGCTCGACGTGCTCGGCCTCATCCCACTCCTCGAGCCTGACCACCACTTCGATCCGTTTCTGTTGGCGCACGGAGCGAATTCCGAACAGCGACTGAATCTCGATGATTCCGATACCGCGGATCTCCATGTGGAAGCCGAGCACCTCGCTTGAACGTCCGATCAAGATGCCGCCGCGACGTCGGCTGACGTGGATCTGGTCGTCGGCGACGAAGCGGTGGCCGCGCTCGACGAGGTCGAGCACGCATTCGGACTTGCCGATCCCGCTTCGTCCCGTGAACAGGAGGCCGACACCATAGACGTCGGCCAGCGAGCCATGGATATATGCGGACGGAGCAAATTGGACTTCGAGAAACGACTTGATGGCGGTGTAGAAGACGCCGGTCTTGAGCTCGGTCCGCACGATCGGGATGCCGCGTGCGTTAGCGCACTCGAGGAGGCCAGGCGGTGGTTCCAGCCCTTTTGTAACAAACACGACCGGCAGGTCGAAGCCGAGCAGACGGTCGAGCGAGACTTCGCGCTCGGCGTCGGGCAGGGAACGCAAGTAGCTGACCTCGGTCTCGCCGAGGACCTGGGCTCGCTGGGAAGTGAATCGCTCGGTGTAGCCCGCCAGCACGAGACCCGGGCTCATCACTTCGTCGGTCGTGATCGAACTGAGAGCGGTTTGCTCGCCGGTGAGGAGCGAGAGCTGAAGAGGGTCGGCCTTGCGAGCGAGGAGCTCGGCGACCGTCAGCGCGCCCATGGCTGTTCGGTTACCGCTCCTCGGCCTCGAATGCCTCGGCCGCGACGACGTCCACGGAGCCATCCTCGCCTCGGCGAGCGATCTTGACACCGCCGTCGACCGTGTCGACGAAAACGAGCACTTCTTCGCCGCTATCGCGCAGTCGGGTGATCGCCTCCGCACTCGTGATACGATCCCATTCCGAGGGTACTCCTTCCGGTCCCCCGCCCTCGGCTAGAGCGCGCGCGGTCGCCACGGCGGTTCCCAGCAGGAGCGCCCGATCCTCGTTGCTCAGCGTCCGAGTGGAAAGCCGACCTTTGTGCCGCTCGAGCTGGCGGCGGAGCCTCTCGACTGTCTGATCGATCGCGGTACGGAAATCACCCGCTTCGGCGCTTGCGAAGTGAGTGTCGTTGGAGGTGTGGAGGCGGACTTCCACGATGAACCTGTGTCCCTCCTGGTCGAGCACGATGTCGGCTTCGACCAGCCGCTCGAAGAACTTGGAAAGGCCCCCCACCTCGCTTCGCACGTACCCCTTGATGGCCTCGTTCGCCTCGCCGTGGCGGACGGTCAGGGTATCCTGCATGTCCACTCCTCCCTTCACCTGAGCGGCGACCTGACAGGCGGCCCAAGGATCACCCTCGTCGGCCGACCGCGGGCTCCGTATGTGGTCGGAAGTATACGCGGGGCACGACTCAGAGGCAGTGCGTGAACTTACTTTGGACGTGGACCCGGGTAGGACGTGAACTCGGGTAGGACGTGAACTCAGATCAAACGCGCTTGCGGTAACGCGAGGAGAGGATTCCCAGCTGATCGCGGTATTTCTGGACTGTGCGGCGGGCGATGTTGACCCCTTCCGACTTGAGCTTCTCGACGATCTGTTGATCGGTTAACGGATCCTTGGGGTTCTCGTTCCCGATCATCTCCTCGATCCGCGCCTTGACGCCCCGCGCGGAGACATCCTCTCCCTCTTCGGTCGAGAGCCCGCTCGAAAAGAAGAACTTGAGCGGGAAGACCCCGCGAGGAGTCTGCACCCACTTCTGGTTCGTCACCCGGCTGACCGTCGACTCGTGCATCCCGATCTCGTCGGCCACCTCCTTCAGGGTCAGAGGACGCAAGTGCTGGATCCCCTGCTCGAAGAACTCGTGCTGCCGATTGAGGATCACGTGCATGACCTTGAGCATCGTTTGGCGTCGCTGCTCGATCGCCTGGATGATCCAATTCGCGCTGTTGAGCTTGCTCTGGACGAACTCCTTGGCCTGGCCTTTGAAGTGACCGTTCTGGGCGAGGAGCTGATAGCTCGGACTGATCCTGAGCCTCGGCAGCTCGCCGTCGTTGAGCACGACGACGAACCGGCCGTCGACCTCATGAACGACCAGGTCAGGCGTGACATAGCTCGTGGGCATCTCCGAGTACTTGCGCCCCGGCTTGGGATCGAAAGAGGCGATCTGGTCGGCCGCGGCCTGGACTTCCTGCGGGGTGATACCCATGGCCCGAGCGACGTCGTGGTACTTGTGAGCCGATAGCTCCTCGAAGTGATCGCGGACCATGCGATAGGACAGGCTGTCGATGCCCAACTCTTCTGCGATCTGCAACAGCAGGCACTCGCGCAGATCGCGGGCTCCGACGCCGGTAGGGTCGAAGTTCTGAATCCGAGCGAGGATGCGCTCGACTATCTCCAGCGGCTCTCCTGTAGTGATGGCGATCTCCTCGATCGAGAGTGTCAGAAAACCGTCGTCGTCGATGTTGCCGATGATCTCTTCGCCGACCTCGATTTCGCGTCCCGCGTAACCGTTGTTCTGGTAGAGCTGCTCGAGGAGATGGTCCCAGAGGTCGACGGTGGTCTCGGGGACCTTGTCGTATCCTTCCAGGTCCTCGTGCGTCGATCCACTACGGTACCCGGAATCGAAGCCGTCGAGCAGGATCTCCTCCCAGTCGATTTCGTCTTCGGATTCAGCCTCCTCGACCTCGGCCTGCTCGGCTTCAGCCTGCTCGGCGAAATCCTCTTCCGGCTCCTCGAGGTCGAGGAACGGGTTACCGACGAGTTCTTGCTTGAGATGTTGTTCGAGTTCGAGGAGGGGGAGGTAGAGGAGGTCCATCGCCTGGTACAGGCGCGGATTCATCCTCATTTCCTGCCGTTGGCTTACGGCGAGGTGCTGTCGAAGCGCCATCGTCCCCCGAGGTAATTTACGGTTTGATATTGAGACCGCACGAATCGTGCCATTTCAACTCCGAGTTTATCCACACCGCACCGTTTCATCAACCCACACACTAAGAGTGCACAAACACGATGCGCGTAACTCCGCGGTTCGGCTTTCGGGGACTCGCCATCTCCAGAGGCTCCCGGCCTCCGGCTCAATACTCCCGCGGCTCGATGGCAGCTCAAGACGTCCCAGATCGAGGCGCACGATGAGGACGGACAAGATCCGTGGGCGTTCGGTCATTGACGCTTAAGATCGACCCTCTACCTTGGCCCAATTGCCGCGATCACCGAGTCGATCATTTGAAGAAACGCGCCAAGATGTGCCGGACAAACCCAAGCCGCCCGCTCAAGTGTCCGATCGATCATTCTCGCTCAGTTATCCACAACACATCCGGCGCATGGTGACTTTGCTCCGCCGGTTGAAGGCCTTCGTGTCGGCACAAACGAGGGCCAGGGCGGACCGTCGCGTTCGAAAGGATCTGGCCCGTCGGAGGGCGCCGAGCTACACCACCGACTACGTCTCTGGTTTTCAGGAGGATTGGAGACGGGCGCTGGCGTCGATGGCGGGGCGACCCGGGGTGCGGCTCCTGGAGATCGGGAGCTTCGAGGGCCGATCGGCCGCGTGGTTCCTCGAGCACGTGCTGACGGACGAGTCCTCCGAGCTCGTCTGCGTTGATCCCTTCCCTCGACCGGCTCTCGAGGCCCGGTTCGACCATAATATCCGTCTCGTCGACCGACACCGACAGGTTCGTAAGTTGAAAGGCAAATCGGGTGACGTTGTGCCCGACCTCGAGCCCGCGAGCTTCGATGCGATCTACATCGACGGCGCCCACGACGCCGGCACAGTGCTGCTCGATGGAATGCTGGCGTGGAGGCTGCTCAAACCCGGCGGGGTTCTCATCTTCGACGACTACCTGTGGCAGCGGGAGCGCCCGCCTTCGAGGCGCCCCAAGCTCGCGATCGACATCTTTCGTGAGACGATGGCCGATCGGCTGGAAGTGCTGCACGAGGGTTATCAAGTCATCTATCGCAAACGCGAACTTTGACGCCGGTCGGCTACGATCGGCGTTATGCGCCTCCCGGCGGATTCCGAGTTCCGCGAATGGCAAAGAAAACTCCGGAACATCATGACGTTTGGCTGGTACGGCTGAGTTGACGAGAGCCCATACAGAAGCCGAGCGGGCTGCCGCGCGCACCCATGATTACGTGATCGTCGGTGCCGGATCCGCGGGGTGCGTGCTCGCCAATCGCCTCTC
>JBHEOA010000124.1:0-4766 GCA_046261835.1 Gemmatimonadota bacterium
GCATCGTCGCCTTTCGCGCATCGCCCGTCTGGGTACTCGCGGCTCTGGCCGATCTCAGTGGCATGGGCCGGCATCTGATCCCGGAAATAGCCGACGCACTCAAAGCAAAGGGCCTGCTGGAGGCGGACACGCATTTCACCAGCGTCGATCAGATGCTGAATGGCCTGGAACGGACGTCCTCCCGGTTGGCCGCGACGATGAACACGCCGCCTCTCGACGTCGCGGGACTTCGAAAGGAGTGGAAGGCGATTCGGGAAGAAGCCCGTGGCCTGTCGTCTCCCGGCCTTCCCTCCCGGGACACGATCCGCAATGCGTGGATGCAGCTCAAGTCAGAATCCGCGCTGCAGGGGAGGTCGGTTTTCGAGACGTCCTCTGTGATGGCGATATCGGCTGCGCGCGCTCTTCCCGGCGGGGTGCGCTGGCTCTCGGCGTCCACACGAGTTGGGGCGACGCGCAGCGGACAGATCTTCGCGACGGCGCTGCTCGATCACTACCGGGAGACTCTGGGCGAGATAAAGCAGGTCGGGTATTCGGCATATACCAGCCGGCAGCTTCGCCCTTATGTCCGCGCGGCCCTCGATCAGTTCTCGCCGAACCGGCTCACGCTCACCCAACGACTGATCGAGAAGTTTCGCAAGCGCCGCGGATGAACGGGTAGTGCCCGGCCGCGGGTCTCCCGGGCGGATTCCTGGCTTGGTCAGTAGGGGTAGAAGACGTAGAAGAGGGCCGAGAGCGCTGCCAGGATCCACATCCCCGGCGAGACCTCGCCCCACCGGCCGCTCACGGTCTTGACGACCGCGTAGGTCAGGAATCCCGCCGTCATGCCGATCCCGAGGTTGTAGGTGAACGACATGAGCGCGATCGTCGCGAAAGCGGGCACGAGTTCGGTCAGGGCGAGGCCCATCAGCGTCCCGATCGTGTCGACGAAAGCCATGACGAAGAGCGTCAGCACGATCGGGAAGAATCCCCAGGTCAGCACCCCCGGCACGTCGAGCGCCAGGAACGTCGGGGCGAGGCTCGGGGGCAGGCCGACCCACGCCCCGGGCGGCGACTCGATGCCAAGCGCGAACGCTAGCCCGATCGTCGCGAGGATCCCGAGCAGGATCGCGCCGGTCACCCGCCGGATCATGAGGGCGGCGGTGACCAGGAACCCGAACACGCCGAGGAGCACCTTCGGGTCGCCGAAGTCACCCACGTGAACCGGGGCGCCGGAAGCGCCGAGCACGACGATCCCGCTGGTGTGGAGGCCGATGAACGACAGAAAGAGACCGATGCCGACCGCGAACGCGAGCTTCATCGACTCCGGGATCGCGTTCGCGAGCCATGACCGCACCTTGACCACCCACGGATAGCCCAAGAGTCCCACGACCGTGAAGGCGACGAACGCGTTCTCGCCCATGTACGAAGCGATCGCGAACGGGCGGCGGGCATATACCCCCATGAGCAAGGTCCCGAAGGCCGCCGTCAGGATCGTCGCCACCATCGACGGACCGAGGGGGATCCCCGCCGCCTCGAGGATCTTCGGGTTGACGACGATGATGTAGGCCATCGTGAGAAAGGTCGTGATGCCCGCCACGACCTCGCGGCGGACGGTGGTCTCGTGCTCCGGCAAGGCGGAAGAAACGGCTCAGCGTATTCACGAAGACAGGACTAACAGCGTCGAGCGTAGGTATGCAAGGACCATCTTAGGCAGGAAACGTCTCCGGACGCGGTTGTTCGCAGCCGAGAAAGACCGGTATCTTTCATCGTTTCCTGATCCCCGACCCCTGAGCTCGAGTCCTCGTGCCTGATACCCTGACTGACATCTCGACCCTCGCTGCCGCGCGCGAACGTCGAACGATCGACGACATCACGATCGGGATCGTGGGGGCGGGCGGCGACGGCGTGATATCGTCCGGCGAGCTCCTCGTCTCGGCGGCCGCCGCAGACGGGCTGTATGCCACGATCCTCAAGTCGTTCGGGCCGCAAATCAGAGGCGGGGAGTCATCCTGCCGCGTGCGGATCAGCCAGGACGAGGTGCTCTCGTACGGAGATGCCCTCGATGTCCTGGTGGCTTTCAACTGGGCCGACTTCCAGCTGTTCCGCGCGGAGCTGGCGCTGCGACCGGGCGTGGTCGTGCTGTACGACGAGAAGGACGGCACCGCGCGCGCCGACGTTCCGGTCGACCCGGCTCTGGAGCCGCTCATCGTGGCCATTCCGTTCGCCGATCTCGCCAAGTCGGCGACCGGGACGGAGCTCTCCAAGAACATCCTGCTCCTGGGGGTCCTGGCCGAGCTGTTCGACCTTCCGCAGGAGGGGATCGCCGACGCGGTGGCGCGGAAGTTTCGCCGCAAGGGAGAGCAGGTGGTCGAGGCCAACCGCCAGGCTCTCCGCGCCGGGCACGAGTACGTGCGGGATCTGCTCCCGGACGTCGTGATCCCGATCCGCTTCGCGTCCGAGAAGGGCGACCCCAAGCTCCTCATGACCGGCAACGAAGCGCTCGCTTTCGGCGCGATCAAGGCGGGATGCCGCTTCTACGCAGGGTATCCCATCACGCCCTCATCCGACGTCATGGAGTGGCTCGCCAACGAGCTTCCACGCTTCGGCGGCACGATGATGCAGACCGAGGACGAGATCGCGGCGATCGGGATGTGCGTGGGAGCGTCGTTCGGGGGCACCAAGGTGATGACCTCGACCGCGGGGCCCGGTTTCTCGCTCATGACCGAGTTCCTCGGCCTCGCCTCGATGGCCGAGATCCCCTTGGTCATCGCCGACATCCAGCGCGTGGGCCCCTCGACGGGCATCCCGACCAAAACCGAGCAGTGCGACTTCAACCACGCGGCGCTGGGCGGCCCGGGCGATGCACCCAGAGTCGTGCTCGCCCCCTACGACGTCGCCGACTGCTTCCACATCGCGGTCGAGGCGTTCAACATTGCCGAAGCGTATCAGACCCCGGTCATCGTGCTCAGCGACCAGTACCTGGGCCAGCGGAAGGAGTCGGTCGCTCCGTTCGACATCCATCGCTGGCCGGTCCTCAACCGCAGGACGCTGTCGAGCGACGGCGCGGGCAGCGACGACCGGAGCAACGACGGGGGAAGAGGCGACGGCGAGGGGTCGAGCAGCAACGGCCCGGGTGGCAACGGCGGCGAGCGGTACAAGCGGTACCGATTGGTGGAAGGCGACGTCTCGCCGATGGCGATTCCGGGCGAACCGGGGGGCATGCACACGGTCAGCGGTCTCGAGCACGTGGAGGCCGGCGACCCGACCTCGAACGCGACGGTTCACGAGCGGATGAGTGCGAAGCGCCACCAGAAGCTCGAGCGGCTGGCCGAGGAGCGCGGGGGCGAGCTGGTGCGCATCTTCGGCCACGACGATCCGGAGTTCGGTGTCGTCTGTTGGGGCTCGACCAGCGCCCAGGCGCGTGAGGCGGTGCGCCGACTCGGCCGCGAGGGGATCCGGGTAGGGGTATGCGTCCCCCAGCTCCTCGTCCCGCTGCCGCGCGCGGCGATCCAGGCGTTCGTGGATCGGGTCGACCGGACCTTATGGGTCGAGCTCAACCATCAGGCCCAGTTCTACCATTACGCGGCGGCGCGGCTCGACCTTCCCCGGGAGCGAACGAGGGTATACTCCCGCGCGGGCGGAATGCCGTTCACCGTGGCTGAGATCGAGGAGCGCATACAGTTCATGGTCCAGGGAGGAGAGGCCTGATGGCGACGGCGCTGGCGAGCGTCCCCCGGACCGAGGCCAAGATTTCGGCCAAGGAGTTCAAGACCGATCTAAAGCCGATCTGGTGCCCGGGCTGCGGCGACTTCGGCGTCCTGGCGGCGCTCACCAAAGCGTTGAGCGAGGTCCAGGTCCCGCCCGAGAACATCGCGGTGCTCACGGGGATCGGTTGCGCCGGCCGGCTCCCCGGGTACGTCAACGCGTACGGCTTCAACGCTCTCCACGGCCGCGTCCTGCCGCTCGCGACCGGCCTCAAGCTGACGCGACCGGACCTGCTCGTCTTCGCCTCCGGTGGCGACGGCGACGGTCTGGCGATCGGCGCCGGACACTTTCCGCACGCCGCGCGGCGCAATCCCGACATCACCTATCTCATGTTCGACAACCAGGTCTACGGCCTGACTAAGGGCCAGTTCTCGCCGACTACGCCCCTCGGAGACGTATCGACGACCACCAAGCACGGCTCGATCGAGGAGCCGATGAACCCCTGTACGCTGGCCATGACGTACGGCGCCTCGTTCGTCGCCCGCGGCTTCAGCGGCAACGTCCCGCACCTCACGGATTTGCTGCTCACCGCCTTCCGCCATCCCGGTTTCGCCTTCATCCAGGCGATTCCGCCGTGCGTCACCTTCCGCGGCAACGAGCAGTTCAAGACGATCCGCGAAAAGGCGCGCTGGCTGAATGAGAACGGCGACACCCACGATCCCACCGACTGGCGCGCCGCCTGGGAGATCAGCACCCAGGCCGACATCTTCGACATGTCGTTCGGCGTCATCTGGAAGCAGGAGCGCCCCACCTACGAGGAGCGGCTCGCGTTTCTGCGCGAGAAAGCGTCCGCTCGCGGTCCCGCCGTGCTGGAGAGCGTGTTCGAGCAGTTCCGGCCCTAGCGATGGGCAATTGAGCCAGGACGCTGAGGTATTTGAACCGGTCCATCTACTCGCTACGGCGGACGCCCTTCAGCAGGAGCCAGAGCGCGAACGACAGCTCCGCCACGAAGGGAGGCAGGAGGATCCAGGGGATCAGCCGGCTCGCGAGCGCGGGGGAGAGGATGAGCGTGAAGGTGTTCG